>JAKAIB010000084.1 GCA_021814605.1 Pseudomonadota bacterium | reverse complement strand
CGCGGCGGGATCTACACCAACGTCGTCGTCGAGCATCGCAAGCGCGGCTGGAAGCCCGCGCCGCGCGTCGACCTCAGCCAGTTCGAGGCGGCACAGCCGACCGCGGACTGATCAGGCCTTGAGCGGTTCCGGGAGCACGATCCGCAGGATTGCGTTCATCCCGGTGACCAGGATCGACCCGTCGGCCAGCGCCGCGACGCCATAGGGGGCGCGCAGCTCGGCCGGCAGCGGCCCCGGCACGACCGTCTCGCCCTCCGTCCCTCCGGCGAGCGTCCGGACGTCACTCCCGAAAACGATCCGCCGAACCCGCGAGTTGCCGGTGTCGGCGACGATCAGGCTGCCGTCGGGCGCGAATGCCAGGCTCTGCGGATGGCGGAACAACGCCTGCTTCGCCGGCCCGTCGCCGAAGCCTGCCTTGCCGGGAACCCCCGCCACCGTGCTCACCCGGCCATCGGGGGTGATCCTCCGGATGGTGTGGTTGAAATACTCGCTGACGTAGACGTTGCCCGCCGCGTCGAGCGCCAGACCGACCGGGGTGTTGAACCGCGCCCGCGCGCCGACGCCGTCGCGCCACCCGGTCGCGCCTGCCGTTCCGGCAAGCGTCGTCACCTCGCCGCCGGGCGCGATACGCCGCACCGTGGCGTTGTAGGCATCGGCGACGAACACGTTGCCCTGCCGATCAACACCGAGTCCCACCGGATGATTGAATCGGGCCGACGTCCCGGGACCGTCGGCATAGCCCTCGATACCGATGGCCCCGGCGAGCGTGCTCACCGTGCCGTCGCGGCCGATGCGGCGGACCGTCTCGCTGCCCGAGTCGCTGACGTAAAGCACGCCGTCGGTGCCGACGGCCACGCACTCGGGCGAATAGAAGCGCGCCTGCAACGCCGGGCCGTCGGCGGCGTCGCGCTGCTCGACCCGCCCGGCGACGATGTCGACCTCGCCCTGCGGCGTGAGTCGGCGGACCACGCTGTTGACGTAGTCGGCGACGAACACGTTGCCGTGGGCATCGACCGCCATGCCGCGCGGATCATGGAAGCGGGCGTGGGCGAAATCCCCTGCCGCATACATGCCCGGGCCGATCGCACCGGCGTAGACGGCAAGGGTCCCGGGCTGCTGCCCGGCCCCCGGGAGCGCGGCGAATGCGGTGTCCGGCAATGCCGGCAGCAACGCGAGCGCGCCGGCGGATCGAAGGAAGAAACGTCGCTGCATGATGGGTTCCGGGGAGAGGCGCGGCTGCCGGACCGATACGCCGCGGTGTATTCGAATGCGGCAGAGCTTATCGCAGCCGCACGATCCCTGCGTCCCGCGCACGGGCCGGCGTTCAGGTGCCGCGGCGATCGACCAGCGCCCGCGCGATGGTGCCGAGATCGACGTATTCGAGCTCGGCGCCCGCCGGAACGCCGCGGGCGAGCCGCGTCACGCGCACGCCGCGCGGCCGCAACGTCTCGGCGATGACATGCGCCGTCGCCTCGCCCTCATTGGTGAAATTGGTCGCGAGGATGACCTCCTCGACCCCGTCCTCCAACGCCCGGGCGATCAGCCGATCCAGGCCGATTTCGCTCGGCCCCATGCCGTCCAGCGGGCTGATTCGGCCCATCAAGACGAAATACAGCCCGCGGTAGGTCAGCGTCTGCTCGATCGCGCCCAGGTCGGCCGGGCTCTCGACGACGCAGAGCTGGCGGGCATCGCGCCGCGGGTCGGCGCAGATGCTGCAGACGTCGCTTTCGCTCAGGGTGTTGCAGCGACTGCAGCGCCGCACTGCGCCGAGCGCCGCGTCGAGCGCGCGCGCCAGACGCCGGGCTGCCTCGCGGTCGTGCTCGAGCAGCTGGTAGGCCATGCGCGACGCCGACTTCGGCCCGACACCGGGCAGCTGGCGCAACGCATCGATCAGCGCGTCGAGCGCCGGCACGTGGCCCGGAGTCGCTTCGTGCATGGAACCGGAAGGATCAGAATGGCAGCTTCATTCCCGGAGGAAGCGGCATGCCTGCGGTGGCCGCGCCCATCTTCTCCTGGGTGGTGGTCTCGACCTTGCGCACGGCATCGTTGAACGCGGCGGCGACGAGATCTTCGAGCATGTCGCGGTCTTCGGCGACCAGGCTGGGATCGATGCTGACACGGCGCACCGCGTACTTGCAGGTCATCTGCACCTTGACCAGACCGGCGCCGGACTGTCCCTCGACCTCGATCTGGCCGAGTTCCTCCTGCACGCGCTTGAGGTTCTCCTGCATCATCTGCGCCTGCTTCATCAGGCCGGAGAGTTGTCCTTTGTTGAACATGGGTGTCCTCGGGTAGGGAGAAATCGACGCCCGCCGGCCGGTACGGCGGCGGGCACGGGATGATTGTCCGTCAGCGTGGTTGTGACGGTTCGGACACGGTGACGGGCTTGAGCGTTCCCGGAACGATCTGCGCGCCCAGGTCCTGCATCAGTTCCAGCACCAGCGGATCGGCGTGGATTGTCGCTTCGGCATCGGCCTGGGCCTGCGCCCGCGCCCTCGCCTCGCGCTGCGCCGCGCTGTCGCGGACCTCTCCTGACTCGGCGCGCAGCACCACATCCATCCCCGTGGCGGCACGCACCGCCGCCTGCAGCTTGTCCAGCGCGCCGGCACGGCAGAGCTGCTCGTTGGGCACCCGCAGCAGCCATTGCAGTCCGTCGACCGCGAAGCGCTCGCTCTGCTGGGCCAGCGCGCGCGGCAGGCCCGGCGGGAGATCGAGCTGCCGCGCCAGCGTCGGCCAGTCGTCCGGCCCGGCACCAGCGGCTTGCGGCGCCGGCTCCTCGTGCGACGGCGCCGATTCGCCGCCGTCCGCTTCAATCTCCGGCGGCGGCGCGGACGGCACCGTGGCGTCATCACGCAGCATCGCGACCGTCGGGGCCGCCGGCGTCGCTTGCTCCGGCAGCCCGGGTGGCGTCGCACCGGGCTCCGCAGCAGCCGCCGGCATCGACGCAACCGGGGCCGCAAGGACGCCCGGCCCCGCCAGCGGCAGCCCACCCGGCGGCATGCTGCCCGCAACGACCGGAGCAAACGCGAGCAGCCGCAGCAGGGTCATCGTGAATCCGGTGCGATCGTCGGGCGCCAGCGAGAGTTCGTTGCGGCCATGGATCACCGTCGAATACGCCAGCTGCACCAGTTCGGGAGCAAGCTGCACGGCCAGCGCCGACAACTCGGCGCGCTGCGGATCGTCGGGGTCTGCCGCCTGCGGCACCAGTTGCAGCACCGCGATCGCCTGGAGCATCGCCGCAAGCTCCTCCAGCGCGGCACCAAACGCCAATCCCCGCGCTTCGAGCGCGTCGGCCTGCGCGATGAGCGCGGCGCCATCGTTGCGCGCCAGCGCCTGCAGGATCTGCAGCAAGTCGCCGCGGTCGACCGTTCCCAGCATTGCCCGGACCGCCTCGGCCTCGACTTGACCGGCGCAATAGGCCAGCGCCTGGTCGGTCAGCGACAACGCATCGCGCATCGATCCGTGCGCGGCGCGTGCGATCTGCCGCAGCGCCGCCTCCTCGGCCAGAACGCCCTCGGCCCGCAACACGTCCTGAAGGTGCGCGGCGATCGCAGCGGGCGCCATCGGCTTGAGGTTGAACTGCAGGCAGCGCGACAGCACGGTAACCGGCACCTTCTGCGGATCGGTCGTCGCCAGCACGAACTTGACGTAATCCGGCGGTTCCTCCAGCGTCTTCAGCATGGCGTTGAAGGCGTGGTTGGACAGCATGTGGACTTCGTCGATCATGTAGACCTTGAACCGGCCCGCGGTCGGCTTGTACACCGCCTGCTCGAGCAGCGTGGTCATGTCCTCGACGCCGCGGTTGGACGCCGCATCGAGCTCGATGTAGTCGACGAAGCGGCCGGCGTCGATTTCGGTGCATGCCGCGCAGACGCCGCAGGGCTGGCTGGTGACGCCGCCCGTTCCATCCGGTCCGGTGCAGTTCAGCGCCTTGGCCAGGATGCGCGCCACCGTGGTCTTGCCCACGCCGCGCGTCCCGGTGAACAGGTAGGCGTGGTGCAGCCGGCCCCGGTCGAGCGCATGGGTCAGTGCCCGCACCACATGCTCCTGCCCGACGAGCGAGGAAAAGGTCTTGGGGCGCCATTTGCGCGCCAGCGCGACGGAGGTCATCCGGCGATTCTATTGACCGGCGCCCTGCCCGCTCCCCGGAAATGCACCGGCCCCGGTGTCGATGCCGCCGGCTGCCCCTACAATGGTCGCCGACGGGCCGCCCCGCATCGCGGCGCGGTGAACCTGGTCAGGTCGGGAACGAAGCAGCCACAGCCGTTTACCGAGAGTGCCGGGGGAACGGCTCGTCACCCCCCTTTCATCGCCGCGCCGGCCGCCCATGCGACTGCAGACCGTCGCCGAAGGTCGCGCCGGCCCGGATCGGCAGCCGAATCCGGGCCGGAAATGGCAACGGCGCCAAGAGCGCGGATTGTGTCAAAATCCGCGCTGATTCTTCGATCGAGGTGACCATGGCTAGCGAACTGATCAAACACACCAACGACGCCAATTTCGAGCAGGACGTCCTCAAATCCTCCGTTCCCGTGCTGGTCGACTTCTGGGCCGAATGGTGCGGCCCGTGCCGCATGATCGCCCCGACGCTGGATGAAATGGCGAGCGAGTATCAGGGCAAGCTGTCCATCATGAAGGTGAATGTCGACGAGAACCGCTCGATCCCGGCCAAGTTCGGGATTCGAGGCATCCCGACGCTGCTGCTGTTCAAGAACGGCGAGCTCGCTGCCAACAAGGTCGGCGCGGCGTCCAAGTCGCAGTTGACCGCTTTCGTCGACGCCCATCTATAATCGCGGGCCATGCGGCGCCCTTGCGCGCCGCCACCGCCGAGCAATCGGCCCGTAGGCCAAGCGAAGCAGCCGGCCGGTTGCTTCGCCAAGCGCGACCCGAACGGTCGCGGCACAACACCAACTCCAGGTCCCCGCTTCACCGCACACGCGCCAAGACGCGTTGCAGCATCGCACCATGCCGCGCCCGGGCGGCGACCGGCACGACCGAACGGTGCGCCCATTCCCTTCCGACTTGTCCACCATGCACCTGTCCGAACTCAAAGCGATGCACGTCTCCCAGCTGCTCGAAATGGCGCAGTCCCTGGAGATCGACAACGCCAGCCGCCTGCGCAAGCAGGAACTGATGTTCGCCATCCTGAAGAAGCGCGCGCGTACCGGCGAACAGGTGTTCGGCGACGGCTGCATGGAAGTGCTGCCCGACGGCTTCGGCTTTCTGCGCGCGCCCGAGTCGAGCTACATGGCGTCGCCCGACGACATCTACATCTCGCCCAGCCAGATCCGCCGCTTCAACCTGCACACCGGCGATTCGATCGAAGGCGAAGTGCGCGTGCCCAAGGACGGCGAGCGCTACTTCGCGCTGGTCAAGGTGGACCGGGTCAACGGCGTGCCACCCGAGGTCAACAAGAACAAGATCATGTTCGAGAACCTCACCCCGCTGTTCCCGACCGAGCACATGCGGCTCGAGCGCGACATCAAGGGTGAAGAGAACATCATCGGGCGGGTGATCGACATCATCGCCCCCATCGGCAAGGGACAGCGCGGCCTGCTGGTCGCCCCGCCCAAGAGCGGCAAGACCGTGATGCTGCAGTCGATCGCCCACGCCATCACCTCCAACCATCCGGAAGTCGTGCTCATCGTGCTGCTGATCGACGAGCGTCCGGAGGAAGTCACCGAGATGCAGCGCTCGGTCCGTGGCGAAGTGGTCAGTTCGACCTTCGACGAGCCCGCGGTGCGCCACGTCCAGGTGGCCGAGATGGTCATCGAAAAAGCCAAGCGCCTGGTTGAACTGAAGAAGGACGTGGTGATCCTGCTCGACTCGATCACCCGTCTGGCCCGTGCCTACAACACCGTCGTGCCGACATCGGGCAAGGTGCTCACCGGTGGCGTCGACGCCAACGCACTGCAGCGTCCGAAGCGCTTCTTCGGCGCCGCGCGCAACATCGAGGAAGGTGGCTCGCTGACCATCATCGGTACCGCGCTGGTCGATACCGGCAGCCGGATGGACGAAGTGATCTACGAAGAGTTCAAGGGAACCGGCAACATGGAGATCCACCTGGATCGCCGCCTGTCGGAGAAGCGCGTGTACCCGGCAATGATCATCAACCGCTCGGGCACGCGGCGCGAGGAACTCCTGCTCAAGCCCGAAGTGCTGCAGAAGGCCTGGATCCTGCGCAAGCTGCTCTACCCGATGGACGAGATTCAGGCGATGGAATTCCTGCTCGACAAGATGAAGCAGACGAAGAACAACGCCGAGTTCTTCGACCTGATGCGGCGCGGCGGCTGATCCGGCGCGCCGGCCACGCCGTGCATCGCGTCTCACGAATCTGCGATAATGACGCGTTTTGCTAAGTACCTGCGGCGCAGCTTGCGCGTCCGGGCGGCTGGCAGCCTTGAGAGGACCTTCGAATGAAACCTGGAATCCACCCCGAATACCGCGACGTCTGCTTCGTCGACCTGTCCAACGGCTCGAAGTTCGTGATCCCTTCGACCGCGCAGACCCGTGAAACCGTCAAGATGGACGACGGTCGCGAGCTGCCGCTGTACAAGCTCGAAACCAGTGCCGAGTCGCATCCGTTCTACACCGGGACGCAGAAGAGCATCGACACGCTCGGTGGCCGGGTCGAGAAGTTCCGCCAGAAGTTCGCCAAGGCAGCGTCCAAGGCCTGAGCCCGGACAGAGCGGGGCATGCGGCTCACCGCCGCATCGGACAGACGGGCAGCATCGCTGCCCGTTGTCGTTTCTGCGGCACTGGCCGCCCCGCAAACTGCCACGACAGGTGCACGGCAATGAATTCGGCGTTCTCCCACGGACAGACGCGCAGGCCGCCGGCGCGGCCCGCGCTGCGCACCGATGCCGTGCGCAAGCTTCCGCGCGGGCTGCTGCTGCTGCTGTGCCTGGCCTACATCCTCCCCGGATTCGTGGGCCGTGATCCGTGGCGCAGCGACGGGCTGAATTTCGTCGTGATGTGGCACATGGCTGGCGGCACGATCGACTGGCTGCACCCTGTCCTCTACGGCAACCAGGTATCAGGGGGGGGATGGCTCGCCTACTGGCTGGGAGCCTGGTCGATCGAGGCAGTCGGCGGCTGGATCGGCCCCGTGCTGGCGTCGCGGCTGCCTTTCATGCTGGCGCTGTGGACCACGTTCAGCCTGACGTGGTACGCGGCGTTCCATTTGGCGCGGCGCGAAGCGGCACAACCCGTCCCGCCGGCGTTCGGCCCGGCAATTGCTCCTGCCGACTATGCCCGCGCCATCGCTGACGGCGTGCTGCTCACCCTGCTCGCGTCGCTGGGTCTTCTCGGTCGCGGGCATGAGGCCTCGCCGCAAGTCCTCCAGCTCGCCGCGATCGCCGCGATCCTGTACGGATCTGCGGTCGCTGGCTACCGATCGGGGAAGTCCGCCGCCGGACTCGGACTGGGGCTGCTGGTCCTCGCGTTCAGCGGCGCAGGCTGGCTGACCCTGCTCGCCGCAGCGGTGATCGTCATCTCCCTGCGGACCGACCTGCGCCGCCTGCACTGGACATTCTGGCTGCCCATCGGCGTCGGTGCCGCTGCGGCAATCTGGGCCGAATCCGAACAAGGCTGGACGATGCGCGGCCAATGGCCGGACTGGGCGACGCTGGCCGACTTCTTCCGCATCGGCCTGTGGTTCACCTGGCCGGCATGGCCCCTCGCGGCCTGGGCTCTGTGGCGTTGGCGCGAATCGCTGCAGGAGCGCCACCTGCAGATCGCCTGGGCGTTTTCGCTGCTCGCCTTGCTCGGCGCGCTGGCGCTCGGCAATGCCGACACGGTGTTCCTGCTGTCGCTTCCGCCACTGGCGGTCCTCGGCGGATTCGCGCTTCCGGTGATGCGGCGCGGCGCGCTGGCGGCGATCGACTGGTTCGCGCTGCTGTTCTTCAGTCTGCTTGCGCTGGTGGTCTGGGTGCTGTGGATCGCGATGCTGACCGGCTGGCCGCCGCAGCCCGCGGCCAACATCGCCCGGCTGGCGCCCGGGTTTCGTTCGCATCTCGAACCGGCCGCGGTCGCGATCTCGCTGCTCGCCACCGTGGCCTGGGCCGCGATCGTCGCCTGGCGCACCGGCCGGCATCGCCATCCGCTCTGGAAAGGCATGGTGCTGTCGGCCAGCGGAGTCACCTTGATCTGGGTCCTGGTCGGCAGCCTGTGGATGCCGGTGCTCGACTACGCCAGCACCTTCCGCGGTGTCGGCGCTGCGATCGCCCGCGCCGTGGACGCCAGTCGCACGCCTGCGACGCCCACCACATCGGTCTGCCTTCGGCACGCCGGCGTCGACCTGACGGCGCAGGCGCTGATCGGCTACTGGAGCGGGCTCGCGTTCTCCGCGCCCGGCGACGGTTCGAACTGCGCGTATCGGCTCGTCACCCACCCGCTGCCGCCATCGCCGGCGTGGCGCCTGCTCTGGTCCGGCGGCCGCCCCGGCGAGCGCGACGAACCGCTCTTCCTCTATCGCCAGATCGGCACAGCCTCCTGACCGCCCATGGCCGCCTTGCGCCAGCTGCTGGGACTGTCGGGGAGCGTGCTGATCGGACAACTCGCGGTCATCGGATTTGGCGTCGCCGACACGGTGATGCTGGGACGATTCTCGACCGCGGACAGCCTGGCGGTCCTGTCCCTCGGCCAGGCGATCTACATCACGCTGTTCGTCGCCCTTTCCGGCGTGACACAAGCCCTGCTGCCGGCGCTCGGCCGGGCGCACGGTGCCGGCTCGGCCGCCGATGTCGGCTCGACGTTCCGGCAGGGACTGTGGCTTTGTGCCGGACTGAGCGTTCCGGGAATCGCGGCGCTGCTCTGGCCGCAGCCGCTGCTGGCGCTCGCCGATCAGGCCGGCGTCGCCGGGGTCGAACGCTACCTGCAGATCCTGGCTCTCGGGCTGCCGGCGGCGCTGGCGTTCCGCGCCCATGCCGCATTCGGCCAGGCTGTATCCCGTCCCTTGCAGATCGCGGTCGCGCAGATCGCCGGGCTGCTGCTCAAGATCGGACTCAACCTGCTCGTCCTGCGGCCGGATCTCTTCGGGCTTGCCGGGCAGCCGAGCCTCGGCGCGACCGGCTGCGCCATCACGACGGTCGTGACACAGTGGTCCCTGCTGGCGCTGGCGGCAGCGCAGCACTTGCATGGCGCCGCATTCAAGCCGTTCGCGGCGCTGCGCCGCTGGGAGCGGCCGTCATGGCCGGTGCAGGCGCATCTGCTGCGTCTCGGCGGGCCGACCGGACTGAGCCTGCTGGTCGAAGTGTCGGCGTTCACCTTCATCGCGCTGTTCATCGCCCGGCTTGGCGACGTCGTCCTGGCCGCCCACCAGATCGCGGCGAATTTCGCGACCGTGCTCTACATGCTGCCGCTTTCGGTGGCGATCGCGACCAGCGCGCTGGTCGCGCAGCACCTGGGCGCCGGCCGGCGCGCAGCGGCCCGGCATACCGCGTGGCACGGCATCGGCGTCGCCGCGGCGCTGGCCGTTGTCGTCGCCGTCGGGGTCTGGACCGAGCGGTCCACCATCGCCGGCTGGTACACCAGCGACGCTGCGGTCCGCCGCATCGCCGAGCACCTGTTGCTGTTCATCGCCCTCATGCAGCTCGCCGATGCCGTGCAGGTCAGCTGCGCACTGGTTCTGCGCTCGTACCACGTCGCGATCCTTCCGGGAATCCTCTACGCCCTGGCACTCTGGGGCATCGGACTGTGGGGCGGCTACGTGCTGGCGTTCAACACCCTCGGCATCAGCCCCGCAGGCTTGCAGGGCGCGGCCGGCTTCTGGATGGGGAACGCCGCCGGTCTGGGATTGGCGGCAAGCAGCCTCGCCCTGCTGCTCTGGCGGGTGGCGCGGCGCGACTGAGCGTCCGCGACATTCTGAGCCCCCGGATCGAATTCGCCAGCGCCCCCCCCGTCCGTCGCCTTATCCGGTCGATCGGCAGCAGACGCGCAAGGCGGCACGCCGTTGTTGCCGCCGGTGCAGCGGCACGAACAGCGGCGACAGCAGGCCACAGGCAGCGAGCACCGCGATCAGGGCATGCATCGCATGCCGGAAGGCGAAGGCCTGATCGGTGGCCAGCGGATGATGACCCAGCGCGGAAAAATAGACCCCGCCGAGCACCGCCGCGCCCACCGCCGAACCGATCTGCAGCATGGCCGTGATCATGCCGGACGCCAACCCGGCGCGCTGGGCCGGAACCTCGGCGAGCACGATGCGCAGCACCGACGGCAGGGTCAGTCCCTGGCCGGCGCCGGCAATCGACAACCCGAGGTAGAAGCCCCAGGACGGGGCGGCCGTACCGGCCAGCTGCGCCGCCAGCGCCAGCCCGATCGCCAGCAGCGCAAAGCTCGTCGTCAGGGTCGTCGGCGCCCCCAGTGCGGCAGTCAACCGGGGCAGCAGCAGAGGCGCGGCGAGGAATCCAACGCCGAACGGCAGGATCGCCAGGCCGGCGTGCAGTGGTGTCCATTGCAGGCCGTTCTGCAGGTAGATGCCCAGCGCGAGGAAGAACACGCTCATCCAGTAGAACAGGAAGGCGAGGAGCAGACCGAGCACGACCACGGGGTTGGCGAACAGCCGCAGGTCGAGCAGCGGCTCGCGCCCGCGCTGCTGGCGCCGTCGCTCGACGACGACCAGCAGCGGAACCAGCAGCGCAGCGGCCGCGAAGCTCGCCCAGGCCCACGATGGCCACCCCAGCTCGCGGCCACGCGTGAGCGGGTAGATCAATAGCAGCAGGATGACGGACAGCAGAGCGGTGCCCGGCAGATCGATCGCCGCCCCGGTGGGCGGCCGGCTCTCGGGCAGATGGCGCCAGCTGCCGACCAGGGCGACCAGTCCGATCGGCAGGTTGACCAGGAAGATCGCGCGCCAGCCCAGACCGAACGGGTGCAAACTGATCAACGCGCCGCCACCCAGTTGCCCGATGACGGCGGCCAATCCGTAGACGAAACCGAAGAGCCCCATGACCCGCACCTGCTCGTGCGGAGCGAATGCGCTGCGGATGATCGCCAGCACCTGCGGCGTGAGCGTGGCGGCGAAAACGCCCTGAAGGACACGACCGCCGATCAGCACCCCGGCGCTCGGCGCCAGCCCGCAAAGCGCCGAGGCGGCGACAAACCCGGCCATGGCGATCAGGAACAGGCGCTTGCGTCCGTACAGATCGCCCAGCCGTCCGCCAGTAATCAGCACGACGCCGTTGGCACAGGCATAGGCGGAGATGACGAACTGCAGTTCGACATCGCTCGCCCCCAGGCCGCCGCGAATCGCCGGCAGCGCAAGGTTGACGATGAAGTAGTCCAGTGGCGGCAGGATGGCGCCGATCAACAGCACGGCCAGAGCCCAGCCGTGATGTGGCGACCGGGTGCCGGAGTCGGTTGGTGCATCGGGCCGGGGCCGAGCAGGCGAAGCAGACGACATGCGAATCGGGCTCTGGATCACGGCCCGCCTTGATGGGACAGGGCGTCATTCTCCGGGTTGCTGCACCAACGGAAAAGCGGAAATTCCAGATAGACTCCATCGGAATTTCCGAATGCGCCCCCGCATGCGAGGATTCGACTTCCAGCAGTTGCGCACCTTCACCGTCGTTGCCGACACGGGCAGCCTGTCAGCTGCCGTGCCATTGCTGCACCTGTCGCAGTCGACCATCAGCGAACAGGTGCGCAAGCTCGAGGAGCGGGCCGGAATGCCGTTGTTCATGCGCAGCCAGCGCGGCGTGCAGCTCACGGCGGCCGGCGGCAGGCATGCTGGAGCATGCGCGCCGTCTTG
>JAKAIB010000335.1 GCA_021814605.1 Pseudomonadota bacterium | reverse complement strand
ATGACCGCAGCACCCAAATTGCGGAATACGGTATGTCTCACCGCTCCAGATCGCGCTTGCGCACATTCCGGCGTTTCTCCGCCCGCGGCAGGCTCGGTTTCCGCTGTTCGCGCTCGCTCCGAACGACCGCCTGCAGATCGGCATCGATCACCCGGATTCCCAGCCTCGCGGCCTCCCGCGCGGCTCGTTCCCGGAACTCTCCGCTTCCCGTGATCGCGATCGCGCCGCCATACTTCTGCGCCGCAACACGCAGCGCCGCCTCCAGGCTTTCGGCGCTCCGGTCCCGCATCTCGATGCGCGGCCCGGTGTCGACGAATTTCTCCTTTCCGTCGCTGCCTCTATATATCACCCGTTGTCGCTTGCGATCGACCTCCGCATGCAGCGCGGCCACCGTGAGCTCGCGCAACGGGTCGATCTCTTCGCCCTCGATGCCGTCGATCTCCTGATTCTTCTTGCGCTGCTCCCGGTACCGGATTCCGCGCAGCGCCGCCTGGGCGGCTTCATCCCCCAGCTCGGACTGCCGCTCCAGCCACTTGCGCCAGACTTCGCTACGCGGCAGCTTCGCCGACAACCCTTTGCGTTCCTCCGCTTGCCGCTTCTGCAAGGCTTCGCGCTCATTGGCCGCCTGCCATGCCCATAGCGACTGCGCCACGGCAACCGGCTGTCCGGTCCGGCGCGCCGCGGCGTAGGCCTGCGCCCGGGACTGGCGATGGCGAGCCAGCAGTTCCGCGCGCTCCCGGCGGTGCCGATCGCGTAGATCCTCGCGCTGCCGAACCTTGTCCCGGGTGGCTTGCTCCTGTTCGGTATTGAACCGCTGCGCCAGCGCATCGCGGGCGTCGGCGCGTTGCTGCCGGCGAATCGCCCGCTGATCGGGATCGCGCTTCGGGCCGCCGGCGTCCGGTTCGGCGTGATCCGGACCGGGATCCTCCCGGGGAACCGCCTGCCGGCCCTTCCTGCCCGGCCTTCCGCGCAGCGCCGACTCGATGTGCTCGGCATAGGCCAGCGGCAGCGCACCCCCCGGCTCCGCAGCAACGAAGACGCCCAGGCGCTTCTCCAGTTCGGCCTTGCCCGCCCAGCGGCCAAGTTGAGACGCCTTCGCCGCGAGAACCCGCCCGTTCTTGAGCGTAGTGGTAACGACCAGTCCTGATCCCTTGGCCTGGATGGTGACGCCGTGCCGGGCCAGTACCGCATGCGCGTCGGACCAGGTGCAGCCCGGCTTCTCCAGGGTTTCCTTCAGATCGCGAGCCGGCGCGGCCGCCACCCAGGATTGGAATGAATCGGCGCCGAGCCGATATTCCGCTGCTGCGGCGCCTCGTGTCAGTGGCGGTTTGCCATCTTCCTTCAACAGCCCTCTGGCTCTGCGTTCCGCCCGGCTCATGCGTACGATCTTCGGACCGTCCGGCGAATCCAGGGTGATGTACGGACCGTTTGCCCGCCGGTAGCCGAATTCGAGTTCGAGCTCCCGCATGCAGCGGTCAAGAATGAAATAGTCTTTCTTGAACGGTGGCTGCACGGCGATCAGTTTTTCTGGATGCACGCGGTTGATGACCAAGTGCACATGATCGTTGTCGGTGTCGCGGTGGATGGCCCACGCGGCCTGATGCTCACCGAAGCCCAGGGCGTCCATGACGTACCTGCAGGCATGCTTGGCCTGCTGCGCCGTGGGGTGTTCGCCCTCCTGCCAGGTGATCGCGACGTGATAGACCGGGTTGCCTTTGAACCGGCCGCGGTTTGCACAGGCCTCGGCGGTGCCGTCACAGACGCCGGCCAAGTCTTCGGCGTAGCCGAGGCGATGTTCATCGAGCGTCCAGTAGAGCTGATCGTCGTCGATATTGAAATGGCCACCATCCAGGGTATATCCAGGTGGCAGATCTTCATCAGCGCGCATGACATAGCGCATGACATTGGCAAATCCCTTGCTTGGTGCGCCGGGTTTGATGGTGATTACTTTGGCGAGCATCAGCGGCCCCTTCTGATGATGGCGGCAGTGCGCTGAAGTTCTTCGACCAGTTGCCACCAGCGCCGGCGGTCGGCTGCGGTGGCCCAGCCTTTGTCTTTGGGGTAGAGAAGTTTGAGCAGCCGGCCAAGTTGGTCGATGCGCTGCCCGGTGGTGGCGTCGGTTCGGCTGACCACGGGTTGATGGGTGGCGCGCAGCCGGATGAGTTCGGACACGCTCTTTTCTGCGGTCTGTGCCTGCCTGCGAAGGTCGATGAGCTGCGTGGCGGTGAGGCGCACGCGCACGGTGTGGAGCTTGCGATCTTTTTGATCCATGCTCTGACTCTGTGAGGCGGGCCCGGCACGTGGTGATTCGGTTCTGGCGCGGTCCGATTGCGCTTTGTCCCGGCGATGTCCGTCGTTGCGTGCGGGGTGAGTGCGGCGCGGCCATCTCCTGATCGTTGTTGAGCCGGCGTGTGTGCGGAGCGAGTGCGGCGTGTGTCGGCGTGTGTGCGGCGTGTGTCGGCGCTCCGATACGCAAAAACCGTGCAAGGTAATGTTTCGTGGGACATTTCACACACCGCGTGCACGCGGCGTGTGACGCCTGGCGGCGCCATGTCACGAAACAACTTGGTCAGGGCTGCGCCCCGACACCCTCCCGGACGCTTACGCCGCA
>JAKAIB010000334.1 GCA_021814605.1 Pseudomonadota bacterium | reverse complement strand
CGTTCTTGATCTCGTCGGACACGCGCAGTCGCACGAAGCGCAGCAGACGGGTCTGCCACAGCTGGACGATGCGCGCGCGCATCTGCTCCTCGATGTCGGCGCGCCGGCCGGCCAGCCGCGTCGTGTCGTGCTCGGCGAGCAGCCGGGCGAGCGCGCGTTCGGCATCGAGCACGCTCTTGCGCTGGACCTCGGTGGGGTGCGCGGTGAGCACGGGCGAGATCAGCGCCTGACCGAAGAACTGCGTCAGCTGCTCGCGGGCGATCCCCGCCTCGCGCAGCGATTCGAGGGCGGCGCGGACGCTGTCGCGCCGCGGCGGCGCGCCGCGCTCGGCGTCCTCCTCGGCGCGGCGGAGCACGTGGCGATCTTCCGCAATGTTGGCGAGGATCGAGAAGTAGCTGAACGCCCGGATCACGCTGACCGCCTGGTCGCGGCTCAGGCCGCTGAGCAGCTTGTCGAGCGCCCGGCGGTCCTTCGGGTCGCCGCCGCGATGGAACTTGACCGAGAGCTGCCGCACGGTCTCGACGATGTCGAACATCGCCTGGCCTTCCTGTTCGCGCAGCACGTCGCCGAGCAGCCGGCCGAGCAGGCGGATGTCGTCGAACAGGGCGGCGTCGCGGTCGGATTCGGGGCGGTCGGTGCGGCGGGGTCGGGGTGGCATGGGCGGAAAACGGCGGGAGAGCGATCGAACGGGGTGTCGGCGCGCCGATGCTATCAGCGCGTCGCCCGCCGACGTCGTGCGCGGCGCGGATATCGCAGGCGGAATTGCGTGCCAACAGCGTGCCGGCGTCGCTGGCGGCGGGCCGGGCCTCCTAGAATCGGCGGATGACCTCCATCGCATTCCCCCCACCGTCCTCGCTCGTCATCGCGAGCCGCGAGAGCCGGCTCGCCATGTGGCAGGCCGAGCATGTTCGCGCGCTGCTGCAGGGGCTCTATCCCGACTGCAACGTGCGCATCGCCGGCATGACGACCCGCGGCGACCAGATCCTGGACCGGTCGCTCGCCAAGGTCGGTGGCAAAGGGCTGTTCGTGAAGGAGCTTGAGGTCGCGATGGAACGCGGCGAGGCCGATCTCGCGGTGCATTCGCTCAAGGACGTGCCGATGGAACTGCCGCCCGGTTTCGCGCTCGCGGCGGTGATGGAGCGCGAGGATCCGCGCGACGCCTGGGTGAGTGGTCGCTACGCAAGCCTGGCGGATGTGCCGGCCGACGCCGTGATCGGCACGTCCAGCCTGCGGCGCGAGGCGCAGCTGCGCGCCCGCCATCCGCAGCTGCGGGTCGAGCCGCTGCGCGGCAATCTGGATACCCGGCTGCGCAAGCTCGACGAAGGCCGCTACGCCGGCATCCTGCTCGCGGCCGCAGGGCTCAAGCGGCTCGGACTGGCTGAACGGATCCGCGCGCTGCTCGACCCGCGCGACATGCTGCCGGCGGTCGGGCAGGCGGCCCTGGGCATCGAGATTCGCGCCGATCGTGCCGATGTGGCGCACGCGCTGGCTCCGCTGAATCATCTGCCCACGGCGCTGTGCGTCCACGCGGAGCGGGCGGTCGCGCGCGGCCTGGGCGGCAGCTGCACCACGCCGATGGGGGCGCATGCCATGCTCGACGCCGGCCGCCTGACGCTGGACGCGCTGCTCGCAATGCCCGACGGCACCCGCGTGCTTCGTGCGCATGCCGAGGCACCGGTCGCCGACGTCGCGGCTGCCGAGGCGCTGGGGGACGCGGTCGCGCGGCAGCTGCGCGCGCAGGGCGCCGACGCGCTGCTGGCGCAGCTTGACATGCATTGACGCCGGAATCCGCCCGACACCCGTGTCCGATTCCACCCTCATCCTCACCCGGGCCCAGCCACAGGCGGCCGGGTTGCGGCAGGCGCTGCGCGATGCCGGGGTGCAGGTGATCGACTTTCCGCTGTTGCAGATCGGGCCGCCGGCGGACGCGTTCGCGTTCGAGTCCGCGCTGCGGGCGTTGCCGCAGACCGATCTGGTCATCCCGGTCAGTCCGGCGGCGGTGCAGGCGCTGTTTGCCGCGCTCCATGCCCCGTGGCCAGCGCGTTGCGCCATCGGCGTCGTCGGGGCGGGCAGCCTGCAGGCGGTACGCGCGGCGCTTCAGGCCCAGCCGGGCGAGGCATCCTGGCCGCGACTGATCGCGGCGCAGCCACTGGGTGCGGACGGCGAGGCCGATTCCGATGCACTGTGGGAGGCGCTGCAGCAGGCGTTCCCCGCGACGACCACCGGAGCGCAGCCCTGCGCGGGGCTGCGGGTACGGATCGTGCGCGGTGGGCCGGGGCGCGATGTCCTCGCGCAACGGCTTGCGGCCGCCGGTGCCCAGGTCGACGTCGTCGAAGGCTACAGCCGGGTCGCGCCGCCGTGGAATCCTCAGGTCGCGGAACGGCTCGGCGCCGCGCTGCGCAGTCACGGCTGGTGGCTGTTCACCTCGTCCGAAGCGGTGCGCAACCTGCAGGCCATGCTGAAGCGCTCGGGCGCTGGCGAAGGGTCGCTTGGCAGCCAGCGGGCGCTCGCGATCCACCCGCGGATCGTGCAGGCGGTGCGCAATGCCGGATTCGGGCGGGTCGAACTCACCGCCGCCGCACCGGACACGGTACTTTCCACCCTGCGCCGCCTGCGCACGGACTCATAGA
>JAKAIB010000083.1 GCA_021814605.1 Pseudomonadota bacterium | reverse complement strand
GTCGAGCGCGGCGACGAGATGCGCCACCAGCAGCGCGACCTCTTCCAGTGCCTCACGCGCCGCGCTCGGGTCGAGAACCGAGCAATATTCGAGATAGACCGGGAGATAGTCGGGAAGCTGGCGCACCTGAAGTTCGAGGCCGGCCTGGCGGTACTGCGCGAGCAGGTCGACCATTGCCTGGCCGCGGTCGCGCGAATCGCCGTGGACCCGCTCGAACAGGTTGAGCGAGGTGCTGCTGCCGCGGTCGAAGGTGTCGACGTATTCGGCCTGCAACTCCATCAGGTCGCAGTCCGCCATCGCGGTGATGCAATCGGCGAGCGGCCCGGTGGAGCGCGCGGGGTCGAGCGGCGCGAGCACGGCGCCGATCTCGCGCAGCGCGGCGTGCACCGCCTCGCGCGGGTAGTCGAGCAGCAGCGACAGCGCGCGCAGTTGTCTGGACAGGGTTTCCATGGTCACATCTCCGCCTTGATCGCGATGGTGCGGCGCTTCTTCGCGCTGAACAGCGACGGCGCCGTTTCGCCGTCGGAACAGCCGTTGCCGAAGGTGAAGCCGCACGATCCCTTGAGGTCGAAGGCGTTCTCGGCATATTCGCGGTGGGTGGTGGGGATCACGAAGCGGTCCTCGTAGTTGGCGATCGCAAGGATGCGGTACATGTCCTCGACCGCCGCCACCGGCATGCCGACCTGCTCGATCGCGGCCACGTCCGGTTCGCCATCGACGTGCTTGCCGCGCATATAGGCGCGCATCGCCAGCATGCGCTCGAGCGCGCGCTGCACCGGGGCGACGTCGCCGGCGGTGAGCAGGTTGGCCAGGTATTGCAGCGGGATGCGCAGCTGCGACACGTCGGGCAGCGCGCCCCTGGCGGGAACCAGCCCGCCCTGCACCGCGGTCTGGATCGGCGACAGTGGCGGGACGTACCACACCATCGGCAGCGTGCGGTATTCCGGGTGCAGCGGCAGCGCGATCTTCCACTCCATTGCCATCTTGTAGACCGGCGAGCGCCGGGCCGCGTCCAGCCAGGCTTCGGGAATGCCATCGCGCCGCGCCTGCGCGATCACCGCCGGGTCGTTCGGGTCGAGGAAGATGCCGAGTTGCGCGTCGTAGAGATCCTTTTCGTCGGGAGTGGCCGCCGCCTGCTCGATGCGGTCGGCGTCGTACAGCAGCACGCCGAGATAGCGGATGCGGCCGACGCAGGTCTCGGAGCAGACGGTCGGCTGGCCCGATTCGATGCGGGGATAGCAGAAGATGCACTTCTCCGACTTGCCGGTCTGCCAGTTGTAGTAGATCTTCTTGTACGGACAGCCCGAGATGCACATGCGCCAGCCGCGGCACTTGTCCTGGTCGATCAGCACGATCCCATCCTCCTCGCGCTTGTAGATCGCGCCCGAGGGGCAGGAGGCGACGCAGGCCGGGTTCAGGCAGTGTTCGCACAGCCGCGGCAGGTACATCATGAAGGTCTTCTCGAACTCGGCGTAGATGTCCTTCTGCATGCCCTCGAAGTTGGCGTCGCGGCTGCGCTTGGCGAATTCGCCGCCGAGGATCTCCTCCCAGTTCGGGCCCCATTCGATCTTGTCCATGCGCTGGCCGCTGATCAGGCTGCGCGGGCGCGCGGTCGGCGCGGCGGCGAGTTCGGGCGCCTTGTGCAGGTGCTCGTAGTCGAAGGTGAACGGCTCGTAGTAGGCGTCGATCTCCGGCAGGTTGGGATTGGCGAAGATCTTCATCAGGATCGACAACCGCGATCCCTGCCGCGGCTGCAGCCGGCCGCCGCCGTTGCGGACCCAGCCGCCCTTCCACTTGTCCTGGTTCTCCCATTCCTTGGGGTAGCCGACGCCGGGCTTGCTCTCGACGTTGTTGAACCAGGCATATTCCATCCCGGGGCGCGAGGTCCACACCTGCTTGCAGGTCACCGAGCAGGTATGGCAGCCGATGCACTTGTCGAGGTTGAGCACCATGCCGATCTGGGCGCGGACTTTCATCGATGTTCTCCTGGATGCTGGGGTTCAGGCCTGCGACGCGGTCGGATGGGTGCGGTCGTGGCTGTAGGCCGGGCCGGTCGGCTCGTCCATCCAGTCGACCTTGTCCATCTTGCGCACGATGCAGAACTCGTCGCGGTTGGCGCCGACGGTGCCGTAGTAGTTGAACCCGTAGGCCAGCTGGGCGTAGCCGCCGATCATGTGCGTCGGCTTGGTGACGATGCGGGTGACGGCGTTGTGGATGCCGCCGCGGGCATGCGTGACCTCCGACGCCGGGGTGTTCACGATGCGCTCCTGCGCGTGATACATCATCGCCATGCCGGGCTGCACGCGCTGGCTGACCACGGCACGCGCGGCGATCGCGCCGTTGGCGTTGAACACCTCGATCCAGTCGTTGTCGACGATGCCCGCGGTCCGGGCGTCGTCCTCGGAAATCCACACGCACGGCCCGCCACGGCTGAGCGTGAGCATGATCAGGTTCTCGGTGTAGGTGCTGTGGAAGCCCCACTTCTGGTGCGGGGTGATCCAGTTCAGCACGATCTCGCGGTTGCCGTTGCCGTACCGGCCCAGCACCGGTGCCACCGCCTTGAGGTTGACCGGCGGGCGGTAGCTGGCGAAGCCTTCGCCGAAGGCCAGCATCCAGGCGTGGTCCTGATAGAACTGCTGCCGCCCGGTCAGGGTGCGCCAGGGGATGAGTTCGTGGACGTTGGTGTAGCCGGCGTTGTAGCAGACCTTCTCGTCCTCGATTCCCGACCAGGTCGGCGAGGTGATGATCTTGCGCGGCTGCGCCTGGATGTCGCGGAAACGGATCTTCTCGTGCTCCTTGGGCAGCGCGAGGTGGCTGTGGTCGCGCCCGGTGATCTGCGACAGCGCCGCCCAGGCCTTGACCGCCACGTGGCCGTTGGTCTCGGGGGCCAGCATCATGATGGTCTCGGCGGCGTCGATGTCGGTGGCGATGCGCGGACGGCCCTGCGTGGCCGGCTCGTCGCGCACGGTGCCATTGAGCGCGGCAAGCGCCTCGACCTCCTCCCCGGTCTTCCAGCCGATGCCCTTGCCCCCGTTGCCGAGCCGCTCCATCAGCGGTCCGAGGGCGGTGAACCGGGCGAAGGTGTTGGGGTAGTCGCGTTCGACGACGGCGATTGCCGGCGCGGTCTTGCCGGGAACGAGTTCGCACTCGCCGCGCTTCCAGTCGCGCACGTCGAGCGGCTGGCCGAGTTCGCCGGCGGTGTCGTGCATCAGCGGCGTCAGCACCACATCCTGCTCGACCCCGAGATGGCCGACGCAGACGTCGGAGAACGCCTGGGCGAAGCCCTTGAAGATCTCCCAGTCCGACCGCGCCTCCCACGACGGATCGACCGCGGCCGACAGCGGATGGATGAAGGGATGCATGTCGGTGGTGTTGAGGTCGTTCTTCTCGTACCAGGTCGCGGCGGGCAGCACGATGTCGGAGAACAGGCAGGTCGTGCTCATGCGGAAGTCGAGCGTCACCAGCAGGTCGAGCTTGCCCTGCGGAGCCTGGTCGTGCCAGTCGACCTCGTGCGGCCGGTCGTCGGCTGCGGCGAGTTCGGTGTCGAGCACGCCGTTGCGCGCGCCGAGCAGGTGCTTGAGGAAGTACTCCGACCCCTTGCCCGACGAGCCGAGCAGGTTCGAGCGCCACACGATGAGGTTGCGCGGCCAGTTGTCGGGATGGTCGGGATCCTCGCAGCTCATGCGCAGGCTGCCGTCCTTCAGCCCCTTGACCACGTAGTCCTTCGGCTCCATGCCGGCCTTGTGCGCCTCGCGTGCGAGGTGCAGCGGATTGGCCTGCAGCTGCGGCGCCGACGGCAGCCAGCCCATGCGCTCGGCACGGACGTTGTAGTCGATCAGGCTGCCGCCGAACTGCGCCGGATCGGCGAGCGGCGAGAGGATCTCGTCGACGCCGAGCTTCTCGTAGCGCCACTGGTCGGTGTGGGCATAGAAGAAGCTGGTCGAGTTCATCTGCCGCGGCGGGCGGGTCCAGTCGAGCGCGAAGGCCAGCGCGGTCCAGCCGGTCTGCGGCCGCAGCTTCTCCTGGCCGACGTAGTGGGCCCAGCCACCGCCCGGCTTGCCGATGCAGCCGCACAGCATCAGCATGTTGATGATCGCGCGGTAGTGCATGTCCATGTGGTACCAGTGGTTCAGCCCCGCGCCGAGGATCACCATCGAGGTGCCCTCGGTCTTGTGCGCGTTGTCGGCGAACTCGCGGGCGATGCGGGTGACGACCTCGGCGGGAACGCCGGTGATCGGCTGCTGCCACGCCGGGGTGTACGGCACGTTGTCGGCGTAGTTCCTGGCGCAGGGGTTGCGCTCCTCGCCCAGGCCACGGTCGATGCCGTAGTGCGCCGCGAGCAGGTCGTAGACCGTCGCGACCTTGACGTCGCGCTCGCTGCCGTCGGATTCCACCAGCCGCAGGGTGCGGTACGGCACCTTGCGCACCAGCACGTCGTCCTGCGCGTTGCCCGGGTGGTGCTCGGCCGGGACGCCGCCAAAGTAGGGGAACCCGACGTCGGCGACGCCGTCCCGGGCGTCGATCAGCGTGAGCGCCAGCTCGGCGTCGGCCCCGTCGCGTGCGTCACGCGGCTCGAGGTTCCACTTGCCGACCATGTCACCCTGTTCGCCCCAGCGGAATCCGACCGATCCGTGCGGTACCGCGACCGCCCCGCCGGCCTCGATGGCGACGGTCTTCCATTCCGGGTTGTTGGACTGGCCGAGCCGGTCGGCGAAGTCGGCGGCGCGCAGGTAGCGGCCGGCGGCATGGATGCGGCCGGCACCGTCGACGTCGCGCTCGTCCAGGCGCACCAGCAGCGGCAGGTCGGTGTAGCGGCGGCAATAGTCCTCGAAGTAGGCCGACCTGCGGTCGCCGAAATGGAATTCGCGCAGGATGACGTGGCCCATCGCCATCGCCAGTGCCGCGTCGGTTCCCTGCTTCGGATGCACCCACTCGTCGCTGAGCTTGGCGACCTCGGAATAATCGGGCGACACCGCAACCGTCTTGGCGCCGCGGTAGCGCGCCTCGGTGTAGAAGTGCGCGTCCGGGGTGCGGGTCTGCGGCACGTTCGAGCCCCACGCCATGATGTAGTTGGCGTTGAACCACTCGGCCGATTCGGCCACGTCGGTCTGCTCGCCCCACACCTGCGGCGACGACGGCGGCAGATCGCAGTACCAGTCGTAGAAGCTGCCCGGCACGCCGCCGATCAGTTCCAGGTAGCGCGATCCGGCGGCATACGACACCATCGACATCGCCGGGATCGGCGAGAAGCCGTAGATCCGGTCCGGGCCGTGGGTCTTGATGGTGTGGACGTTGGCCGCCGCCACCATCTCGTTGACTTCCTCCCACTGCGCGCGGACGAAGCCGCCCATGCCGCGCAGCGCCTGGTATTCGCCGCGCCTGGCCGGGTCGCCGACGATGCTGGCCCAGGCCGACACCGGATCGAGTGTCTTGCGCGCCTGCCGCCACAGCTTCATCAGCCGGCCGCGCACCATCGGGTACTTCACCCGGTTGGCCGAGTACAGATACCAGCTCGCCGACGCGCCGCGCTGGCAGCCGCGCGGTTCGTGGTTGGGCATGTCGGGGCGGGTGCGCGGATAGTCGGTCTGCTGCGTCTCCCAGGTGACGATCCCGCCCTTCACGTAGATCTTCCACGAACAGGAGCCGGTGCAGTTGGCACCATGGGTCGAGCGCACGATCTTGTCGTGCTGCCAGCGGCCGCGATAGGCGTCCTCCCAGGTGCGGTCTTCGTGGGTGACCTCGCCGTGCCCGGCGGCGAACTTCTCGCGCGTCTGCGCGAAGTGGGTGAGGCGGTCGAGGAAATGGCTCATGGCGAAGGTTCTCGAATGGCTGGACCGATGGGTTCGTGTCCGCGGCGCCGGTTCGGCGCCCGCGGGTCAGTGCGCGGCGACCGGGGACGCCGAACGAAGCGGCCTGACGCCGTGGCGGGTCGCGTACAGCAGCGCGGTGAACAGCAGGCTGACGACGGCCAGGATCACGTACACCGCGTAGCCCCGCACATAGCCCACCGGACCCAGGGTCTGCGCGATCCGGCCGAGCAGCGGCGGGACGACGAATCCGCCCAGCGCGCCCAGTCCGCCGACCCAGCCGGCGGTGCCGCCGACCGCATCCGGCACGTAATGCGGCACGAGCTTGAACACCGCGGCGTTCGCCACCCCCATGCCGATCGCCACCAGCGCTTCGCCGGCAACCGAGAGCCAGAAGCTCTGCGACAGCGTCATCAGCACCGCGCCGGCCAGCAGCGTCGCGAACGCGGCGAATGCCACCTTCTCGCCGCCGAAGCGGTCGGACCAGCTGCCGCCGGGGACGCGGATGAGCGACGAGAACAGCGAGAATCCGGCGGTCAGTCCCAGCGCCACCCAGTGGGGCGCCTTGTAGAAGGTGCTCCAGAACGTCGGCAGCCAGGCCGTCAGCGCCAGGAATCCACCGAAGGAGGTGAAGTACAGCGCGACCAGCGGCCAGGTCCGCCAGCTCGCCGCGGAGTCGAGCAGCGTCCGGGTGATGCTGGGGGCCGGAAACAGTTCCTGGCCCTGCTGCCGGGCCGCGACGCGGGCGGTGGCGTCAACGGAACCGCGCTGGCGCAGCTGGAAGTACGGTGCGTTGTAGCCCAGCGCGATGTACAGGCCGATCCCGGCGATCACGATGACCAGCGAGACGAAGTAGCCGACCCACAGGCCGCCCGCGGCGATGATCAGCGGCAGGATGATCGCGACCAGTCCCGGCGAGGTGTTGCCGAAGCCGGCGTAGAACGCCAGCGCCTTGCCCTGCTGCGTCTTCGGGAACCAGTAGGACACCTGGCCGATGCCGACCGAGAACGTCGCGATGCCACAGCCGCCGAGCGCGCCGAACAGCAGCAGCCACGGGTAGTGCGCCTGCGTCAGGTGCGCCGGATAGAGGGTCAGCAGCATCCAGTACAGGCCGCCGATGCCGACCACCGAGGCCAGCAGCAGCACCAGGAACGGCAGCTTGCCGCCGTTGAGGTCGACCCAGGCGCCGAACGGGATGCGCAGCAGCGAGCCGGTGAGCATGGGCATGGCCACGAGCAACCCGACCTGCTCCGGGCTGAGCTGCATGACCTGGATGAAGCTGTGCGCGGTCGGCCCGAACAGCGACACCGCGCCGAAGCCGATGAAAAATCCGATGGTGGCGCCGATCAGGGAGCGTTGCGCGCTGCCGCGCACGTCGCCCGTGCCGCGAGTCGATTCCATGGTGGTTCTCCATGCGATCCGTGATGCGAGAACCATAGGCGCCGGGGGGCGCCGCGTGAATCGGCCGGAAGTACAGGTCGGCCGCGCCGGGGTCGTTCGAAAGAACTACTCCGTCGCGTCGACGCCGCCGCGCAGCACCCAGCCGGCGATCTGCACGCGCGACGACAGGCCGAGCTTGCGCAGGATGCTCTGGACATGCACCTTGACCGTGGTCTCGGCGATGCCCAGGTCGCGCCCGATCACCTTGTTGCTGGCGCCGTTCGCGATCGCCGTGGCGATCTGCCGTTCGCGCGGGGTGAGCGGGCCGGAATCCGTGGCGGCGTCGGCCGGCACCGCGGTTCCGTCGGGCGGGTTCATCGCGTCGGCCAGCTTGGTGCCCATCTCGGCGCCGATGATCACGTGGCCGTGCTGGACGCGCCGGATCGCGCCGACCAGTTCGGCCGTCTCGCAGGTCTTGAGCAGGTAGCCGCTGGCACCCGCGCGCAGCGCGGCGGCGAGGTCGGCCGAGTCGTCGCTGACGGTGAGCATGAGAACGCGCGCGCCCGGCGCCGCCTCGCGCAGGTTCCGGATGGCGTCGACGCCGCGCACCCCGGGCAGATGGTTGTCGAGCAGGATCACGTCGGGCCCGGTCCGCGCCGCCAGCCGCAGCGCCTCGCCGGCATCGGCCGCTTCGCCGACGATCTGCAGCCCCGGCTCGGCGGCGAACAGCGCCATCAGCCCGCGGCGGAACAGGGCGTGGTCGTCGACCAGCAGGATGCGGATGTCGTCCATGAGCGGTCAGGTCTCGGCGGCGGCGCCGCGCGGTGCGGTTTCCGGAAGGGCCAGCACCACCGTGGTTCCCGCGCCCGGCGTCGAACTGACGGCAAGCGTAGCGCCGATCGCGGCGGCGCGTTCCCGCATGATCTGCAGCCCGACGTGCGCCTGCGCCTGTGCACCGGCCGATTGCGGGTCGAAGCCGCGGCCGTCGTCGGCGATGGCGAAGGTCCAGCGCGGCAGGCTTTCGACCGTCACCCGCACGCGCTGTGCCTGGGCGTGCTTGCGCACGTTCGACAGCGCTTCCTGCACGACGTGCAGCACCTGGACCTGCACGTCGGCGTCGAGCGGCTGTCCGCGGCCGTTGAACGTCAGGTGCACCGGAATGCCGCTCTGCGCCTCGAACTTCTGCAGGGTGCTGCGCAGCGCCGGTTCGATGTCCTGTTCCTGGGTCCGGGTGCGGAAGTGCAGCAGCAGTTCGCGCACGTCGGCCAGGCTTTCGCGGATGCCGGTGTCGAGCTCGGCGATCGCGCCGTCGACGCCTCGTGCATCACCGGCCCGGACGGCCGAGCGCAGCAGCTGCAGCTGGATCTTCATGAAGGCCAGCGCCTGCGCGATGGAGTCGTGCAGTTCGCGGGCCAGCAGCGTGCGTTCGCGGGCCACCGCGGCCTCGCGGTCGAGCGCCGCGCTGCGCAGGCTCTCCATCGCGGCGGCAAGATGTTCGGCGAGCGCCTCGAACAACGCGTTCTGCCAGGCGTCGGCGGCATGCGGTGCGCGGAAGAACAGGTCGACCTCGCCGAGCAGGCGGTGCTGCACCGACACCGGGACGTTGAGCAGGGTGGTGAATCCGGCGCGGACGCAGGCGGCGTCGGTGTGCCGGTCGAACAGCGGCGCCTCGGCGTTCGCGTCCGGACGGCGGAACTGCACGAGGCGCACGCCGCCATCGGCCTGCGTCCGGCCGCATTCGCAGGCGCCGGCCATCAGGCAGCGTTCGTCCTCGATCACGCTGCCGGGCATGCCTTCGGACGCCAGCAGCAGGTAGCGCTGCGCCGTCTCGTCGGTCCACCGCAGCACGGCGGCGTCGGCACCGGCGATGCGCCGGATCGCGCGGGTGAAGCCGTCGGCCAGATCCTCCAGCCGGGTCGCGCGCGACACCAGAGCGCTGACTTCATACAGCGCCTTGAGCCGTTGCTGCTCGGTTTCAAGCGCCGCGGTCTTCTGCCGGACCCGCTCCTCGAGCTCGCCGTAGACCGCCTGCAGCTGCCCGGCCATGCGGTTGAATCCCAGCGCCAGGTCGCCCAGTTCGTCGCTGGCGGTCACGCGCACCCGCGCGCCGAAGTCGCCCGCGGCGATCGCCTCGACGCCGTGGGCGAGTTGGCCGACCGGTTCGAGCACGTGCAGGTAGGCCATGAAAAACATGGCCATGAAGGCGATGAGCACGAAGCCGCCCATCGCCATCTGCGCGGTGTGCAGCAGCGAGGTCCAGAAGTCGAGGCGATCCTCGATGGCCTTGACGAAGGCATTGATGTTGCCGACGAAGCGGTCGAGTTCGGCCCGCGCGACCGGTGGCCGGGCCGGGGCGTCGGTCCAGCGCGGCTTCAGCTCGCGCCATTGCGCCACCACGGTGGCGAACCGGCTGCGGACGACCGGATCCCACGGCACTGCCAGCGGGCGTGTCTCGTCGCCCCGGCGGAGCAGGTCGATCGCCTGCTGCATCGCCGCCACCTCGCCGGGAACGCGCGCCCGGCCCGGCTCGGCCGCGCTGAGTGCGAGGCGGTAGGTCATCATCCGCAGCTGGCCGGCGACGTTGACCGCGCCGGCGCCGCCTTGGAGGTTCCATGAGATCCACAGCGTCGCGCCGACGGACAGCAGCGACAGCGCGAGGAACACGCCGGCGAACAGCCCGATCTTGGCGGAGAGCGTCCAGCGTCGCCGCATCGTCCGCTCCGGTCCGATCATGCCGGCGCGACGTCGACCAGGCAGTCGTAGAAGCAAGGACCGGCGCCGAGGTCGGTGAGCCGCTGGTGGGTGAGCTGGTTGACGTTGGTTCCGCCCGGCGACAGCTTGCGCCACCAGACGCCCAGCGCCACGACCTGCCCGGGGCGGGTGCGGTCGCTGATGCGGGCGCGGCACAGGCAGGTGCCGCGGTCGTTGAAGCTGCGCACCATGTCGGCATCGACGATGCCGCGTGCGGCGGCATCGTCCGGGTGGATGAACAGCAACGGCTCGCCCTCGCTGGCACGCAATGAGGCGACGTTGACGAACGACGAATTGAGGAAATTGCGCGCCGGCGGCGAGATCATCGCCAGCGGATAGCGCGCCGCGAGCTCCGGTGTGGTGCCGGCCGATTCATACGGCAGCAGCACCTCGGGCAGCGGGTCGCGGCCCGCATCGGCTTCGGATTGCGACCAGAATTCGCACCGGCCCGACGGGGTGGGAAAGCCGCCATGGGCGAAGGGAGCGGCTGGCGTGGCCAGCTTGATCCAGCCGCGTTCGCGCAGCGCGTCGAAGTCGATGCCGGCATTGCGCGGATCCGCCGCGATCGCCTGCGCCGCGAGGTCGGCGTCGCTTTCGGAGAAGCAGGGGTCGGTGAATCCCATGCGGTGCGCCAGTTCGGCGAAGATGCGGCTGTTCGGCCGGGCCTCGCCAAGTGGCGCGATCGCCGGCGCGTTCGCCAGCCAGTAGCGGTGGCCGTAGGACTTGAGGACGTCGAGATGCTCGAGCTGGGTGGTCGCCGGCAGCACGTAGTCGGCGTAGTCGGCGGTGTCGGTCTGGAACTGCTCGACCACCACGGTGAACAGATCGTCACGGGCAAAGCCGCGCCGTACCTTGTCGCCTTCGGGCGCGACGGCCAGCGGGTTGCTGTTGTAGACCACGAGGGCGGCGATGCGCGGACCGAACGCGGGGCTGGCGTCGCGCAGCAGATCGTCGCCGATGGTCGCCATGTTGATGCTGCGCGGATGGCGTCCGGCCAGCAGGTCGGGGCGTTCGAGGGCGGCGCCGTCGACCGCGAAATGACTCGAGCTCGACAGCAGGAGGCCGCCGGCGGCATGGCGCCAGGCACCGGTCAGCGCCGGCAGGCAGGCGATGGCGCGCACGGCGTTGCCGCCGCCGCGCACCCGCTGCATGCCGTAGTTCAGCCGGATCGCCGCCGGCGCGGTGGTGCCGTAGTCGCGCGCCAGCTGGCGGATCTGCTCCGCCGGGACGTCGCACACCGCGGCGGCACGCTCCGGCGGCCATTCCGCGGCGCGTGCCGCGAGGGCATCGAAGCCGACGGTGTACCGCGCCAGATAGTCGCGGTCGATCCAGTCGTTGGCGACCAGTTCGTGCATCAGCGCGTAGGCCAGCGCGGCGTCGGTGCCGGGTCGCAGCTGCAGGTGCTCGTGGCACTTCTCCGCGGTCGCGTTGCGCCACGGGTCGATGCAGACCAGCCGGGCGCCGTTGCGCTTGGCCCGCTGCGCGAAGGTCCAGAAGTGCAGGTTGCTGGTGATGCTGTTGCTGCCCCAGATGACGATCAGCCGGCTGTGTTCGAACTGCTCGACGTCCATGCCGAGCCGGGCGCCGATGACCAGCTGCAGCCCGGCTTCGCCGGCAGCCGAGCAGATGGTGCGATCGAGCCGGCTCGCGCCGAGCTTGTGGAACAGCCGCGCCGCCATCGACTCGCCCTGGACGCAGCCCATCGTCCCGGCATAGCTGTACGGCACGATGGCCTGCGGATCGTCCGCGGCGATGGCGCCCAGGCGCGCGGCGATGTCCGTCAGCGCCGTGTCCCAGCTCACCCGCTCGAATTGCCCGCTGCCTTTCGGGCCGACGCGGCGCAGCGGGTGCAGCAGCCGGTCGGGGTGGTAGGTGCGTTCGAGATAGCGCGATACCTTGGTGCACAGCGCGCCATGCGTGGTCGGATGATCGGGGTCGCCGCGGACGTCGACGGCGCCGCCGTCGCGCACCGTCACCAGCATGGCGCAGGTGTCGGGACAGTC
>JAKAIB010000082.1 GCA_021814605.1 Pseudomonadota bacterium | reverse complement strand
ATCGCTGCGACGCCGGCATCGCGCAGCCGCAGCGCGGTGACGAGGTCGTCGGTGGTGTAGGCGAACACGTCGAAGCCTTCGCGCACCAGAACGTTCGCCGCCTCGACCGTGGCCCAGGGATCGGGCTGCAGGGTGTAATCGTCGCCGATGACTTCGAGCTTGATCCAGCGCGTCCCGAAGATCTCGCGCGCCATCTGTGCCAGCGTGATCGCCTGGTCGGCGGCGTGGCAGCCGGCGGTGTTGGGCAGGAGATGCCGGCCCAGGGCACGGATGCGCTGCCACCAGGCCTGGCCGGCCTGCGATTCGGGCGCGAGGCGGCGCAGCGACACCGTCAGCACCTCGACATCTGCCGCCTGCACGGCATCGGCCAGGACGCTGGGCGCGGGGTAGCGCGCCGTGCCGAGGAACAGCCGGCTGCCGATCTCGGCGCCCGCCACCCGCAGCGGATCGGGGTGCGCCGCCGGACGCGGCGTGGCAAGCTCTGGAGCCGCCGGCGCTGCAATCGTTTCCATGTTCATCCTCCCACCACCGGGCTGACCACCTCGACCGCGTCGCCCTGGTGGAGCACCTGTCGCGGCCAGACGTCGCGGGCGACGAAATGCCCGTTGACCGCGCAGGCCATCGCCCGCGCGGTGTCGTAGCCCTGCTCGGCCAGCAGATCGGCCAGAGTCGCCGCCGGCGTGCGCACGGCGCTGCCGTTCAGCGTCAGGGTTTTCGGCCCGGCCTGCGCGCGGGCATTCACGGCGACACCTCCGCCGCGCCCAGCGCGGTTTCGGCCCGCGCCACCATCGCCGGCGCCACCAGGAAGCCGTGGCGGTACAGACCATTGAGATGCCAGACGCCGTCGCGCTGAGCCCAGACCGGCTGGTGGTCGTCGGTCGCGGGGCGCAGGCTGGTGGCGATGCGGGTGACGTGCGCCTCGCCGAATGCCGGATGCACGCTGTAGAGCGCGCTGGCGAGTTCCAGCAGCGACCGCACCGTCGCCGGCCCGGTGTCCGCGGACTCCAGTTCGGTCGCCCCGATGATGTAGCGGCCGCCGCTGCGCGGCACGATGTAGAGCATGTAGCGCGGATGGATCAGCCGCACCGGTCGGCGCAGCGCAACCGCCGGGCACGATACGGTGAGCACCTCGCCGCGGACGCCGCGCACGCCCGGCCAGCCGGCACCGACGCCGCGGCAGTCGATCACGCGATCCGCCTCGAACACCGCGCCATCCGCGGTCCGGACGGTGTGCGCGTCGACCGCAGCGACGGTGCAGCGCTCATGCCACTCCCCGCCCACCCGCGCCATGTCCGGCACGATCGCCGCCTCGAGCGCGCCGAGCAGTTCGTCGTTGTCGAGCTGCCCCTCCTGCGGCAGCCAGAGCCCGCGGGCGAAGCGGCCGGCGAACTCGGGTTCGAGCGCCGCGACGCCTTGCGCATCCAGGCTGCGGACCTCGCCGCGCTTGTCCGGCGGCAGCCGGTAGCGGATCAGATCGGCGTAGTGGTCGAGGCCGGGGTAGTCCGGCGCATGGGCGACGACCAGCGAGCCTTCGTGCCGGAAGTCCACCGAGCGTCCGGTCTGCGTCCGCAATTCGTCAAGCCACCGCGGCCAGGTGGCCAGCGACTCCTCCCCCAGCGCGAACAGCGCCGCATCGCCGACCACCAGCTCGGCGTATGGCGCGAGCATCGCTGCGGCGACTCCCGCGGCATGATCGCGATCACTGCGAGCACGCGCATCGAACAAGTGCACCGGAACGCCGGCGCGCAGCAGCCGCCAGGCGAGCAACCGCCCGGTCAGCCCGGCCCCGGCGATCGCCACGGATCCGCGAGCCACGATTCACGCCTCCTTCGCCGGAGCGGACGCAGGCGACCCCGGCGCCGGGGCGGTCGGCCCCCACGCTCCGGCGTCGCCTGCGCTGCCCCCCGAGGAGGCCTGCCCCGGCTTGGGGCGGCCCGGCGCCGGGACCGGAACATAGACCTCGCCGCCACCCGCGCGGAACTGCGCCGACATTTCCGCCATGCCCACCTCGGCCGCCTGCTCCGCGTCGACGCCGTGGGTCGATGCGTAGTCGCGCACCTCCTGGGTGATCTTCATCGAGCAGAACTTCGGACCGCACATCGAACAGAAGTGCGCGGTCTTGTGCGCGTCCTTGGGCAGCGTCTCGTCGTGGAATTCCTTGGCCTTCTCCGGGTCGAGGCCGAGGTTGAACTGGTCGTCCCAGCGGAACTCGAACCGGGCCTTGGAGAGGGCGTTGTCACGCGTCTGCGCGCCGGGGTGGCCCTTGGCCAGGTCGGCCGCATGCGCGGCGATCTTGTAGGTGACGATGCCGTCGCGCACGTCCTGCTTGTCGGGCAGGCCGAGGTGCTCCTTGGGCGTGACGTAGCACAGCATGGCGGTGCCGAACCAGCCGATCATCGCGGCGCCGATGGCACTGGTGATGTGGTCGTAGCCGGGGGCGATGTCGGTGGTCAGCGGCCCGAGGGTGTAGAACGGCGCCTCGCCGCACTTCTCGAGCTGCCGGTCCATGTTCTCCTTGATCAGCTGCATCGGCACGTGGCCGGGACCTTCGATCATCACCTGCACGTCGTGCTTCCAGGCGACCTGGGTGAGTTCGCCCAGGGTGTCGAGCTCGGCGAACTGGGCCTCGTCGTTGGCGTCGGCAATGCTGCCCGGACGCAGTCCATCGCCCAGGCTGAAAGCCACGTCATAGGCCTTCATGATGTCGCAGATGTCCTCGAAATGCTCGTAGAGGAAGCTCTCGCGGTGATGCGCCAGGCACCACTTGGCCATGATCGAGCCGCCGCGCGAGACGATGCCGGTCACCCGCTTGGCCGAGAGCGGAATGAACGGCAGCCGCACCCCCGCATGGATGGTGAAGTAGTCCACGCCCTGCTCGGCCTGCTCGATCAGCGTGTCGCGGAACAGCGCCCAGGTCAGGTCCTCGGCGACGCCGCCGACCTTCTCCAGCGCCTGGTAGATCGGCACGGTGCCGATCGGCACCGGCGAGTTGCGCAGGATCCACTCGCGCGTCTCGTGGATGTGCTTGCCGGTCGACAGGTCCATCACCGTGTCGGCGCCCCAGCGGATCGCCCAGACCATCTTCTCCACCTCTTCGGCGATCGACGACGTGACCGCCGAGTTGCCGATATTGGCGTTGACCTTGACCAGGAAGTTGCGGCCGATGATCATCGGCTCGCTTTCCGGATGGTTGATGTTGCTCGGGATGATGGCGCGGCCTCGCGCCACCTCGTCGCGCACGAACTCCGGGGTGATGCGCGCCGGGATGCTGGCGCCGAAACTCTGTCCGGGGTGCTGCTTCAGCAGCCCGGAATCGCGCACCGCGTCGAGGCGCTGGTTCTCGCGGATGGCGATGTACTCCATCTCCGGGGTGACGATGCCGCGGCGGGCATAGTGCATCTGCGTGACGTTGGCGCCCGCCCTGGCGCGGCGCGGCAGCGGCAGCTGCGGAAAGCGCACCGGCGCCAGTTCGGCGGCGGCATTGTGCCGGCGCGTCGTGTCCGAGGTGAACTCGGCCAGGCGCTCGGTGTCGCCGCGCTCGTCGATCCACGCAGCGCGCAGCGCCGGCAGCCCGGCGGCGAGGTCGACGCGGTAGTCGGGATCGGTGTACGGCCCGGATGTGTCGTACAGCGCCATCGGCGCGTTCTTCTCGACGCCGAACATCGCCGGCGTGTCCGACAGCCGGACTTCGCGCATCGGCACGCGGATGTCCGGGCGGCTGCCCGGGACGTGGATCTTCTGCGACGCGGCGAACGGCGTGCGGGTGATGCGCTCGGCGAGTTCGGGCGCGTCGACCTGATAGCGGGAATCGGGCTGTGCGGACATGGGGCCTCCGGAGATGGACGATGCCTGCCACAGCGCCAGCGCCTGGTTCCCTCCGCGGGTAGCAAGGTGCGTGCACCTTCGCCCGATCAGGTTCAGCGGATCCTGCGATCTGCAGTCTCAGCCGGGAGTTGCACCCGGCGCTCCGACAAGCTCGGCGGGCAGTATAGGCGCTGCGTCGGTCCACGCAACCGGGCGGCAATGTCGCGACAAAGGCCTTTTCAGTGGCCGCCGTCTTCGAGCTCCGCCAGCCGGGTCCGGGCGATCGGGCCGCGCAGCTGCGCCAGCATGGCGGCGAGGTAAGGCGGCGCCGCTCGCAGCGCATCGGGCGTCGCGGCCGCCGGCAGCCGCGACCAGGGCAGCGCCGGATGGCGATGGTGCACCGCATGGAGATTGAAGTGCAGGATCAGCGTCGAAGCCCATCCCGGCAGCGCCAGGTCGCGGGCGTTGCGCACATCGGCAGCGGGTCGGTGCAGCGGCGTGCCGTAGTGGTAGGCATTGTCGGCCAGCGAGATCAGCAGGCCGCGACCGCCCAGCGCCAGCACCAGCATCCAGATCCGCGGACCGTACAGCCACGCGCTCGTCGCGATCAACGCCAGTGCCATCGCGCTGTCGCGCCGCATGCCGCGCAGCGTCTCCCGACCGAGCAATTGGCGCTCCACGCTCGGCGCCAGCGGCGGCAGCCCGGGCGCAGACCGGATCCGCCCCGCCAGGGCGAGGATCGCACCGCGCGGCAGCCAGACCAGCAGCAGCGCCATCACCTCCTGCAGATACAGGCCGATGAGCAACTGCGGGTAGTAGTGCAGGCCGGCGCGCAGCCGGCTGCAGCGCTCGGGGTCGTAGACCTCGCTGCGGTCGATCGCGGTACGGTTGAACCGGTGGTGCTTGAGGTGGCCGAATCGCAGCACCGCGAACGGCGCCGGAAAGCCGATCGCGAGCAGCCGCGATACGCCGTCGTTGACCCGCCGGTCCGGATGCAGCAGCGCATGGATGCCTTCGTGCAGCAGCGCCCAGTAGCTGGTCGTCGCCAGCACCGCGGGCACCAGCGTCCAGCCGAGCCAGGCCGACCGCCCGAGCAGCGCCGGCAGAACCAGCCACAGCCAGGCGTCGATGGCGAGGAACAGCGCTGCCAGCACTAGATTGCGCGCGGCCGGAATCGCCGACGCCCGAGATGCCTCCGGCATCAGGGCCATGCGCCCTCCAGCCCACCGAGCGCCGAACGCGTGGCCGGATCATGGCTGCGCCGGTCGACGAACATCCGGTTGCCCGGCAGCCGCTTCGCCGCCTTCTTCAGGTCGACCAGAACCGACGACACCTCGCGGTGCGAGTCGAAGCAGCGCGGCTGCACCGGCAGCACGCCGATCGACAGGCTCGGCAGCGCGAAGAACTGGCTCTCGCCGCGTCGGCTCTCGCCGAAGTAACCGCCGGCGTCGATGGTCGCCGCATCGAAGAAGCGCCGTACTTCGGTGCCGAAGCGGTCGAGCACCTGCTGCAGGCCGTCGAGCGCGGCTTCGCGGGTGCTGAGCACGATGAAATCGTCGCCGCCGATGTGGCCGACGAAGTCCTCCAACGCGGAGAATGCCGCCTTGATGAGGTCGGCGACGAGCTGGATCACCTCGTCGCCCATGCGGTAGCCGTAGACGTCGTTGAACGGCTTGAAGTGGTCGATGTCGCAGTACGCCGCGGTGAACCGCGCATCGCCCGCCAGCAGCCGGTCGATGTGGTCGTTGATCGGCACGTTGCCCGGCAGCAGGGTCAGCGGGTTGGCGTAGCGTGCCGCCTGCATCTGGAATTCGCTCACCAGCCGCAGCAGGTCGCCGACCAGCAGCAGGCCGCGGAACTGGCCCTGCTCGGTGATCAGCACGCCCTCGGTGGCGTGGCGGAAGCTGGCGTCGGCGATGAGGTTGCTGGCCTGGTGCAGGCTGCTCTTGACGTCGAGCCGCAGCACGTCCGAGCTCATCACCTGCGAGCACGGCTTGTTGCCGAACAGGTCGCGCACGTGCGGCCGCCAGAGCCGGTCGGCGAGCACGTAGCGGTTCAGGATGCCCAGGGCGCGTCCGGCGGCGTCGACCACCGGGATGGACATCAGGTCGGGTTGCAGGTCGAAGCGCCGCAGCACTTCCTCGAGGCGGGCCGCCGGTGCCACCGCCGCGATCGGGCGCGCCAGCCCGAGCACCGACTGTTCGATGCTGCCGCGGCTGGCGAGCGCGTATTGCTCCATGTGGACGGCATCGATGCTGCGGCGCAACTCGGGCGCCAGCTCGCGCGACGGCGTCGTCGACGGCCGCTCGAGGAAATAGCCCTGCGCCATCTGCACGCCGATGTCGCGCAGCGTCAGCAGGTCGCGCTCCGACTCCACGCCTTCGGCGATGACCCAGGACTGGCTGGCCTCGGCCATCAGCAGCATCGAGCGGATGAACGCCACCTTGAGCGGATCACTTGACAGATCGTTGCAGAAGGCACGATCGATCTTGAGATAGCGCGGGTGCAGCCGCTGCCACAGGTTGAAGCGGCCGAACCCCTGCCCCAGGTCGTCGAGCGCCAGACCGTAGCCGAGGCGGTTCAGACTCTGCGCCTCCTCGAATCCGTGGGTGTCGACCAGCAGTTCGTCGCTTTCGAGCAGTTCCAGCACCAGCCGTGACGGCTCCAGCCCGAGCTTCTGCAACTGGTCGAGCGTCCCGGGACGCGACAGCCAGCCGCAATCGAAAAGAGACTGGGTGATGTTGAGGAACAGCAGTCCGGGAAGCTTCTGGCGGGCGAATTCGGCCAGGCTGGCGCGCACGCACAGCCGGTCGAGCTCCTGCGTGCGTCCCGCTTCGCGCGCGGTGGCGAACAGCGCGTCGGGACGCTCCAGCGCCGATCCCTGCGGCCCGCGGATCAGCGCCTCGTAGGCGTGGATCGACCGGCCGCGCAGGTCGACGACCGGCTGGAACTCCACCCGCAGCGCCTCCTCGCGCAGGATGCGATCCAGATGGACGGTGTTGAATCCCGGCGGGGTGTTGAGCAGCGAAACCATCGACGCAGCGGGAGGGACGGTCACCGCTTTTTACCGATCCCCGATGACGCCGCGATGACATCACGCAATGCATCCCGGTGCCGTGCGCGTTGCCAGCGCAGGCAGCTCGGCCGCCGCCAACGGCCGGCAGCGTCTAAAGTAGGTCGACTGCTCCCTGCCGTCGAGCTGCAGGCCCGACCGCTCATGGCGGTGCCACCAGGATCCGCGCCATGCCCGTCCACAACGCCGACCTTGCCGCCGCCTTCGAGGAAATCGCCGACCGGCTGGAAGTGGAAGGCGCCAATCCGTTTCGCATCCGTGCCTATCGCAACGCTGCGCGCACCCTTGCCGAACTGCCCCAGGAGGCGCGCGCGCTGCTCGAGCGCGGCGACGACCTGACCCGGCTGCCCGGGATCGGTGACGACCTTGCCGGCAAGATCCGGGAAATCGTCGCCACCGGGCACTGCGGACTGCTCGACCGTCTGCGCAGCGAACTGCCGCCCGCCGTGAGCGAGTTGCTGCGGATCCCCGGTCTCGGCCCGAAGCGGGTCAGCGCCCTGTACCGCGACCTCGAGGTCCAGACCGTCGAGCAACTCTATCGTGCAGCGCGCGACCGCCGCATCCGCGCGCTGCACGGCTTTGGCGAGACGACCGAACGCCACATCCTCGATGCCGTGCGGGCGCACGTTTCGCAGCCACACCGCGTCCAGCTCGCAATCGCGGCACGGCCCGCCGAACGGATCGCCGCCGAACTCCGCCGGGTTCCGGGCGTCGCGCAGGTCACCGTCGCCGGCAGCTTCCGTCGCATGCGCGAAACCGTCGGCGACCTCGATATCGTGGCAACCGCCGACGCGCCGGATGCCGTGATGCGGCGCTTCACCACCGACGGCGAAGTCGCCGAGGTGCTGTCGGCCGGCCGCACCCGCGCCAGCATCGTGCTCGGCAGCGGGCTGCAAGTCGACCTGCGGGTCGTCGCGCCCGCCCAGTACGGCGCTGCGCTGGTCTACTTCACCGGGGCGAAGGCGCACAACATCGCCATCCGGCGCATCGCCCAGGCGCGCGGACTCAAGATCAACGAATACGGCGTGTTCCACGGCGGCGAGCGCGTCGCCGGCGACGACGAGGACTCGGTCTACCGCAGCCTCGGCCTGCCGTGGATACCGCCCGAGCTGCGCGAGGATCGCGGCGAAATCGACGCGGCCCGCGCGGGCGCGCTGCCGCAACTGGTCGAACTGGCCGACCTGCGCGGCGACCTGCACACCCACGCCGGGGCGGGCGACGCGCGCCACGGCCTGCGCGACATGGCGCTCGCGGCGCGCGCGATGGGCTTCGAGTATCTGGCGATCACCGGGCAGGCGCGCCGCCCCGGACTCGCCGGCGGGCTCGACGCCGCCGGGTTGGCGCGGCAGGGGGAAGCGATCGACGCCCTGAACGCCGAACTCGACGGCATCACCCTCCTGAAGGGCGTCGAGGCCGGCATCCTCGCGGACGGCCGCCTGGATCTGCCCGACGCGGTGCTCGGCCGGCTCGACCTCGTCGTCGGCGCGGTGCACGACGGGTTCCATCTGTCGCGGGGGCGCCAGACCGAGCGCATCCTGCGTGCGATGGACCGTCCCCATTTCACGCTGCTGGCGCCGCCGACCGGGCGGCTGATCGAGCCGCGCGAGCCATACGACGTCGACATGCCGCGCATCATCGGTCACGCCCGGGAGCGCGGCTGCTTCGTCGAGATCAGCGCGCACCCGGATCGACTGGATCTGCTCGACATCCATTGCCGGATGGCCCGGGAGGCCGGCGTGCTGGTGAGCATCGACTCGGACGCGCACGCCGCAGCGGAACTGGCCAACCTCCGGTTCGGCGTCGGCCAGGCGCGGCGCGGCTGGCTGGAAAAGAACGACGTGCTGAACACCCGTCCGCTCGCGGCACTGCGACCGCTGCTCCAGGGAACCCTGTGATCCCCCCCGACCTGCCACGGCCGCAGCGCGCCGCACTGCCTGCAGGAAGCGCGCGGCCGATCACCCTGGCCCTGGTCGGCGACGTGATGCTCGGCCGCGGCGTCGACGCCGCCGGCGCCGACATGGCGCCCGCCGACATGTGGGGCGACGTCTTGCCGCGACTGCTCGCGGCCGACGCGCGGATCGCCAACCTCGAATGTGCGCTCACCCGCCACCGCCGGCCCTGGGCGCGCAGTGCGAAGGTGTTCCATTTCCGCGCCCGCCCCGAGGCCGCGCGCTTCCTGCAGGCGGCGCGGTTCGACGTCTGCGCGCTGGCCAACAACCACGTGCTCGACTTCGAGGTCCGCGGACTGCGCGACACCCTGCGCACCCTCGACGCGGCCGGCATCGCGCACGCCGGCGCTGGCGAGGACGCGGTGCAGGCCAGCGTGCCCGCGATCATCGACCTGCCCGGCGTCGTGCCGCGCCGCGTGGCGGTAGTTGCATTCACCGACAACCAGCCCGACTTCGCTGCCGGCGCGGGCAGTCCGGGCACCAATTACCTCGTGGTCCGTCTCGACGCGGCGACGCTCGACCGCGTCGAGACGGCGATCCGCCAGGCGCGCGAGGCCGGAGCGGGCTGCGTGGTGTTCTCGATTCACTGGGGCGGGAACTTCGTCGAGCGTCCCTCCGCGCTGTTCCGCCAATTCGCACGGCGCGTGATCGAACTCGGCGCGGACGTGGTCCACGGCCATGGCGCGCACATCGGCCAGGGCATCGAGATCCATCAGGGCAGGCCCATCCTCTACGACACCGGCGACTTCGTCGACGACTACGCGGTCGACCCGGTGCTGCGCAACGACCGGTCGTGCCTGTACGTGCTGCTGTTCGAGCGGCAGCGGCTGGAGCGCATCGAGCTCTTTCCGGTGCAACTGCGATGCGCCCGTGTCAGGCTGGCGCGCGGCGCCGAATTCGACGCCATCGCGGGGTGGACGCAGTCGCGCTGCGCCGAATTCGGCACTCCGGTCGAACGTGCCGCCGACCGGCTGATCGTCATTCCGCCGCCGACGGCGGATGCGCCGCCCGCAGCCGCCGATGTCCGACCCGGCATGTCGGGATTGGGCTGGTGAGTCAAATGGGGCGGCGCGGCGCTTCGCGTCCGCCGCAACCGACTCCCTGAACACAACCCATCGAACGGAGACCGAGCATGGCCAAGATTCTGGTTTTGTATTACAGCACCTGGGGACACGTCGAGACCATGGCGCAGGCGGTCGCCGACGGCGCCCGCGGCGTCGCCGGCTGCAGCGTCGACGTGAAGCGGGTGCCCGAGACCATGCCGGCTGAAACGCTGGCCGCGATCCACGCCAAGACCGACCAGGCGGCCCCGGTCGCCCAGCCGGCCGACCTCGGCGACTACGACGCGGTCATCTTCGGCACCCCGACCCGCTTCGGCAACATGTGCGGGCAGATGCGCACCTTCCTCGACCAGACCGGCGCGCTGTGGCAGCAGGGCAAGCTGGTCGGCAAGATCGGCAGCGTGTTCGCCAGCACCGGCACGCAGCACGGCGGCCAGGAGACCACCATCACCTCGTTCCACACCACCCTGCTGCACCACGGCATGGTCATCGTCGGCGTGCCGTACGCCTGCGCCGGATTGACCAACATGGACGAGATCACCGGCGGCACACCCTATGGCGCGACCACGATGAGCCGGGCCGACGGCAGCCGCAAGCCCAGCGCCAACGAGCTCGACATCGCCCGCTACCAGGGCCGGCACGTCGCCGACATCGCCAAGCGGCTGTTCGGCTGATCCTCTTGCCGACTGTCGCAGCGGATCGGGCCGCGGCCGCGCCGGCCTGCCGCCCCGGCTGCGGCGCCTGCTGCATCGCGCCGTCGATCAGTTCGCCGATCCCGGGCATGCCGCGTGGCAAGCCCGCCGGGGTGCCTTGCGTGCAGCTCGATGCAGACCTGCGCTGCCGGCTGTTCGGCCGCCCCGAGCGTCCGGACTGCTGCGCCGGGCTCCAGCCCGGGCCGGAGATGTGCGGCACCGACCGGGAGCACGCGCTGCGCTGGCTCGGCCAGCTCGAGCGCGACACCGCGCCGGCATCGCGCTGACACCCGCTGGCGGATTCAGTCCGCCAGCGGCGCGCTGATCGCGTCGATGCGGGCGAGCACGTCCGGGGTGAGCCGCGGCAGCACCGCGAGCGCCCCCAGGTTCTCCTGGAGCTGCGCCAGCTTCGACGCGCCCAGGATGACCGTGCTCACCCTGGGCTGGTGCGCCACCCAGGCGAGCGCGAGCTGCGCGACGCTGCAGCCGAGATCGCGGGCGACGGTTTCGAGTTCACCCACCGCGGCGTTGCGCCGCGCATCGAGCAGTCCCTCGCGCAGGAAGCCCACGCTTTCCATCGCGCCGCGGCTTCCCGGCGGCACGCCGTTGCGGTACTTGCCGGTGAGCAGCCCCGACGCCAGCGGGCTCCAGGTGGTCAGCCCGAGTCCGATGTCGTCGTACAGCCGGGCGTATTCGCGCTCGACCCGGCTGCGGTGGAACAGGTGGTACTGCGGCTGCTCCATCACCGGTTTGTGCAGGTGGTGGCGCTCCGCGATCTCCCACGCTGCACGGATCTCGTCGGCGCTCCATTCGCTCGTGCCCCAGTACAGCGCCTTGCCGCGCTCGATCAGATCGTGCATCGCCCAGACCGTTTCCTCGATCGGCGTTTGCGGGTCGGCGCGGTGGCAGAACACCAGGTCGATGAAGTCGAGCTTGAGCCGCCGGAGGCTGCCGTCGACCGCGTGCAGCAGGTACTTGCGATTGAGGGTGTCACGGCCGTTGATGCGCGGCGCATCGGCGGCGCCGCGATCGAGCCCCCAGAAGAACTTGCTCGACACCACGTAGTCGAGGCGGTCCCATTTCAGCTGCGCCAGCGCCTCGCCCATCAACGCCTCGCTCTGGCCATTGGCGTAGACCTCGGCGTTGTCGAAGAAATTGACCCCGGCATCGCGCGCCGCGGCCATCATCTCGCGCACGCCGGAGGCGTCCACCTGATTGTGGAAGGTCACCCAGGAGCCGAGCGACAGCAGGCTGACCTGCAGCCCGCTGCGGCCAAGCCGGCGGTAGATCATCGGAGGTTGCATCGAAGGAACTCCTGGTCTGTTCGTGAACGGTTGCCCGGGGCAAAGCCTATTGCGCCGCGTCGAATCGTGCAGC
>JAKAIB010000081.1 GCA_021814605.1 Pseudomonadota bacterium | reverse complement strand
CTGTGGGCCGGTCTGATCGTCGTCGCCAGCCTGTTGGCCATGTTGCCGCTCGGCCTGGGCTGGATCGTGGTCCTACCGATCATCGGCCACGCCAGCTGGCACGCCTATCGGGGCGTGGTCTGCCCGAGCCTGCAGCAACCACCGGACGTGCCGCAGACCTGACGCTGCAACCGCGCTTCAGGCCGGCGTCGACTGCGCAAACACCTGCCCGGCATGCTCGCGCAAGGTGTGGAAGCGGATTTTCGGCGCAAGTTCCGACATCACCCGCAGTTCGCTGGCGTGCGTCAGCAGTACCGCGGGCGCGTCGACCACATCGTGCGCGATGCGATGGGCATTGGCGTCGATGAATCGCTTCAGCGCCTGCGGATCATCGCAGGTGAACCAGCGCGCCATCCGGTACTTGCAGCTCTCCATCCGCGCATCGACGCCGTATTCCGATTTCAGGCGATGCTGAACCACGTCGAACTGCAGCGTGCCGACCGCGCCGAGCAGCAGGCTGCCGCCCGTCAGCGGCCGGAACACCTGGATCGCGCCCTCTTCCCCGAGCTGCTGCAGTCCGGTGCGCAGTTGCTTGCTGCGCATCGGGTCAGCGATTTCCACCGCACGAAACATCTCCGGCGCGAAGAACGGCAATCCCGTGAACTGCAGCTCCTCGCCCTCGCTCAGACTGTCGCCCAGATGCAGCGTGCCGTGGTTCGGAATGCCGACGATGTCGCCGGCAAACGCCTCGTCGAGGAGTTCCCGTCGCTGCGACATGAAGGTGACGACACTTCCCGGCCGGATGTCCTTTCCCGTCCGCACGACGCGAATTTTCATGCCGCGCTCGAAGCGCCCGGAGCAGACCCGGACGAAGGCGATTCGGTCGCGATGCGCCGGATCCATGTTGGCCTGGATCTTGAAGACCACGCCGGTGAAAGCGGGCTCGCAGGGATCAACCACCCGCGTGGTTGCAGTTCGCGGAAGCGGCGCAGGAGCCAGATCGACCAGCGCGTCGAGGACCTCACGCACGCCAAAGTTGTTGATCGCCGAACCGAAAAACAGCGGCGATTGCCGTCCAGCGAGGAATTCGGCAGGCTCGAAGCCGGGTGCAGCGTCGCGCAGCAGCCCGATCTCGCCCTGCGCCTGTTCGTAGGCATGCCCGAAGCGGCGGATCGATTCGGGGTTGTCGAGTCCGGCAAGCAATTCTTCGTCATCGCCGACGCGCTCCTCCCCTGGGCGAAACACCCGCATGCGGTCGGCGCGCAAGTCGTAGACGCCGTGGAATTCTCGCCCCATGCCCACTGGCCAAGTGAACGGCACCGCGGCCATGCCGAGGTGGCGCTCGATCTCGTCCATCAGGTCGAGCGGCTGCCGGACCTCACGATCCATCTTATTGACGAAGGTGAGGATGGGCGTGTTGCGCGCACGGCAGACTTCGAGCAGTCGCAGGGTCTGCTCCTCCACGCCGTTGGCGGCGTCGATCACCATCAACGCCGCATCGACCGCCGTCAGCACGCGGTAGGTGTCTTCCGAGAAGTCCTGGTGTCCTGGCGTATCGAGCAGATTGATCACACAGTCGCGCCATTCCATCTGCATCACCGACGACGCTACCGAGATGCCCCGCTGCTTCTCGATCTCCATCCAGTCGGACGTCGCGTGTCGGCTCGCCTTGCGGGCCTTCACCGATCCGGCAATCTGGATCGCGCCGGAAAACAGCAACAGCTTTTCAGTCAGCGTGGTCTTGCCGGCATCGGGGTGGGAAATGATTGCGAAAGTCCGTCTTCGCTTGATTTCGTCAGCCAGCGGCGCAGTCGACATTGATCGATTCCCTGTCAGTTTCGGGCAGCCCGTCCGGCCCGTTCAGCGCGGCCGAAATAAGCGAAAGCCCCGCTCGGCGGCGGGGCTTTCGAACTGCTCGTTGACGCAAATTCCTGGCGGAGTGGACGGGACTCGAACCCGCGACCCCCGGCGTGACAGGCCGGTATTCTAACCAACTGAACTACCACTCCGTAGTGGCTCCCCGGCCAAGCCGGGAAATCATTCTGGCGTCCCCTAGGGGATTCGAACCCCTGTTATCGCCGTGAAAGGGCGGTGTCCTAGGCCTCTAGACGAAGGGGACTAATCCTTCTTTGATTTGTCTGGTGGAGGTAAGCGGGATCGAACCGCTGACCTCTTGCATGCCATGCAAGCGCTCTCCCAGCTGAGCTATACCCCCAAAAGCAAAGAATGCAATTCTATACAGAAGATTTTGGTTTTGGCAATAGCCATTCGATGCCATCGCCACATCGGGCAGCGGCAACCGCCGCCGCCCGACTCAATGCCGAGTGGTTTCGACCGCCGGCGCCTCCGTCGGCGCAACGGAAACGTCAACCGGCTTCGGGGGCTCGTCGACCAGCGGCTCGGGGACGCGCTCCAGCGCCAGATCGAGCACCTGATCGATCCACTTCACCGGAACGATGTTCAGGTTGGCCTTGGCATTCTCGGGAATCTCCTGCAGATCCTTGACGTTCTCTTCCGGAATCAGGACGGTCTTGATCCCGCCCCGATGTGCCGCGAGCAGCTTTTCCTTCAATCCTCCGATCGCCAGCACCTCGCCCCGCAGGGTGATTTCGCCCGTCATGGCCACATCGGCGCGGACCGGGATCCCGGTCATCGCCGACACGATCGCCGTGGTCATCGCAATCCCGGCGCTCGGCCCATCCTTCGGCGTGGCGCCTTCGGGAACGTGGATATGAAGGTCGCGTTTCTCGAACAGTTCGTCCTTAATGCCCAGCCGCCGCGCGCGCACCCGGACGACCGTCCGCGCCGCCTCGACCGACTCCTTCATCACGTCGCCGAGCGAGCCGGTACGGATGATCGCGCCCTTGCCCGGCATGGCCGTCGCCTCGATGGTCAGCAGATCGCCGCCCACTTCCGTCCAGGCCAGACCGACGACCTGGCCGATCTGGTTTTCCTTCTCGGCCATGCCGAAGGTGTAACGCCGCACGCCGAGGAAATCATGCAGGTTGTCTTCGGTCACGACGACCTTGTCGATGTACGTCTTGAGCATCCGGCCCTTGACCGCCTTGCGGCAGATGCGCGAAATCTCGCGCTCAAGCGACCGCACCCCCGCCTCGCGGGTGTAATAGCGAATGATCCCGCGAATCGCGCTCTCGGTGACGTCGAGCTCCTCGTCGTTCACGCCGTTGTTCTTCATCTGCTTGGGCAGCAGGTAGCGCTGGGCGATGTTGATCTTCTCCGCCTCGGTGTAGCCGGAAAGCCGGATCACCTCCATCCGGTCGAGCAGGGCCGGCGGAATGTTGAGGGAATTCGACGTCGCGACGAACATCACATCCGACAGGTCGAAGTCGACCTCGACGTAATGATCGCTGAAGGTGTGGTTCTGCTCGGGGTCGAGTACTTCCAGCAGGGCCGACGACGGATCGCCGCGGAAATCCATGCCGATCTTGTCGACCTCGTCGAGCAGGAATAGCGGATTGCGCACCGCGACTTTGTTCAGGCTCTGCAGGATCTTCCCGGGCATCGCACCGATGTAGGTGCGCCGGTGGCCGCGGATCTCCGCTTCGTCGCGTACGCCGCCCAGCGCCATGCGCACGAACTTGCGTCCGGTTGCACGGGCGATCGATTGACCGAGCGAGGTCTTGCCCACCCCGGGTGGTCCGACGAGGCAGAGGATGGGCGCCTTGACCTTGTCGACGCGCTGCTGCACCGCGAGGTATTCGAGGATGCGCTCCTTGACCTTCTCCAGGCCGTAGTGATCCTCTTCCAGCACGTTCTCGGCAAATGCCAGGTCGTGTCGCACCTTGGTCTTCTTCGCCCACGGCAGGCCGATCAGCACGTCGAGATAGTTGCGCACCACCGTGGCCTCGGCTGACATCGGCGACATCAGCTTGAGCTTTTTCAGCTCGGATTCAGCCTTCTTGCGGGCCTCCTTGGGCATGCGGGCGGCCTTGATCTTCTTCTCGATCTCCTCGATGTCGGCGCCCTCTTCGCCTTCGCCGAGTTCCTTCTGGATCGCCTTGACCTGCTCGTTCAGGTAGTACTCACGCTGGCTCTTTTCCATCTGCCGGCGCACGCGTCCGCGAATGCGCTTCTCCACCTGGAGGATGCCGACTTCGCGTTCGAGCTGCTCGAGCAGGTTTTCCAGCCGCGCCTGCACGTCGTAGAGATCGAGCACCGCCTGCTTCTGCTCGAGCTTGAGCGGCAGATGCGCTGCGATGGTGTCCGCAAGCCGGCCCGGATCGTCGATTCCCGAAATCGACGTCAGGATCTCGGGCGGAATCTTCTTGTTCAGCTTGACGTACTGGTCGAACTGCGCAACGACGGCACGCCGCATCGCCTCCGCCTCGGCACTGGCTTCCGAACTCGACGCGATCGGCACCGCCTCGCAGGCGAAGAACTCGCCGTTGTCACGGATGTCGAGCGCCTTGGCGCGCTGCGCGCCCTCGACCAGCACCTTCACCGTGCCGTCGGGGAGCTTGAGCATCTGCAGGATGCTGGACAGACAGCCGACCTCGAACAGATCCTCGGGCTTGGGCTCGTCCTTGGCTGCCGCCTTCTGCGCGACCAGCATGATCTGCTTGCCGGCCTCCATTGCCGATTCGAGTGCCTTGATCGACTTCGGCCGGCCGACGAACAGCGGGATCACCATATGCGGAAAGACCACGACGTCGCGCAGCGGCAACAGCGGCAATGCGCCGAGATCGACGACTTGGGTGGATGGTTCGGTCATAGTGGTACCCCGCAATAAGAATGGTCAGCAGATAGGGCCCACGGCCGATTTTGCAAGTCGGCCGGCTCCGCATCCGCGCAAACGGTCAGGTCCCCGAAGCCTTGGCCGATTCCTGGTAGATCAGCAGGGGTTTGCCGCCCGAGGCGATGACGTTCTCGTCCACCACGACGCTGCTCACGCCCGGCGTGTTCGGCAGATCGAACATCACGTCGAGCAGCGCATGCTCGACAATGGATCGCAGCCCGCGCGCACCGGTCTTGCGCTCCAGCGCCTTGCGCGCGATGGCCTGCAGAGCGCCCGGCCGGAATTCGAGCTTGGCGTGGTCCATCTCGAACAGCTTCTGGTACTGCTTGACCAGCGAATTCTTCGGCACCGTCAGGATTTCGATCAGCGCCGCCTCGTCGAGTTCTTCGAGGGTGGCGACGACCGGCAGACGGCCGACCAGTTCGGGAATCAGACCGAACTTGATCAGATCCTCCGGTTCGGCCTGGTTGAATGTCTCCGAGAGGCTGCGTTCGGACTTGCTCTTCACCGTCGCTGAAAAGCCGATTCCCGACTTTTCCGACCGATTCCGAATGACCTTCTCGAGCCCGTCGAACGCGCCGCCACAGATGAACAGGATGTTGGTCGTATCGACCTGGATGAAATCCTGGTTGGGATGCTTGCGGCCGCCCTGCGGCGGAACCGACGCCATCGTGCCTTCGATCAGCTTGAGCAGCGCCTGCTGCACACCTTCGCCCGATACGTCGCGGGTGATGCTCGGGTTGTCGGACTTGCGTGAGATCTTGTCGATCTCGTCGATGTAGACGATGCCGCGCTGCGCCTTGTCGATCTCGTAGTTGCAGTTCTGCAGCAGCTTCTGGATGATGTTCTCGACATCCTCGCCGACGTAGCCGGCTTCCGTCAGCGTGGTGGCGTCGGCGATCACGAACGGCACATTGAGCAGCCGCGCAAGAGTCTGCGCCAGCAGCGTCTTGCCGGAACCGGTCGGCCCGACAAGCAGGATGTTGCTCTTCGCCAGCTCGATCTCGCTGGTCTGGCCGACGTGCTTGAGCCGCTTATAGTGGTTGTAGACCGCGACCGACAGGATGCGCTTAGCGCTCTCCTGGCCGATCACGTACTGGTCGAGGATCGCCTTGATTTCCGCGGGTGTCGGCAGGTCGGCGCTGGCCAGCTTGGCCGATGCCTCGGTCGACGTCAGTTCGTCGCGAATGATCTCGTTGCACAGGTCGATGCATTCGTCGCAGATGAACACGGACGGTCCCGCGATCAGCTTCTTGACCTCGTGCTGGCTCTTGCCGCAGAACGAACAGTACAGGGTCTTCTCGGTGGAGGACGATTTCTTTTCAGCCATGGCGGAATATCCGGTCGCTGCGGATCAAGTGCGTTTGGCGATGACTTCGTCGATCAGACCGTAGTCGCGCGCCTGATCGGCCGACATGAAGAAGTCGCGATCAGTGTCCTGGGCGATCTTTTCGAGCGGTTGCCCGGTGCGCTCGGCAAGAATGCCGTTGAGCCGCTCGCGCAGATAGAGGATCTCCCGCGCCTGGATCTCGATGTCCGACGCCTGCCCCTGCGCACCGCCCAGCGGCTGGTGGATCATGATCCGCGAGTTGGGCAGCGAATAGCGCTTGCCCTTCGCACCTGCCGCCATCAGGAAGGCACCCATGCTGGCCGCGATCCCGGTGCACAGCGTCGATACGTCGGGCTTGATGAACTGCATGGTGTCGTAGATCGCCATCCCGGCCGAAACCGACCCGCCCGGCGAATTGATGTAGAGCGAAATGTCCTTGTCCGGGTTTTCGGACTCGAGGAACAGCAATTGCGCAACGACCAGGTTGGCCGATTGGTCGTTGACGGGCCCGACGAGAAACACGACGCGCTCACGCAGCAGGCGCGAATAGATGTCGTACGCCCGTTCGCCACGGCCGCTCTGCTCGATCACCATGGGCACCAGGCCCAGGTTCAGAAATTCGGATGCACTCATGAATAGGGTCGACGTCAAGGTGGATACAGATTAGCACGCCCCTGCCGGGACGGAGAAAATCGCGGGCGAATTCCGCACCGGCGTTGCGCAACGCCGAAAACGCCGCGCCAAATGCAGCGGAGCCGCCGCAGGCGCAGAGGCCCGCGGCGGCTCCCGGACGATGCGAAACGAGGGCCGACGGGAATCAGGCCGACCGCATCAGTTCGTCGAAGCTCAGCGTCTTGTCGGTCGTCTGCGCCTGGGAGAACACGAAGTCGGTCACGTTGTTCTCGGTCACGATCGCCTCGACCTGGCTGAGACGCTCCTGGTCGGCGTAGTACCACCGCACCAGCTCCTCGGGCTGCTCGTAGCTCGCCGCCATCTCCTCGACGTAGGCGCGCATCTGTTCCGGCTTGGGCTGCAGTTCGTGCTGCTTGACCAGTTCGGCCACGATCAGGCCGAGGCGAACGCGCCGCTCGGCCTGCTCCCGGAACAGTTCCGGCGGCAGCGGTGCCTTGTCGGCATCCTTCATCCCGCGCTCGGCCAGATCGGCGCGCGCCCGGGCGGTGAGTTCCTGGACCTCGCCGTCCACCAGCGCAGCCGGCAGATCGACCGGCACCGCCTTCTGCAGCAATTCCATGACGGCAAGCTTGTTGCGCTGCGCCAGGCGCGACTTCACCTCACGCTGCAGGTTGTTGCGGATGTCGTCGCGCAGGCGCTGCACGTCGCCATCGGCCACGCCCAGCGCCTTGGCAAAATCAGCATCGATCGCCGGCAGCAGCGGCCACTCGACCTGGGTCACCTTGAGGGTGAACTGGGCTGTCTTGCCGGCAACAGCACGGCCGGCGTAATCGTCAGGGAAATGAAGTTCGAAGATCTTGCTCTGCCCGGGCTGCAATCCCTTGGTCGCCGCCTCGAACTCGGGCAGCATCCGTCCTTCGCCCTGCACGAAGGTGAACCCTTCCGCCTTGCCGCCCTCGAACGCCGTCCCGTCGATCCGCCCCTCGAAGTCGACCGTCACCCGGTCGCCGTCCTGGACATCGAGCCCGTCGGACGTTTCACCCTTCGGACCCGCCTCGCCGCGCGGCACGAACACCGCGCGCTGCTTGCGCAGCACCTCGACCGTGCGGTCAATCGCGGCATCATCCACCGCCGCCGTCACGCGTTCGATCGCCTGGCTCGACAGATCGGGAATCTGCACGTCCGGATAGACCTCGAACACCGCGTCGAACGCCATGACCTCGTCGCCGACGCCATCCGTCTTGGGTGTGAACTGCGGCATCCCGGCGACGCGCAGCCGGGCGCTGCTCGCCACTTCATAGAACGCGTTGCCGATCTTGTCCTGCAGCACCTCCATCTCGACCGACGGCGCGTAGCGCTGGGTAACGATCGACATCGGCACCTTGCCCGGGCGGAAGCCGGGCAGGCGCAGGCTGCGGCCGAGATTCTTGAGCCGCGAGTTGATCTCGCTTTGCACTTCGGCCTTCGGCACCGACACGGTCACGCGCCGCTGCAATTTGTCCAGTGTTTCGACGGTCATGGAATTCCGATACTCAATCAAGGTTGTCAACGCCACCGAACCATCGGTGCGGCGGTTGGTGCGAAGGGGGGGACTCGAACCCCCACGCCGGTGAAGGCGTCAGGACCTAAACCTGGTGCGTCTACCAATTTCGCCACCCTCGCGGGAAATCTGCTCGCTCTCGGTCACGGCGCCGCGTCTGACCGGAGGGATGCCGTGAATTCGGAGCAATCGATTATTCTATCCGGCGATGCGCGGCGCCCGGGCAAAGGTCGCGCCCCAATCCCATGCCCGATACTGTCTCTTCACCCGCCGTGCCCATGCCGCCGGCCGGTTCCGCCTCCTATTACGCGCTGCAACGCTGCGCGCCCGACGTGCGTGCGTCCGTCGCCGCGCTGATCGAATACCACGTCCAGGTCCGCGACATTGCGGACGCCGTCGGTGATCCGCAGGTCGCGCAGGCCAAGCTGTCGTGGTGGGCCGGCCAGGTCGACGCGCTACGGACGGCACGGGCGGATCATCCGGTCCTGCGCGCGCTGGGCCCGCGGCTTGCCGCGGCGGGCGCCGCGCCGGACGCGCTGACTGGCGTCGTGGACAGCGTGCGCATCGATCTGGCGCAGAACCGCTGGCTTGACCGCGCAGCACTGCTGCACTACTGCGAACGCAGTTGCGGGCAGACGCTGCGCGCGTCGGCCGCGCTCCTCGGACTGCGCGACGCCGCTGCCCTCGACGCGGCGCAGGATCTCGGCGTCGGTCTCCGACAGGTGGCGATCGTCCGCAATCTCGGCCGGGACATCGGCCGCGGCCGGATCTACGTGCCGCTCGACGCCATGCGGCGCCACGGCGTCACGGCGGCATCGCTGCATCGGCGCGCCGTCGACGCGTCGATCCGGGCGCTGCTGGCCGATGAGGCCCGGCTTGCCCGGGCGCGGCTCGACGCCGCGCGCGCCGCGCTCGCCCGGTACCCGACCGCCCAGACCGCGCCGCTGCTCGCGATAGGGGCGATGGCGCAGGCGTTGCTGACCGAGATCGAACGCGAGGAATTCGCGGTACTGCATCAGCGCATCGGCCTGACGCCGCTACGCAAGCTCTGGATCAGCCGCAGCTGCACCTGGCGACGCTGACCCGCCCCCCACTCAGTCGCTTTCGAGCTCGGTCCGCAGCCGGCGGTATTCCTCCAGCGCCTCGGGGTTGGCCAGCGCCGAGACGTTGCGCACCGGTTCGCCGTGGATCAGATTGCGTACCGCCAGCTCGACGATCTTGTTGCTCTTGGTCCGCGGAATGTCGCTGACCTGGATGATGCGCGCGGGGACATGCCGCGGCGTGGTGTTGGCGCGAATCTGGCGGCGGATCTCGTCGATCATCGCGTCGTCGAGGCAGAGGCCGTCGCGCAGCCGCACGAACAGCACCACCCGGACGTCGCCATAGGTGCCGACGGGCCAGTTCTGGCCGATGACCAGCGATTCCAGCACGCCGTCGACGCGCTCGACCTGGCGGTAGATCTCGGCCGTGCCGATACGCACGCCCCCGGGATTGAGCGTCGCATCGGATCGACCGTAGATGATGTAGCCGCCGTGCGCCGTACGCTCGATGTAGTCGCCGTGCCACCAGACGTTCGGGAAGCGTGCGAAATAGGCGTCGCGATACTTCTGCTCGCCCTTCTCGAGGCTGCCGTCGACCAGGAAACCCAATGGCATCGACGGGAACGGCTTGGCACAGACCAGTTCGCCCTTCTGCCCGTCCGGGAGCGGCTTGCCGTCATCGTCGGCAACCACCACCGCCATGCCCAGCGCACAGCCCTGGATCTCCCCACGCCACACCGGCAGGGTCGGCGCGCCCACGGTGAAGCAGGCGACCAGGTCGGTCCCACCCGACATCGAACTCAGGCAGACATCGGCCTTGACGTGCTCGTAGACATAATCGAAGCCTTCGGGAGCGAGCGGCGACCCGGTCGACATGACGGTACGCAGGTCGGCCAGCCGGTGGCTGGATTTCGGATCGAGCCCCGATTTGCCGAGCGTCTCGATGAACTTGGCCGAGGTGCCGAGATGGGTGAAGCCGGCAGCGTCGGCATAGTCGAACAGGATGGCATTGCCATGCAGTCCGGGCGAGCCATCGTAGAGGCACAGGGTGGCGCCCTGCGACAGCGCCGACATCAGCCAGTTCCACATCATCCAGCCGCAGGTGGTGAAGAAGAACACCCGATCGCCCGAATGGATGTCGACCTGCAGCCGCAACTCGGCCAGATGCTTGAGCAGCACGCCGCCGGCGCGATGCACGATGCATTTGGGTACGCCGGTGGTGCCGCTCGAATAGAGAATGTAGACCGGATGGTCGAACGGCAGCGGGACGAATTCAACCTTGCTCGGCGGGAATTGCGCGAGCGCGGCGTCCCACGCGAGCGCGCCGGGCAACGCCGACAAATCGAGCGTCTCGCCCTGCGCCGCGGCGACGTACGGCACCACCAGCGTCTTCTCCAGGCCGGGCAGCTGCGGAACGATGTCGCGCAGCTTGTCGACCACACCGAACGACTTGCCGTTGTAGAAGTAGCCATCGCAGGCGATCAGCACCTTCGGCCGCGTCTGACCGAAGCGATCGACCACGCCCTGCACGCCGAAGTCCGGCGATGCCGAGGTGAAGGTGGCGCCGATGCTGGTTGCGGCGAGCATCGCGACCACCGTCTCGGGCATGTTCGGCATGTACGCGGCGACGCGGTCGCCAGGAGCCACGCCCCAGCTGCGCAATGCCTGCTGCAGCTGCGACACCGCAGCATGCAGTTCCTGCCAGGTCATGCTGCGGCGGACGCGGTCCTCTCCCCAGAACTGCAGCGCGACCGCGTCGTCGTACCGCCGCAGCAGGTTCTGCGCAAAGTTCAGCCGGGCGTCCGGGAAGAAACGTGCTCCCGGCATGCGGTCGGCGTCGACCAGCACCCGCTCGCCCTTGTGCTCGGCCACGACGCCCGCGGTTTCCCAGACCGCATCCCAGAACCCCGGCAGGTCGGCGACCGACCAGTCGAGCAGCTGCTGATAGTCGCGCAACTGGAGGCCGTGGCGGTCGTTGACCCAATTGCGGAATGCTTCGACGTGGGAACTGGCGACGCGCTGCGGGGAAGGCACCCAGAGCGGCCGGTCGGCGGAGATTGGAGTGGTCATGTCGTTCGTCGTTTCGCTTGATCCTGCCAGCTCAGGCGGCAGCCTGTCCGGCATTCGCTGCCACGATTTCGCGCAGCGCGTCGGGAAGCGGCACGCTCTTGCGCTGGCGGTAATCGACCCAGACGACCCGCGAACCGCCGCTGGCATAGACGGTGTCGGGATCGTCGGTCCGGCTCAGCAGGGTGTAGGTGTCGAAACTGGTGCGGCCCACTCCGGCCGTGTAAAGCCGAGCCAGCACCTCGCCGGGAAAATTCAGCTCGATATGAAAATTGCAGAAGGCGTTGACGATCACCGGCCCCGAGCCGGCGGCAGCGCCGCCGGTCGGATCGAGTTGCCGCAGCCAATCGAGCCGGATGATTTCCATGAAGCGGAAATACAGCGTATTGTTGACGTGTCCGAGCGCGTCCATGTCGCCCCAGCGGATCGGGATCGTCATGGTGTGAACCAGCGTCTTGTCCTGCGGAATATCGAAGCGCAGCGTCATGGCCGTCGCCTTCCGGTCAGGCGCCGAAGCCGTCGTCGGCGCTGACGATCGCGCCGTTGACCAGGCCGCTCTGGTCACTGGCCAGCAGCACGATCAGCGCGTCCAGATCCTCCGGCTTGCCCAGGCG
>JAKAIB010000080.1 GCA_021814605.1 Pseudomonadota bacterium | reverse complement strand
TCGAAGCGCTGGCCGCGACCGGCCGCGACGACGGCGCCTATCCCTTCGCCGTGGCGCCGGTCGACGGGCTGCTGCGCGTCGACCCGGCGCCGTTGTGGCCGGCGCTGCTCGCCGACCTGCAGCGCGGGACGGCGCCCGCCGACGTGGCGCGCCGCGTGTTCGCCGGGCTGGCGGCCGCCTGGGCCGAGGCGATCGCCCGCGTCGCCGGGAGCGCGCCGTTCGCGGCGATCGCGCTGTCGGGCGGCGTGTTCCAGAACGCGCTGTTCAGCCGGATGCTGGCCGACCGCCTGCGCCACATCGGCCTGCCGGTGTGGATGCACCGCCGCGTCCCGGCCAACGACGGTGGCCTGGCCCTCGGGCAGGCGGTGATCGCCGCCGCCCGTGCCCTTCAACCCGATCGGAGCAACTGACATGTGTCTCGGAATTCCCGGCCGCATCGTCGAGATCGTCGATGCCGGCGCCTGCCTGGCGACCGTCGAGATCTCGGGCGTGCGGCGCCAGGTCAACATCGCCTGCGTGGTCGACGCCGACCATCCGGCCGCCGGCTGCGTCGGCGACTGGGTGCTGGTGCACGTCGGCTTCGCGATGAGCCGGATCGACGCCGACGAGGCGCGCAAGACGCTGGAGCTGCTCGCCGAACTGGGCGAGATGGACGCCGAGGTCGACGCCATGCGCCGGACCGCCGGAGCCTGAGATGTCGGCCCCGTCGCCCCTCGAAGGCCTCTATCCCTTCCTGCACGGCCGTCCGAAGGACGCGGCGCAGGAGCAGGCCGCGCTGCTCGAATCGGTGCGCCGCAAGAGCGCCGACAGCCTGGCCGCGAAGGAACGCTTCTACCGCGAGCACGCCGAGGACGTGGTCGCCTGCGCCCGCACGCTGGCCGACGTCTACGCCGGTGGCGGACGGATGTTCGCGATGGGCAACGGCGGCTCGAGCTGCGACGCCGCGCATTTCTGCGTCGAATTCCAGCATCCGGTCACCGCGGGCCGCCCGGCGCTGCCGGCGATGAACCTGGTGACGGACATGGCCATGTTCTCCGCCGTGAGCAACGACGTCGGCGTGCGGCACGTGTTCGTCCGCCAGATCGAGGCGCACGCCCGCGCCGGCGACGGTCTGGTGGGCTTCTCCACCAGCGGCAATTCCGACAACCTCATGCACGCGTTCGCCAAGGCGCGCGAACTGGGGCTGCGCACCATCGGCTTCGCCGGCGGCGACGGCGGGGCGATGCGCCGCAGCGGACTGCTCGACCACTGCCTGGTGGTCGACACCGACTCGATCCATCGCGTGCAGGAGGTGCACGTGTCGCTCTACCACATCCTCTGGGACCTGACCCACACCCTGCTGGCCGACCGGCGGGGCGCCACCAAGGACAACGGCCATGCAATACGTTGACGAATTCCGCGATCCCGACAAGGCCCGCGCGCTGGTGCGGCAGATCGAGGCGCTGCTCGAACGCATTCCCGCGGCACGCGACCGGCCGCTGCAGATCATGGAGTTCTGCGGCGGGCACACCCACACCATCTTCCGCTACGGCATCGAGCAGATGCTGCCCGAGCGCATCGAGATGGTCCACGGCCCCGGATGCCCGGTGTGCGTGCTGCCGATGGGGCGGGTGGACGACTGCATCGCCATTGCCGCGCGGCCCGAGGTGATCTTCACCACCTTCGGCGATGCGATGCGCGTGCCCGGGTCGGAGAAGAGCCTGCTGCAGGCCAAGGCCGACGGCGCCGACGTGCGCATGGTCTATTCGCCGCTGGACGCGCTGGAACTGGCCCGGCGCCATCCCGACCGCGAGGTGGTGTTCTTCGCCCTCGGATTCGAGACCACCATGCCGAGCACCGCGCTGACGGTGCAGCAGGCCGAGCGCGAGGGGCTGCACAACTTCTCGCTGTTCTGCAACCACATCACCACGGTGCCGACGATCAAGGCCATCCTCGATTCGCCCGACATGCAGATCGACGGCTTCCTCGCTCCCGGACACGTCAGCATGGTGGTCGGCGAGGCACCGTTCGCGTTCGTCGCCCGCGACTACCGCCGCCCGATCGTGATCACCGGATTCGAGCCGCTGGACATCCTGCAGTCGCTCTGGATGCTCATCCGCCAGATGGCCGAGGGCCGCTGCGAGGTCGAGAACCAGTACGCCCGCGTGGTGCCCGCCGACGGCAATCCGCCCGGGCTCCAGGCCATCGCCGACGTGTTCGAGCTGCGCGAATTCTTCGAATGGCGCGGGCTGGGATCGATCGATCACTCGGGCGTGCGCATGCGCGAGCGCTACGCGGCATTCGACGCGGAACGCCGCTTCGCGGTGCCCAACCTGCGCATCGCCGACCCCAAGTCGTGCCAGTGCGGCGAGGTGCTCAAGGGCACCATCCGGCCCTGGGAATGCAAGGTCTACGGCAATCCCTGCACCCCCCAGGCACCGCTGGGCGCGCTGATGGTGTCGTCCGAGGGCGCCTGTGCCGCCTACTACAACGCCGGCCACCGGACCCGCCGGGTGCAGCTCGACCCGCGGCTGGCCGCCCGCCTGGAGGCCGCGGCATGAACGCCCCCGAATCCACCACCCTCCGGCGCAGCGGCACCGTCTCCGGCGACCGGATCACCCTGTCGCACGGCAGCGGCGGCCGGGCGATGCGCGACCTGATCGACGACGTGTTCGTGCGCACCTTCGACAACCCGCTGCTGGCCCCGCTCGAAGACCAGGCGCGGATCGACCTGGCGGCGCTCGCCGCGCACGGCAGCCGGCTGGCGATGACCACCGATTCGTACGTCATCACCCCGCTGTTCTTCCCCGGCGGCGATATCGGCAAGCTCGCGGTCGCCGGCACCGTCAACGACCTGGCGGTCAGCGGCGCAACACCGCTGTACCTGACCTGCGGGATGATCATCGAGGAAGGGCTGCCGATCGCGGAACTGCGCCGGATCGCCGAATCGATGCAGGCGACGGCGCAAGCCGCCGGCGTGCGCATCGTCACCGGCGACACCAAGGTCGTGCCGCGCGGCGGCGCCGACAAGCTGTTCATCAACACCGCCGGCATCGGCGTGATTCCGCACGGCGTGGACATCCGCGCCGACCGCGCCCGCGCGGGCGACCTGGTGCTGGTCAACGGCTACATCGGCGACCACGGCGCCGCGGTGGTCGACGCCCGCGGCGAACTGGCGCTGGACAGCGGCGTGGCATCCGACTGCCAGCCGCTGGCCGGCCTGATCGCGGACATGCTCGCCGCCTGCCCCGACGTGCGCTGCATGCGCGACGCCACCCGGGGCGGGGTCGCCACGGTGCTCAATGAATTCGCGCAGGCCAGCCGCTGCGCCATCCGGCTGGACGAAGAAGCGCTGCCCGTCCGCGAGTCGGTGCGCGGCGTCTGCGAAATCCTGGGTCTGGATCCGCTGCATCTGGCGAACGAAGGCAAGATCGTCGCCGTGGTCGCCCCGGAGCATGCCGACGCGGTGCTCGCGGCAATGTGGGCCCACCCCGCGGGGCGCGACAGCCGCATCATCGGCCGGGTCGACGCGGCGCCGCAGGGCACGGTGCTGCTCGCGACGCATTTCGGCGGCGACCGCGTCGTCGATATGCTGTTCGGCGACCAGCTGCCGCGGATCTGCTGAGCGGGCCGGGACGGCGGCCGGGAAATCCGGTCAGAACTTGACGAACTCGCCCGCCGGAGCCGCCGCGACCGGGCGGAGCCGACGCGCCGTGCCCGACACCGCCGCAGGCGGCTGCGCCGGCGTCGGCGCGAAATCGCCGCCGCGCGGTGCGTCGGTACGGAATTGCGCGACCGACTGCTGCAGCTGCTGCGCCTGGGCGTTCATCTCCTCGGCCGTCGCCGCCAGCTGCTCGGCCGACGCGGCGTTCTGCTGCGTCGCCTGGCTGAGCTGCGCCACGGCCTGGTTGATCTGCACGATCCCGGTCGACTGCTCCTGCGACGCGGCGTCGATCTCCTGCACCAGGTCCGACGTCTTCCCGATCGCCGGAACCATCTGCTGCAGCAGCGTGCCGGCGCTCTCGGCCTGGACGACCGACCCGGTCGCCAGTTCGCCGATCTCCTTCGCCGCGACCTGGCTGCGCTCGGCCAGCTTGCGCACTTCGGCGGCGACCACGGCGAAGCCCTTGCCATGCTCGCCGGCGCGCGCCGCCTCGATCGCGGCGTTGAGCGCCAGCATGTTGGTCTGGTAGGCGATGTCGTCGATGATCGAAATGCGTTCGGCGATGGCGCGCATGTCGATCACGGTCCGCTCCACCGCGGCGCCGCCCTGCTGCGCCTGACCGGCCGCCTGCTGTGCCATCGCATTGGTCTGGCGGGCATTCTCGGCGTTCAGGCTCACCGAGGCCGCGGTCTGCTCGAGCGTCGCCGAGGTCTCCTCGACGGCCGCGGCCTGCTCGGTCGCGCCTTGCGACAGGCTCTGCGACGTGGCCGAGACCTGGGCGGATGCCGAGGTCAGGTTGTCCGCCGCCAGCCGGATGGCGTCGATCGTGCGGGTCAGCCGCTGCACCATGCCCGACAGGGCCGCAAGCAGCTGGCCGGTCTCGTCGCGCGAATCCGCGTCGACCCGGACGGTGAGGTCGCCGGCGGCCACGCGTTCGGCCACGCCGACGGCCTGGCGCAACGGGCGGGTGATGCCGCGGACCATGACCGACGCGGTGACCACGCCCAGCAGCAGCGCCAGCACGCCCGCAATCACGCCGATGTCGATCATCGTCCCGGCGAACCGGGCAACGTCGGCCGCCTGCGCCGACGCCGCGGCCCGCTGCTGCGCGATCATCTCGAGCAGCTTCTCCCGGATGCTCCGCCACAATGGCGTCTCGTTCTCCCGCAGCGTGGCAATCGCGCCTGTCGCGCTATCTGGATTGCTCCGGATCTGCTGGATGATCTGCCCCTGCAGTTGATGGATCCGCGCATGCAGGTCGCCGATCTGCTGCAGCGCTGCCGTGGTGCCGGCGTCGCCGCGGCTGAGGTCTGCCGCCGTCTGCGCGGCCTTGGCCCACGCCGCCTCGGCATCGAGGTAGTTCCGGTAGGCCTTCTGGTTCGACGGATCGATCAGCACGTTGCGCAGCGCCTGCTCCATCTGCAGGCCCTGGGCGTACATCGCGCTGACCGCGTCGTTGCGCACCGCCGTGACCTGCAGGAAATCGGAGAACTGCCCGTCGATGTGCCGCATGCCCCAGACTGCGGTGCCGATGGCGGCAATGAACAGCGCGAAGGTGACGGCGTTGAACAGGGCCATCCGGACGCCGATGCGAAGATTGCGAAACATGGAATTGCCTCGTCTGTGATTTAGAAAAATTCGGAACTGCGCCGAGTCGGCTGGCGGACGATCGGCCCCAGGAGCAGGACGTTTCCGTCCCGGATCGATGCCCTGCCAGCGACGCGTGAAATTCCCGTCCCCAGCGACTCCTGCCGCTGCATCTGCCCCCCGCAGATGGGCAGCCGATCACCCGATAGACCGGCCCGCCAAGGCGGATGCGTCTTCCCGACTCCCCCTACCATGACGAATGCCATTAGAGTCGCATCGTCGCAGTTTGGGCGTGAGATTTGTCACGTCTCCGGTCGATTTGCAGCGCCCTCCGCCCGAATCCGCAGTGCCTTCGCTTACAACAGCGACTGGCGAAGCGTCGGCCGTCCAGCGCCTCGACGACAATTCGACAGGAGACGCCCGGCAACAAGCGATCTCGCCGCCGCGATGCCGGCCGCATGGGCCGGCATCGCGGCCAGCTTTGGTGAATACACGGGCAAGGATGCCCCATGGAATGCATTCTTCGAGTCTTGATGCGACCCACGACGTGGCATGACGTCCACGTGACCTCATCGAGCCCGCGGAACCATGCGATCCGCGCGGGCGGGTCGCGGGCGCCGGGCATCGGTCGGCCTGCACGCTGCGCCGGACGGAATCCGCACGCCAGGACAATGGCGCCGTTGCCACCTGGCCGGGAAATCGCGACGCCATGACGTCCGCCATGCGCAGTTCAATCGTCCGGGCGCTGCTCTGGATTCCGGCGGTGCTGGCGACCATCTGGTTCGTCAACCAGGAGCGGCTGGAGTACCTCGGCGCACGCACGCAGGTCGAAAGCCAGGCCCGTCGCGCGGCGCTGGCCGAGGGCCAGCTGATCCAGCTCCGCCTGATGACGCAGTTCCGGCAACTCGAATTCGCGGCCAAGGCGATCGTCGGCGACCGCGATCCCGACGCACTCGGCCCCCGCAGCCGCAGCCTGCTCGACCGCTTCGCCGCCCAGCATCCCGAGCTGTTCGCACTGAACATCCAGTCGGCCGACGGGCGGCGCATCGTGTGGTCGAGCCACCCGCAGCCGAACAAGCCGATCTTTCTCTCGCTCGACTTCACGCCGCTGCCGGGAAGCCCGGACTTCTGGATCGGACACGCGCGGTATGCACCCCGCTATGGCGCGGCGATTCTGGCGATGCGCTATCGCATGCGCGACGCCTCGGGCCGGACGCTGTATTTCGTCGGATCGCCCTACCGGGTCGGCGCCCTGCTGGCAACGGCGCAGCCGGGACCGTGGACCATCAGCGTCCGCGACCTGCGCGACAACAGCCAGGTCGGCACCCTGCGCGCCGGACCGGCCGGACCGGCGCCGGCGTTGGCGGGTCGCGCCGAAGAACCGATTGCCGGACTGCCGCTGGCGGTCTCGGCCGCCTGGCCGAGCGCGATGGTCTGGCGGATCTATGCCGCCAACCTGCCCTGGCGGCTGGCGGGACGCACCGCGGTGCTGGCGTTCTTCATCCTGGCGGCCATCATCATCGGCCGCCTGCTCGGCAGTCGCGAACGGTTGCTGCGCCAAAGCGCCCGGATGGCCCGGCTCAACGCCCTGCTGGCGCATGCCAACCAGGCGATCCTGCAGGCCAACGATGCGGCCGCAATGCAGCGGGACATCTGCCAGCTGATCGTGCGCGACCCGGCGATCGCCGTCGCCTGGATCGGTCGCCCGGAACAGGACGAGGACGCCCGGTTCGAACTGCTGGCCGCCGCCCGCCGGCAGGACGGCGACGGCCGCGATCCCGCTTTCGGCGACGATCCCGCCTTCCCGGACGATCGCCGTCTCGCCGCAGCCGCCTGGCGCGAAGGCCGCGCAGCGTTCACCGGAAGCGCGGACGGCGCGACGGGTTCCGGGACGATGCCGGATCGCCCGCACGGCGCAGGGATCGCTGCGACGGCCTGCCTGCCGCTGCGTCGCGCCGACGCGATCTGGGCCATCCTGTGCCTTCGCGGCGCGGCGGGCGACGCGTTCGATCCGGATCTGCAGCGCACGGTCCAGGAGCTGGCCGACAACCTGTCCAACGGCTACGACCGGATCGACCTGATGCACAGCCAGATGGTGCTGCAGCGCCAGTACGCCAGCCTGCTCGACAACACCGTGGCCGGCGTCGTGATGGTGCGTTCGCCCGGCGCGATCATCGTCGAGGCCAACACGGCGATCGCCCGCATCTTCGGGGTGCACAACGTGCGCGACGTCCTCGGCCGAAACGTCATCGAGGCCGCCTCCACGCTGGGGCAGGCGGCGATGATCGAAGCGACGCGAACTGCGCTGAAGGAGGGGCGCGCCACGCTGGACGCGCTGGACATCATCCGGGTCGACGGCCAGCCGGCCTGCATCACCCTGTCCGGCCGGCGCATCGACAACGACCGCGACAGCGACGGATACACCGACGTGGTGTGGACCGTGGTCGACGTGACCGAACACCAGAATCTGGTGCGGCGCATGGAGCGCCTCAGCCAGGTCGATCCGCTGACCGGGCTCCCCAACCGCCGGGCGCTCGAACTCAACCTCGAGCGCGCCATCGCCCGCGCCACGCGGATCGGCGCTGCCGTGGCCGTCGGCATGATCGACCTGGACGATTTCAAGCCGGTCAACGACCGCTGGGGGCACGATGTCGGCGACGCGCTGCTCCGGAAACTCGGCGACCGCCTGGCTGCACTGGTCCGCGCGTCGGACATGATCGCCCGGCTCGGCGGCGACGAATTCGTGGTCGTGATCGAGGATCTCGACATCGACCACGCGGGCGCGCAGCTGCGGGTGATCCTCAACCGGCTGCACCAGGCGGTCGAGTCTGCGTTCGACCTGGGCGGCGGGCGCACGGCGACGGTCGGGATGAGCATGGGACTGGCGCTGGCGCCGGCCGACGGCACCAGCGCCGATACGCTGCTGCGCCTGGCCGACGGCGCGATGTACCAGATCAAGGCCCGCAAAGGCACGCGGTCGCAGTGGTGGACACTGGCCGGAACCGATCAGGCCGACGACGTGCCCGATCCGCCGTTCGATCCGTTCGCGACTGACGCCCAGGCCCTGCTGACTCGCGTCGCCCCGGTGTTCGAACTCGTCGAACGCGAATTCGTCGACAGCTTCTACCACGAGCTCGAGCTGCGCAGCGATACCGCCGCCATCCTCGCCGCCCTCGGCTCGACGCATCTCGCCCGGTTGAAGTCGAGCCAGATGGACCACGTGCATTTCCTGCTCGAGCCGACGACATCCGCGGCGCGGATCCAGGCCCGCGCCCACCATCTCGGCAAGGTGCATGCGCTGGTCGGCGTCGCGCCGTCGTGGCTGACCGCGTCGATGCAGATGTACCGCGACCTGCTGCACTGGCACCTCGACGCCAGCGAACTGGTCACACGCGACCGCTACCGGCTGCAGCGCATCCTCGACGCGCGCATCCAGATCGACCTGCAGAGCCAGCTCGACGCGATGCTCGAGGTGCAGAACGCCTACAACGCCTACCTTGCCCGGCCGCTGCCGCGTGCCGGCCAGGACTGGACCGCCGTGATCCAGGCCAAGCTGCGGGCGCTGGGCGCGCTGCCGGGAATCCAGGCCTGCGCGCTGCTGCGCCCCGATGCGCGCGGGCTGTTCAGGGTTCTCGGCAGCAGCGGCCCGCGGGGCGAGGATGTGGCGCGGATCCTGTCGTCCGCGGAGATGCAGCCCTCGCTCGACGCCAATGCCGCCACCGGAGGCGGCCTGGCGGCCATCGCCTGGCGGACCGAGCGCATCATGACCGCCAAAGGCTACGAGACCACTCCCGGCCTGGCACCGTGGGAACAGGTGGCAGCGCAACTGGGCATCCGCAGCATGGCGGCGGCGCCGCTGCTGCGCGCCGGCCAGACCGATTCGGTGCTGGTGATCTACGGGGCGTATCCCAACCAGTTCGACACCCAGCAGGGGCTGACCTTCCTCGCCGCGCTGCAGAACCGCTGGAATCTGGTCGACGATCTGCTGCGCAAGCGCCAGCCGGCGGTGGACCGCAACGATGCCGCGCTCTATCGCCAATGGTTGTACGCGGACGGCCTGCGCATGGACGTCCAGCCCATGGTCGACCTGAACGACGGACAGGTGGTCAAGGTGGAGGCGCTGGCTCGGCTGGTCTCTCCGGACGGCAGGGTCGTGCCGCCGGCCACCTTCCTGCCCGCGCTGCGCGAGGCGGACCTCGACGCGCTGTTCCGCCTCGGGCTGTCGCAGAGCCTGCTCTGGCACACGCGCTGGCGCAACCAGGGCATCGACGTCGACATTGCGCTGAATCTGCCGCCGTCGACCATGCTCAACCCGGATTGCGCCCAATGGGTCGAGGAGGCGCTGCGCGCCCATGCGGTAGCGCCACGCCATCTCGTGCTCGAACTGCTCGAATCGCAGGAGATCGACGAATCGCTGCGCGACGAGGCGGTCGCCACCCTCGGACGCCTCGGCGTGCGACTCGCGATCGACGATCTCGGGTCCGGGTTCAGCAGCCTCAAGCGCCTCGCCAGCCTGCCGTTCGACGTCATCAAGATCGACCGCGACATCATCCTCGACATCGACCGCGATCCGGTCAAGGCCTTGAGCCTGGTCCGCACGGTCGTCCAGATCGGACGCGATTTCGAAAAGGAGGTGGTGGTCGAAGGTGTCGAGAATGCCGCCATCGTCGAGGCGGTGACCATACTGGGCGCGACGTTCGGGCAGGGCTTCGGCATCGCCCGGCCGATGCCGGCGGACGAATTCCCGCACTGGGTGGCTCGGTACGCGCAGGCGCAGCGCGCCGGACGCGGCGGGTCTCCCGACCGTCCGCTGGCGAGCCCGCTCGGCGCGCTGGCATTCCATTGGCTCTACATGCACGAAGTCCAGCCGCACCACGACCAGCCGCTGCACCACTGCCCGCTGACCGTCTTCCTGCGCGGCTACGGCGCCGAGGGCCGGGAGCCGATGGCCTGGCACCGGATCGTCCACGAAACGCCGAACGCCGACGAGCGCAAGGCGGCGAGCCAGAAGCTCACCGCCTGGCTGGTCGAGCGGGTGCGGATGGCGTGCGCCCCGGCCGCGGCCGAGCCCTCGCCGCTGGCCGACGTCGGTCTCGCCGGGGACGCCGGCCCCACCTGACCGCAGTCGGCCGCGCCGCCCGGCGCTCCGCGGGCGACGCAGTAACATTTGATTACCTGGCAGCAACGCCTGCTTCAGGATCGGTTCCCACAATCCGTTGCGAGAGCGGTGCCTGAACGCGCAGGCCATGCGATGCCCCGGAGTCCATCATGAAACCGATCCAGTTTTCCTTCGCGGCGCTGATGCTGCTGCTGACCGCGCTCTGGCTGGCAGCGGACACCTTCGCGTTCCAGTCCGGCTATTTCGCCGTCCGTGCCGCCTTCATGCAGTACAGCGGCATCGTCGCCATCGGCGCGATGAGCGTCGCGCTGATCCTCGCCGCCCGGCCCCGCTGGCTCGAACCGCGGCTGCGCGGCCTGGACAAGATGTACCGGTTGCACAAGTGGCTCGGCATCGCCGCGCTGGTCGCCGCGATCGCCCACTGGTGGTTCGGGCAGGGAACGAAGTGGATGGTCGGCTGGGGCTGGCTGACCCGGCCGCAACGCCACGGCGGGCACGGCGCGGGCGACGCGTCCGGTTTCGCGGGCTGGCTGCACGGCCTGCATGGCCCGGCGGAAACGGTCGGCGAGTGGGCCTTCTACGCCGTTGCGGTGCTGATCGTCCTGGCGCTGCTCAAGCGCTTTCCCTACCACCTGTTCCGCAAGACGCACACCTGGCTGGCCGCGGGCTACCTGGCGCTGGTGTTCCACGCCGTCGTGCTGCTCAAGCCGGCGTATTGGTCCCAGCCCGTCGGCTGGGCGCTGGCGGTCCTGCTGGCCGGCGGAACGGGCGCGGCGCTGTGGATCCTCGCCGGACGGCATGGCGTCAACCGCCGGGTGCAGGGTCGGATCGAAACCGTTGCCGCCTATCCCGAGCTCAAGGTGACCGAAACCGCCATCGTCCTCGACCGCGGCTGGCCCGGCCATCTCGCCGGACAGTTCGCCTTCGTCACCACCAACGCCGACGAAGGCCCGCACCCCTACACCATCGCCTCGGCGTGGAACCCGGCCGACCGGCGCATCGTGTTCCTCACCAAGGCGCTGGGCGACCATACCGGCCGGCTCGCCGCCGAACTGAAGGCCGGACTGCCGGTCACCGTCGAGGGGCCCTACGGCTGCTTCGACTTCCGCGACACCCAGCCGCGGCAGATCTGGGTTGGCGCCGGAATCGGCATCACGCCTTTCTTTGCCCGCCTGAAGCAGCTTGCCGGCGGACCGGCGGTGCAGGACATCGACCTGTTCCATTCCACCGCCGATTTCGACCCCGCGGCGATCGACCGGCTCGTCGCCGACGCGGCTGCGGCGGGCGTCCGGCTGCACGTCCGCGTCGACCGCCGCGACGGGCGGCTGACGCCGCAGGCCATCCGGGCGGCCGTTCCCGACTGGAAGAACGCGAGCGTCTGGTTCTGCGGCCCGCCGGGATTCGGCCGGACGCTGCGCCGCGACTTCCTCGGCCACGGCCTGCCGGCCGGGCGCTTCCACCAGGAACTGTTCCAGATGCGCTGACGCCGGCGCCTCAGCGGCACAGGGTCGCGTACAGCGCGATGGCCCCGATGACCGCCGCGCCGACGCTCACGAGCAGCACCATGCCGGCCAGCATGTCCTTGACCCGCCCGATGCGCGGGTGCCGGTCGGGATGGAGGTGGT
>JAKAIB010000079.1 GCA_021814605.1 Pseudomonadota bacterium | reverse complement strand
TGCTCTCGGACGATTCCGGGTGGATTCGTGGCAGCAACATCCCGGTGGACGGCGGCATGTATTCCAACGTGCTCTGCCAGATCCACGGGTTCTAGATCAACAGACAAGGAGACGCGATGACAACGATTTCGATGCTGATCAACGGCCGCAGCACACAGGCCACCGGCGGCGCCACCTTCGAGCGCCGCAACCCGCTCGACGGCAGCGTGGCCACGGTTGCGCCGGCGGCCACCCCGGCCGACGCGGTTGCAGCCGTCGAGGCAGCGGCGCAGGCCTTTCCCGCCTGGTCCGCGCTCGGTCCCGGCGCGCGCCGCGCCCTGCTGATGAAGGCCGCGCAGGCGCTCGAGGCCAAGGCCGACGCGTTCGCCGCCGCCATTCCCGCGGAAACCGGCGGCTCGGCACTCTGGGCCGGATTCAACGTGCATCTGGCCGCCGGAATGCTGCTCGGAGCCGCTGCGCTGACCACCCAGGTCGGCGGCGAGATCATCCCGTCCGACGTTCCCGGCAACCTGGCCATGGGCGTGCGCCAGCCGGCCGGCGTCGTGCTCGGCATGGCACCATGGAACGCGCCGGTCATCCTCGGGGTCCGCGCCGTCGCCACGCCACTGGCCTGCGGCAACACGGTGGTGCTGAAGGGCTCCGAGCTCTGCCCGGCGACCCACGGCCTGATCGTCGAGGCGCTGCAGGACGCCGGGCTGCCGCCGGGGGTGGTCAACTTCGTGACCAACGCGCCCGCCGACGCCGCAGCCGTGGTCGAGGCGATGATCGCCCACCCCGCCGTCCGCCGGGTGAACTTCACCGGCTCCACGCGGGTCGGCAAGATCATCGCCTCGGTCTGCGCCCGCCATCTCAAGCCGGCCGTGCTCGAGCTCGGTGGCAAGGCGCCGCTGCTGGTGCTGGCCGATGCCGACCTGGATGCCGCGGTGAACGGCGCCGCCTTCGGCGCCTTCGCCAATTCCGGGCAGATCTGCATGTCGACCGAGCGCATCATCGTCGACGCCGCGATCGCCGATGATTTCGTCGCCCGACTGGTCGCCAAGGCCAAGGGCCTGCCGCTGGGCGACCCGCGCAAGGGCCCGGTGGTGCTCGGCTCGGTGGTGGACATGAACACCGCCCAGCGCTGCAACGCGCTGATCGACGACGCCCTGGCGAAGGGCGCGACCCTGCTCTGCGGCGGCAAGGCCGACAGCACGCTGATGCCGGCCACGCTGCTCGACCACGTCCGGCCCGACATGGCGATCTACCGCGAGGAATCCTTCGGCCCGGTCAAGCCCATCGTCCGCGTCAACGGCGACGAGGAGGCCATCGCCTGCGCCAACGACAATGAATACGGTCTGTCGGCCGCAGTGTTCAGCCGCGACACGGCGCGGGCCCTCAACGTCGCCCGACGGATCGAATCGGGGATCTGCCACGTCAACGGCCCGACGGTGCACGACGAGGCACAGATGCCTTTCGGCGGCGTCAAGGGCAGCGGCTGGGGCCGCTTCGGCGGCAAGGCCGGCATCGACGCCTTCACCGAATTGCGCTGGATCACGCTGCAGACGACGCCGCGGCAATACCCGTTCTGACGGTTGGGGGCACGGCGCCGGGACTGCCGGCGCCTCGCCCCGTTTCAGGTCATCATCGCCGCCAGCGGCAGCGTCGCGTCGGCAACGCGCTGCGGCGCCGGCGACCTGCCTGCAGCCAGCAGCTTGCGTGCCGCCATGTGGTCCTGCGGCGCATTGATCGAGACGACCGCAGCCAGCGCATCGCCGCGGTAGAGGAACGCCGAGAAGGCGCCGCCGGCCGGGTCGCCGCGCAGGACCACCGCGTCGGCGCCACCGCCCAGTCCGGCGACCTGGAGCCGGGCGTCGAACTGATCGGACCAGAACCACGGCACGCCGGGTGCGGTCGGCGACTGCCCGAGCAGCCCGGCGGCGGCCAGCTTGCCCTGTTCGACCGCATTGAACACCGATTGCAGCCGCAGCACCCCGCCATCGACGCGGCGCACCGCGCAATCGCCAGCGGCATAGATCGCCGGGTCGGCGGTCCGGGCCTGGGCATCGACAACGATGCCCGGCGCGCACTCCAGACCGGCCTCGCGGGCCAGCGCGTCGTTGGGCGCAGCGCCGACGCCGACCAGCACCAGTCCCGCGGGGAGCACGCTGCCATCGGCCAGGGCGACGCCCGAGACCGCACCGTCCGCGGTCTCGATGGCGACCGGCGCGACGCCGCATGACACGCGAACGCCGTGGGCCGCATGCAGGCCGGCATACCACTCGGACAGTTGTGGCGGCAGGGCGCCGGCGAGCAGCCGGGGCGCTGCCTCGACGACCGCGACCTCGACCCCGAGCTTGCGTGCCGTCGCCGCGACCTCCAGGCCGATGAATCCGCCGCCGATGATCACCAGCGGCTGGCCGGACGTGGCGCAGCCCTCCAGCGCGGCGGCGAGATGGCGGGCATCGGCCAGCGTGCGCAGCACGACCACGCCGCGCGCCTGCGCGCCCGGCAGATCGATCCGTCGCGCGGTGGCTCCGGTGGCGAGCACCAGGCCACGGTAGCGCAGTTCGCTCCCGTCGGCCAGCTCGACGGCATGCCGTTCACGCCGGATCGCGCGCACCGCGGTTCCATTGCGCAGCTCGATGCCCTTGCGCTCCAGCGCCGCACGGGCACGCATGGTCAGCTGCGCCGCCTCGACCTCGCGGGCCAGCCACGCCTTCGACAGCGGCGGACGGTGATACGGCCCCTCGTCCTCGTCGCCGAGCAGCACGACCGGCCCGCTCCAGCCGCCCGCGCGCAGCGACTCCGCGGCCTGCAGGCCGGCCTGCCCGGCGCCGACGATCAACGCCGCGCCGTCGTCGGCGCTCACTCCTGCGTCTCCGGCAGCACCAGCACCAGCCCGGCGAGTTCGGGCGACGCCTTGATCTGGCAGGCCAGCCGGCTGCTGTCGCGGCGCGGCGCGGCAACGTTGTCGAGCATCGCCAGTTCGGTCGCCCCCGGCGGCGCCAGTTCGGCGACTCGCGGATCGTCGACGTAGCAGTGGCAGGTCGCGCAGGCGCACGACCCGCCACACTCGCCGACGATGCCGTCGACGCCGTTGGCCACCGCCGCCTGCATCAGGTTCCAGCCGTCGGGAACGTCGACGTCGACACGCTGGCCGGACGGTTCGACAAAGGTCATCGTGGTCATGATGCGTCCTCCCCGGCGATCAGGCGGTCTCGAACTCGAGTTCGAGCGGGCTGCGGAAGGTCGACGACGGCATCCACTGCAGCGGCTTGGCCGACCGGCGATAGGTCGGCACCACCTTGTGGAACTCGTCGAACGCGATACGCACAGCGAGCCGCGCGATCGACGTGCCGAGGCAGGCATGCACGCCGCCGCCGAAGCCGACGTGTCCGCGCGGCCGACGCGCGATGTCGTAGCGGTCGGGATCGGGGAACTGCCGGTCGTCGCGGTTGGCCGAACCGTAGGCGAGGCAGACGAAGTCGCCGGCGCGCATGACCTTGCCATGCATCTCGACGTCGCGCTGCAGGCTGCGGCGGAAGCGCTGTGCCGAGGTGTTGTAGCGCAGCGATTCCTCGATCGCGTCGGGCAGCAGCGCAGGATCCGCCACCACCGCGGCACGCGCGTCGGCGTGGTCGGCGAGGTTGAGCGCGAACATCGCCATGAATCCGCCGAGCGACTCGATGCCGGCCATGATCAGCGTGGTCGTGGTCAGCAGCACCTCGCGCTCGTCGAGCCGGTCGCCGTCGATCTCGGCCATGCTGAAGTGCGAGATCAGGTCGTTCTGCGGCTCGCGTCGGCGCTGGGCGATGATGCCGGCGGCGTACGCGCTCATCCACTCGAACGCCGCGATGTGCTCGGGCCCCTTGGCACGCGTCACCGGATCGGACTGCACCATCAGCACCGCACGCTCGCGCACCTCGACCTCGTCCGCGGGCGGCAGGCCGAGCGCGGCGAGCAGCACGCGGACGGTGAACAGCGCCGAGAAGTCGGCGATGAAGTCGAAGCGGGAGCGCCCGGCCAGCGGCGCCGCGGCCTGGCGCGCGATGTCGCGGATGGGATCGGCCAGCGCCTCGAGGTTGCGCTTCATGAAGGCGTGCTGGATCAGCCCGCGCAGACGGTCGTGGCGCGGGGGATCGGTGGTTCCCAGCGTGGCTCCGGCGCGCCCGGGCAGCTCGGTCATCAGGTTGCCCTTGGCCGACGAATAGGTCTCCCAGTCGTTGAGCGCGCCGACGATATCGGCATAGCGCGACAGCACCCACATGCCGGCGGATTCGCTCCAGTGGCAGGGATCCTCGTCGCGCAGCCGGCGATAGGCCGGAAAGGGATCGGCATCGATCGCCGGTGCGTACGGATCGAAATCCAACATGCTCATCTCCTCGTTCGGATTGACTTATCGCGCAGTCCGCGTGCCACGGCACCCGACTGCACAGCCGTGACTCTAGGGAGGCGACGCGGCTTCGGCATTGGACAAACGAATGGGAAAAATGGCACTTTTCATGCATTGGCATCGCCGCTAGGCTGCGGCCATGCGCACCTCCCGAGCCCGTCCTCCGATCCCGACGTTCGCGCTGTATGGCGAGGCACCGCAGCCCGGCGACGAACTGCTGCACATCGAAGGCATCCAGGCACGCAGCCGGCGCTACGGCTGGGAGATCGACGCCCACCTGCATCACGGCCTGTACCAGGTCGTCTGGGTCGGGCAGGGGCCGGCGCAGGTCACGCTCGACGGCGTGCGCCGCGGCTGCCACGGCCCGGCGGCGGTGATCGTCCCGCCCGGCGTGGCGCACGCCTTCCAGTTCTCCGCCGACACCGAAGGCCATGTGCTGACGCTCAGTCCGCGCTCCTTCGTCGAAGGCGAGCCGGGCGGCACCGGCGACGCGCTGCAGCAGCTGTTCCTGGCACCGCGCATCGTGGACGTGCCGCCGGATGAGCCGGAATCGGAACGCCTCGAGCGGCTGTTCGACGAGCTGTCCGCCGAATTCCATTCACCCGAGACTGCCGGAACCGCCGTGCCGCAATGGCTGGCGCGGGCGGTGATCTGGCGGCTGGCGCGCGTCTGCGCACGCGAGGCCCAGGCCGACCAAGCGCGCGCCCGGCGGCACCATGCGCTGTTCACCCGGTTCGTGCTGCTGGTCGAGGCCCATCACGCCGAACACTGGCCGGTTGCGCGGTACGCCGACCGCCTCGGCCTGAGCCCGGCCCGGCTCAATCGGCTGACCCGCGCCGAGACCGGGCGAAGCGCGCTGGAACTGGTGCACGACCGGCTGCTGCGCGAAGCCTGCCGGCGCCTGATCTACATCGCCGCGCCAGTCGCGAACCTCGCGCTGGAACTGGGATTCGAGGACGCGAGCTACTTCACCCGGTTCTTCAAGCGCATGACCGGCACGACGCCGCAACGCTTTCGCGCCGCGCACGCCGGCGGCGGCGATTAGGGTTTGCACGCCGCGGCCGGCCGCCCTGGCGATGCCGACGCGCGGACCGGCCTATGGCCGCCGGTGCGCCCCGACGACGTCGGCGGCCACCGCGACGAGGCTGTCGCGCAGCCAGACGTGCGCCGGCTCGTGACGATGCCGCAGATGCCAGAGCATGTACATCGGCATCGGCGGGCACGGCACCGGCGGCAGCGCGGTCGACAGGCCGCCGAGCAGGCCCCCGGCCAGCAGGCTCGGCAGCGTCGCGAGCCGGCGCGTCCCGCGGAGGAACGACGCGATGCCGGCGAAGCCCGGCACCTGCACCACGAACCGTCGCTCGATGCCGCGTGCCAGCAGCGCCTCATCGATGTCCAGGTGCCGCGCCGATTCGTACAGCACGGTGATGTGCTCGGCACCGAGATAGTCGTCCAGGTCGAGCGGCGCTGCACGAACCGCACCGTCGTAGTACACGCGGTAGTCGTCGTCGAACAGCCGGGTCAGCATCACGTCGGCGGCGTCGGGCGGGCGCGGCGACACCACCAGGTCGCAGCCGCGGTCGCGCAGCATGTCGGCGGTCGGCGCGCCGGAATTGATCACCCGCAGCGTGACCCCGGGCGCCACGGCCCTCAGCCGCTCGAGCAGCTCGGGCAGCAGCAGGTCGCGCTGCAGGTCGTTTGCCGCAATGGTGAAGCTGCGCTGCAGCCGCGCGGGATCGAACGCCGGCGCGGTGGCGAAACGCCGCAACTCGTCGAGCAGCACGTCGGCCTGCATGGCCAGGCTCTCGGCGCGTGCGGTCGGCACGATGCCGCGCCCGGCCTTGACGAACAGCGTGTCGCCGACGATGGCGCGCAGCCGGTCGAGCTGATGGCTCACCGCCGACTGCGATACGCCGAGGCGTTCGGCGGCGCCGGTGATCGATCCGGCGTCGCGCACCGCGACCAGCAGCCGCAGCAGCCGGCCGTCGATGTCCAAATGATCGAAATGGCTCATGGGTCGATTCGATGACCGAGGGTTGATCGGGTCCGCGTGCCGGCCCGACACTGCGCGGCGGCGAATGCCAACCACTTCCAACAAACAAGGAGATGTCGATGCAACGAACTCCCGCTGCGCGCCCGATCGAGGGCACGACGCTGTTCGACGGCACACAAGCGCGCAAAGGATACGCGCTCAACAAGATGTGCTACTCGTTCAACGACGCGGCCAACCGCGCCGAATTCAAGCGCGACCCGAAGGCCTACTGCGATCGCTATGGCCTGAGCGCCGAGCAGTGCGACGTCGTGCTGCGCGGCGACGTGCTGGGCATGATCGACGCCGGCGGCAACGTGTACTACCTCGCCAAGCTCGCCGGGATCTTCGGACTCGACGTGCAGGACCTGGGCGCGGCGCAGACCGGCATGACCAAGGACGAATTCAAGGCCAAGCTCGTGGCCGCGGGGAACTGAACATGGCTGAACTCGTTGGCTGCATCACCACCTCCCACGTCCCGGCGATCGGCCGGGCGATCGCCGGCAATCTGCAGGACGATCCGTACTGGAAGCCGTTCTTCGACGGCTTCCCGGCGATCCGCGAATGGCTGGCGCGCGTGCGCCCCGACGTCGCGGTCGTCATCTCCAACGACCACGGCCTGAACTTCTTCCTCGACAAGATGCCGACCTTCGCCGTCGGCGCGGCGCCGCAGTACCGCAACGCCGACGAAGGCTGGGGCATCCCGACGCTGCCGCCGTTCGCCGGCGATCTCGACCTGTCCTGGCACCTGATCGAGCAGCTCGTCAATGCCGATTTCGACATCACGACCTGCCAGGAAATGCTGGTCGACCATGCCTTCACGCTGCCGATGAAGCTGCTGTGGCCCGATGCCGGCGACACCTGGCCGGTCGCGACCGTGCCGGTCGGCATCAACACCGTGCAGTTTCCGCTGCCCAGCGCGAAACGCTGCTTCGACCTCGGACGCGAGATCGGCGACGCGATCCGCAGCTGGGACAGCCAGCGCCGGGTGGTCGTCATCGGCACCGGCGGGCTGTCGCACCAGCTCGACGGACAGCGTGCCGGGTTCATCAACAAGGAATTCGACCGCAAGTTCATGGACAGCCTGGCCGAAGATCCCGCCTGGGCGACGCAGTATTCCATCCGTGACCTGGTCGAGTTCACCGGCACCCAGGGCATCGAGCTGCTGAACTGGCTCGCCGCGCGTGCGACGCTGGGTGACCAGGCCCAGTTGGTGCACGCCAACTATCACATCCCGATCTCGAACACCGCCGCAGCCACCATGGCGTTCGCGACGGCGAACTGAGACCCACCGGCGGGGCGTCGCGTCCCGCCGGCCGCAATCCGGCACCGGAAACGACGCCCGCTGCGCCGCCGCGCATCGGGCGCCGTCGGCGTGGATTCAGCGGCCTGGCGTGCCGGGTTCATCGGACGCCCACGCGCCGGACCGGCGGTGGCATCCGGCCCCCGACCGGCAGCGCAAGCTGTCCGGCACCCGCGGCGACGGCCGCCAGCCAGCGCCGGCAGCAACCCACCGGATCGCTGCGCCAATCCTTCGCAATGCGCTCGGCAAGTGGGGGGGCAGTGCCGTCGGCAAGCCGAGCGGGCAACCATCGTTGGATCCATTCGCATTCAATTGCCGCCCGCATTCCTCAGTGTTTTCCCGAGTTTTGGCGCTTTCTTGCCCAATCGGCATTGCACTTCGGATCCAATTTTGATTAGTCTCCATGCCGACGACATGGTCACAGACACGATCGATCGCTGATGCGCCCCCTCACCTCCTCGCCGGCCTGCACTGCCGGATTGCCGCGATGAAATCCCTGCCCGCCTGGTCCGTGCGGCACGCCCGCCCGCTGTTCCGGCTGTACGCGGCATGCGCGCGGCTGGCGCCGCGGCTCGGGCCGGTGGCGCGGCTGCTGGGGATGTCGCGCACCGAACGCTGGCTGATTCCGGTGGAGCGTTCGCTGAAGCGGACCTTCTTCGACTGCCGCATGTGTGGCGACTGTGCGCTGTCGGCCACCGGACTGGCCTGCCCGATGACCTGTGCCAAGCAGATGCGCAACGGCCCTTGCGGCGGCGTGCGCGCCGATGGTCACTGCGAAGTGCGCCCGGACCAGCCCTGCACCTGGGTGCGGGCGACCGAGGGCGACGCGCGCATCGGCCCCGGCCACCTGCCGACCTGGCGCCAGCCGCTGTCGCCGATCGATGCACGGCGCGCCGGCCGATCCAGCTGGATCCGGCTGATCGCGCCGCAGGCCGGATCCGCAGCGCCCCCCTCGCCTGCCGCGCCGTCGGCGACAGCGCGTGACGCCACTGCCGCAGAAGACAGCCTGATCGCGCGACGGTTCCACGCCGGTGAATTCATCGTGACGGTGGAGATCGCGCCGCCCGATTCGGCGGACCCCGCAGCGCTGCTGCAGCGTGCTGCGCCGTTTGCCGGACTGGTTGACGCGATCAACATCACCGACGGCGCCGGCGCGAACTGCCACATGTCGAGCGTCGCCGCGGCATCCGTTCTCGCCGCCGCCGGATTCAGCCCGGTCTGCCAGGTCGCCTGCCGGGATCGCAACCGCATCGCCCTGCAGGGCGACGTGCTCGGCGCCGCGGCGCTGGGGGTGCGCAACGTGCTGTGCCTGACCGGCGACGACGTCAGCCAGGGCGACCATCCCGAGGCCAAGCCGGTGTTCGATCTGGATTCGGTGACCCTGCTGGGGATCCTCAACGGCATGACCGAACGCGGCGAGTATGCATCGGGACGCCGGCTCGAACTGGCACCGCGGCTGTTTCTCGGAGCGACCGCGAACCCCTTCGTTCCGCCCGACGTCGAGCGCGTGGCCAACCTGGAACGCAAGATCGACAGTGGCGCCCACTTCATCCAGACCCAGTTCTGCTTCGACGTCGAGCGCCTGGACGCCTTCATGGAGGCCGTTCGGGCGCGCGGCCTGCACCGGCGCGCCGCGATCATCGTCGGCGTCGGCACCCTGTCGAGCGCCAGGGCGCTGCGCTGGATGGCCGAACATGTTCCCGGCGTGCACGTGCCGCGGCACATCACCGACCGCATCGCCGCCGCGGCGGACCAGGCCGCCGAGGGACGGAAGGTCTGCATCGAGATCATCCAGGCGCTGCGCCGCATCGACGGCGTGGCCGGGGTGCACCTGATGGGCCACCGCAACGAGGCGGCGCTGGCGAAGATCATCGTCGAGTCGGGCCTGCGCCCGCCCGACGCCGCGCGAGCGGCCTGAATCCATCCATTCCAACCCCGAGGAGACAACCGCATGGACACCGATCCGAACGCCTGGACCGAGCTCGAACGCCAGTTGGTCGACTGGCTGGCCGACATGAACGAGGACGACGCGCTGCCGCTGGCTCGGCGCATGCTCCTCGACGACAAGGTCGATCCGATGCGCGTGCTCGAACTGTGCCGCGCCGCGATGGACATCGTCGGCAAGCGCTTCGAGGAGGGCGAGTACTTCCTGCCCGAGCTCGTGCTCGCCGGCGAGATGCTGGACAACATCGGCGCCATCGCCAAGCCGCTGATCAAGGCCGCCGGCGGCGGCAGCGTGCAGACCCACGGCAAGGTGCTGATCGGCACGGTCCACGGCGACCTGCACGACATCGGCAAGAACATCGTCACCTTCATGCTCGACATCAACGGCTTCGAGGTGAAGGACATCGGGGTGGACGTTCCGGTGCAGAAGTTCATCGACGAGATCAAGTCCTTCGAGCCCGACGTCGTCGGGCTGTCGGGCTTCCTGACCCTCGCCTTCGACTCCATGAAGGAGACCATCGCCGCGTTCGACACCGCCGGCATCCGCAACGACTTCAAGATCATGATCGGCGGCGGCCAGATCGACGAGACCGTTCGCGCCTACACCGGCGCCGATGCCTTCGGCGTCAATGCCGTCGAGGCGGTCGGACTGTGCCGCGACTGGATGGGGGTGGCGGCATGAGCACGGCCACGATGATCGGCCCCTACGAGCAGACGCCCGCGGCCAAGGCGGCGTACGACGCGCGCTGGGCGCGCATCCTGTCCTGCGTGCGGCTGGAACAGCCCGACCGCATGCCCGTCGGCCTGCACAGCTTCTTCTGGCCGGCGACATACGGCGGCATCAGCTTCAAGGAGATGATGTACGACTACGACAAGGCGAAGCAGGTGTGCCTCGATGCGGCGCTGGAATTCGAGCCGGACGGCGTGTTCCCGATGCTGCTCGGAACCACCGTGGGACGCGCCCTGGAACGTCTGGACTTCAAGCAACTGCAGTGGCCCGGCCACGGTGTCGGCGACATGCAGCCGTTCCAGTACCTCGACCGCGAATACATGACGGCCGATGAGTACGACGACTTCCTGTTCGACCCGACCGGTTTCTACCTGCAGAAATACCTGCCCCGGGTCGCCGGCGCGTTCGAGGGCTTCGACAAGCTGCCGTCGTTCCCCGGACTGCACTACTTCCGCATGGTCTACGGCATCCGTGCCTTCGCCCAGCCGGAGGTGCGCGCCTCGTTCGAGAAGATCGTCGCCGCGGCGGAGGAAGTGAACGTCCTGTTCAGCCACCACGTCGACTGGGTGCAGCGCCTCGCCGCCGCCGGGTTCCCGCTGTTCAACGGCGGCGTGGCCACCTCGCCGTACGACTTCATCGCCGACTATTTCCGGGGCGCCACCGGGATGATGAAGGACCTGTACCGCCACAAGGACAAGCTCAAGCTGGTGCTCGACAAGGCGGCGACCTTCATCACCCGCATGACCATCGCCAACGCCAAGGCGGCGAATCATCCCATCGTCTTCATCCCCATCCACTGGGCGCCGGACGCCTTCATGAGCCCGAAGCAGTTCGAGGAATTCTGGTGGCCGCCGTTCCGCAAGATGATGATGGGCATGATCGAGGCCGACCTGATCCCCATGCCGATGTGGGAATCGGACTGCACCAAGCGGCTGGAGGTCATCAAGGACGTCCCGCCGGGCAAGTGCATCTACTGGTTCGAGCGCACCGACATGGTCAAGGCGTTCGAAGTCCTCGGCGACCGCGTCGCGCTGCGTGGCAACCTCTCGCCGTCGCTGCTGACCACCGGATCCCCGGACGAGGTCGACGCCGGCGTCAAGCACCTGGTCGACAACGTCTGGCGCAAGGGCGGCAACCTGATGCTCGACGGCGCCTTCGGCATACCGGACGAGACCCCGGTCGCCAACGTCCGCGCGATGTTCGCCGCCGCGCGCAAGTACGCCGGCTGAACCGCCGCGCCACGAGGGTCCGACCATGCCCGTGATTGCCGACGTCGACGTCCTGCGCGAGGTGGCCTCCGGTGCCGTGCCGCCGGTCATGGCGCGCCGCGACCGATTGGCCGCGCTGCGCGAAGAGGCGCTGGCGCTGGTGCGCGAGCAGCAACTGCTGCACACGCGCGCGTCGTGGCGCATCGTGTCCCTCGATGCCGAACCCGGCGAAGCGGGCGGGCTGACCCTCGACGGCCGCCGCATCGAGGCGCCCTGGCTGCTGCCGGCGACGGGCCGTCTGACCGGCGTGCTGTGCGGCGTGGCGACCATCGGCGACCGGCTGGAAGTCCAGGTCCGGGCGCTGTTCGCGCAACGCCGCGCCGCGTTGGCAGTGGCGTTGGACGGCGTCGGCAAC
>JAKAIB010000078.1 GCA_021814605.1 Pseudomonadota bacterium | reverse complement strand
GCGAATCCAGATCAGGCAGCCGACGAATGGTCGAAAACGTGCGACGAGCGGCTGGATTTTTCATTCCGTTACTCGTTTCGACGGTCGATGGCGCCCGCACGAAGGAACGCGCCCTCCCGTCGGAGCACGATATGGGCCGATCGCGGGTAAATCCTGCTTCGCTGCACCGCAGCAAAGGCGATAATTGGCGACAAAATATGACCGCCGGTCCGCCGCGATCCATCCCATGAACGCCCTTGCCCAACCCGCCGCCGCGAGCCGTGCCGAGCGCCAGGCGCAGCTCGTCGCCGCCCTGGCCGAAGTCGTGCCGCCGCACATCCTGCTGTGGCAGACCGAGGACATCACCCCCTACGAGTGCGACGGACTTGCGGCCTACCGGCGCCGGCCGCTGGTGGTCGTGCTCCCCGAGACCGAGCAGCAGGTGGCGGCGGTGCTCAAGGTCTGCCACCGGCTGGGCGCGCCGGTGGTGGCGCGCGGGGCCGGCACCGGGCTGTCGGGCGGCGCGCTGCCGAACGAGGATGGCGTGCTGCTGGCGCTGGCGCGGTTCAACCGCATCAAGCGCATCGACCCGCTGGCGCGCACCGCGACCGTCGAGTGCGGGGTGCGCAACCTCGCCATCTCCGAGGCCGCTGCGGCGCACGGCCTGTTCTACGCCCCCGATCCGTCGAGTCAGATCGCCTGCACCATCGGCGGAAACATCGCCGAGAACTCGGGCGGCGTGCATTGCCTGAAATACGGGCTCACGGTGCACAACGTGCTTCAGGTCCGCGGCTACACGGTCGAGGGCGAGCCGGTCAGCATCGGCGGCCTCGCGTGCGACTGCCCGGGGCCGGATCTGCTGGCCGCGGTGATCGGCAGCGAAGGCATGCTGATGGTCGTCACCGAAGTGACGGTCAAGCTGCTGCCCAAGCCGCAACTGGCGCGCTGCATCATGGCCAGCTTCAACGACCTGCGCAAGGCCGGCGACGCGGTCGCGGCGATCATCGCCGCCGGCATCATTCCCGCCGGGCTGGAGATGATGGACCAGCCGATGACCATCGCCGCCGAGGCCTTCGTCCACGCCGGCTACGACCTCGATGCGGCGGCGATCCTGCTGTGCGAGTCCGACGGCACGCCGGAGGAGGTCGAGGAGGAGATCGGCCGGATGTCGGCGGTGCTCGAGCGCTGCGGCGCCACCGCGATCACGGTCAGCCGCGACGACGCCGAGCGGCTGCGCTTCTGGAGCGGCCGCAAGAACGCCTTCCCCGCCTCCGGCCGGATCTCGCCCGACTACTACTGCATGGACGGCACCATCCCGCGGCGGCGGGTCGCCGACATGCTCGAAGCCATCAAGTCGATGGAAGGCAAGTACGGGCTGCGCTGCGTCAACGTGTTCCATGCCGGCGACGGCAACCTGCATCCGCTGATCCTGTTCGACGCCAACCAGCCGGGCGAACTGCGCCGCGCCGAGGAATTCGGCGCCGAGATCCTCGAAACCAGCGTGGCGATGGGCGGCACCGTCACCGGCGAGCACGGCGTCGGCTTCGAGAAGATCAACTCCATGTGCGTCCAGTTCAGCCCGGAGGAACGCGAGCAGTTCTTCGCCTTCCGCCGCGCCTTCGACCCGGCCGAGACCCTCAACCCCGGCAAGCAGATCCCGACGCATGCCCGCTGTGCCGAGTACGGCAAGATGCACGTGCGCGGCGGCCTGCTGTCCTTTCCCAACATCCCGCGGTTCTGAACCCGAGACCGGTGCGCCGGCGGCCGCCGGGCGATCCCGCCCGGCCCGCAGCGCCCGCCCCGTCATGCAAGCAGCCGACCTCATTCCCCTCTGGCAAGACCTGGTGCGCGATTGCGCCGCCCGCGGTGAGCGCATCCGCATCCACGGCGGCGGCAGCAAGTCGCCGTGGTGGCCCCCCGTCGAGCAGAGCGGCGCCGACGGCGCCGAACACACCCTCGACACCAGCGCGCTGACCGGCATCGTCAACTACGAGCCCACCGAACTGGTGGTGACCGCGCGCGCCGGTACCCCGATCGCCGAGATCGACGCGGCACTGGCGGCGCATGGCCAGTACCTGCCGTTCGAGCCGCCGCATTTCGTGCGCGACGGCGCCGGCGCCACCGTCGGCGGCATGGTGGCCGCCGGCCTGTCCGGTCCGGCGCGCATCGCGGTCGGCGGCGTGCGCGACTACGTGCTCGGCGCCAGCCTGCTCAACGGCAAGGGCGAGAGCCTGCGGTTCGGCGGCGAAGTGATGAAGAACGTCGCCGGATTCGACGTCTCGCGGCTGCTGTGCGGCTCGCTCGGCTCGCTCGGCGTGATCCTCGACGTGTCGCTCAAGGTGCTGCCCCTGCCCCCGGCCGAGGCCACGCTGCGCTTCGCCGTGACCCAGGACGACGCCATCACCCGATGCAACACCTGGGCCGGCCAGCCGCTGCCGCTCAACGCGAGCGCCTGGATCCCCGACCGCAACGATCCGGGCGGCGGCATGCTGATGCTGCGACTGCGCGGCGCACGGGCGGCGGTCGACGCCGCCCGCCGCCGTCTCGGCGGCGAACTGCTGCCGGATGCCGACGCCGCAGCCTTCTGGCACGGGCTGCGCGAGCAGACCCTGCGCTGGTTCGCCCCGACCTGGCCCGGCGACTCGCAGGCTGCGCTGTGGCGGCTGTCGCTGCCGCCGACGGTCCCCGCGCTCGACCTGCCGGGAACGCAACTGGTCGAATGGTTCGGCGGACTGCGCTGGCTCATCAGCGCCGCGCCGGCGCCGCTGGTGCGCGACGCCGCGCGCCAGGCCGGCGGGCATGCCACGCGCTTCCGCGGCGGCGACACCGCGGTGCCCGCGTTCGTGACTCCGCTCGCGCCGCTGGATCGCATCCAGCGCCAGGTGAAAGCCGCCTTCGACCCGCACGGCGTGTTCCCCGCGCTGTTCTGATTCCCGTCCGACCCTTCCGCGATGGAAACCCATCTCAGTCCCGAATTCGCCGGCACGCCGCAGGGCGAGCAGGCCGAAGCGATCCTGCGCAACTGCGTGCATTGCGGCTTCTGCACCGCCGTCTGCCCGACCTACCAACTGCTCGGCGACGAGCTCGACGGCCCGCGCGGCCGGATCTACCAGATCAAGCAGGTGCTCGAGGGCGCGCAGCCGACGCGCAGCACCCAGATCCACCTCGACCGCTGCCTGACCTGCCGCAGCTGCGAGACCGCCTGCCCGTCGGGCGTCGAGTACGGGCGGCTGCTCGACATCGGCCGCGCCGTCGTCGACGCGCGGGTCGAGCGTCCCGCCGGCGAGCGCTTCGACCGCTGGTCGCTGCGCGAGGGGCTGACGTCGCGGCTGTTCGCCCCGGCGATCCGGCTCGGCCAGGTCCTGCGACCGCTCGTCCCGCGGCGGCTGCGCGACAAGGTGGCGCCCCGGCAGCGCAGCGGCGCGCGTCCCGCCGCCGAGCATCCGCGCAAGGTGTTCGTGCTCGCCGGCTGCGTCCAGCCGGCGCTGCTGCCCAACATCGGCGCGGCCACCGCGCGGGTGCTCGACGCGGTCGGGGTGCAGCCGCTGGTCGCCGACGGCGCCGGCTGCTGCGGCGCGATCCGCCAGCACCTGTCGGACCCGTCGGGCGCGCTCGCCGACATGAAGCGCAACATCGACGCCTGGTGGCCGGCGGTGGCCGATGGCACCGTCGAGGCCATCGTGCTCGACGCGTCCGGCTGCGGCGCGCTGGTCAAGGAATACGGCCACCACCTGCGGCACGACCCGGCATATGCCGATCGCGCCGAGCGGATCTCCACGCTCGCCCGCGACGTCAGCGAATACCTGCCGCAGTTCGCGCCGCAGCTCAGGTCGCTGCTGCGCGGCCGGCCGGTCGACCAGCTGGCCTACCACCCGCCGTGCACGCTGCAGCACGCCCAGGGCGTCCGCGGCGCGGCCGAACAGCTGCTGCGCGACCTCGGATTCGACGTGCGCCTGCCGGCCGAGAGCCACATGTGCTGCGGCTCGGCCGGCACCTATTCGGTGCTGCAGCCGGAGCTGTCGAAGGAGCTGCGCAACCGCAAGCTGCAGCACCTGGCCGAAACCGCGCCGCAACGCATCGTCAGCGGCAACATCGGCTGCATCCAGCAGTTGCAGAGCGGCACCACCATCCCGGTGCAGCACTGGATCGAGCTGGTCGACGAAGCGCTCCACGGCCGGCCCTAGGCCGGCGCCGGCTCACGCCGGCGACGCGTCGGCGGGCATCGGCTGCTGCAGCGCCATCTCGATGTCGGGCGCGATCGACTCCGGCCGCTCCTGCGGCGGATAGCGCTTGAGCACCTGGCCGTCGCGGCCGACCAGGAACTTGGTGAAGTTCCACTTGATCGCGTGCGATCCGAGCAGTCCCGACGCCTCGTCGGTCAGCCAGCGCCACAGCGGATGCGCGTGCGCGCCGTTGACGTCGACCTTGGCGAACAGCGGAAAGCTCACGCCGAAGCGGCTGGTGCAGAACTCGACGATCTGCTCCGGCGTCCCCGGCTCCTGGCTGCCGAACTGGTTGCACGGGAACGCCAGCACGCTGAACCCCTGCGGGGCATAGCGCTGCTGCAACGCCTGCAGCCCCGCGTACTGCGGAGTGAAGCCGCAGGCGCTGGCCGTGTTGACGATGAGCAGCACCTCCCCGCGCCAGCGCGACAGTGGCTGCTCGCGACCGTCGATCGCGGTTGCCGAGAAATCGAAGGCGCTGCGGGAAGGAGTCGGGGCGGCAGTCATGGCGAGGTCTCCCGGGACGGAACGACACAGTGCGGCGACGGTCGGCGCCACCGCGCGGCAAGCAGGATGGCGAGCACGATCAGGCTACCACCGAACACCGCCTGCGCGCTCAGCCGCTCCGCGCCGAGCAGCACCGCGCTGCCGCTGGCGAACACGATCTCCACCGTCATCACCACGGCGGTCACCGCCGACGGCAGCCGCTCGGCGCCGAACTGCAGCCCCAGGTTCGCGGCCAGGAACGCCGCCGCCAGCAGCGCCACGGCGACCATCCAGGCTGGCGACGGCGATGGCGGCGGGCTCGCCAGCCCGGCCAGGGCCAGCAGCAGCGCCAGCCCGCCGGCGACCACGGTGCCGCCGACAAACATCGCCAGCCCGCGCGCCACCGCCGGCAGGTGGCCGTACTTGCGCAGCATCACGTTGTTGAGCGCGAAGAACATGCCGCCAACCACGCCGAGCCAGTCGGCCGGATGCCGCGGCAGCGGCAGCCCGCCGTCGTGCGGCCAGAGCACGATCATCGCTCCGGCAAGCGCCAGGATCAGGCGCAGCCCGGTCATCGGCGTCAGCCGCTCATGCAGCAGCCAGCGCGCCAGCAGCGTCGCCCACACCGGCATCAGGTAGAACAGCAGGACGATGCGCACCACGTCGCCGACGGTCACGCCCCAGTTGAACGCGGCATTGGTCGCGCCCGAGGCGAGCAGCACAATCCACAGCGGCGGACTGCGCAGCAGCACGCCCAGCGCCTGCGGCGACCACAGCAGGATGGCGGCCACGCTGACCGCGTAGATCGCCGCCGTCGCCCACAGCGGATTGAGCCCGAGGGCATTGAGGTGGCGGAACGGCCACCACGACACACCCCAGACGAAGGCGTTGAGCAGCAGGCCGGCGATCGGCACCAGTTCGGAATGGCGGTTGCGCATGGAGACGATCGGTGTCGCCGCGTCGGCTCAGTCGCCGCGCAGCCGCGCGATGCCCTGCTGCAGCGTCGCGGCCGACAGTTCGCCGACGTGCACCCGCTGCACCGTGCCGTCGGCGGCGACGAACAGCGTGGTCGGCAGCCCGGGGGAGCGATAGTGCGCGAGCAGCGCACCGGACGGGTCGAGCGCGACCAGCGGCGGCGCGAGGCCCTCGCGGCGAAGGAAATCGGCGACGCGCGACGCCGGCTCGCCCTCGTCGATCAGCACGATGCCGACGCCGTTGTGCTGCCGCGCCGCCTGCACCAGCGTCGGCAGTTCGTGCCGGCACGGCGGGCACCACGTCGCCCAGAGGTTGACGACCAGGGGACGCCCGCGCAGGTCGCGCAGCGCCAGCGGCCTGCCGTCGAGGCGCTGCAGCGTCAGGTCGGGCAGCGGCGGCAACGGCGGTTGCAGCAGCGCCAGCAGTCCGGACGCGGCCAGCACCACGGCGGCCCCGGCGGCGGCGCTCGCCGGCAGGCTGCGGCGCAGCGCCGGACGCCGCCACGCCCAGAACGCCACCCCCAGCGCCGCGACGATCCATCCGGCCCAGGGATCGATGGCGCGATCGCGCACGTCGAGCATCGCGACGACGCCCGGATAGTCCGCGGCGTGCCGCAGCACGAACGACGCGCGCGCCACCACCAGCGCCAGCGCCAGCAGCGGCAGCAGCGCCGGCTCGGCGTCGCCGCGACCAACCTTGCGCAGCCGGCCGGCGACGATCGCGGCGACGCCGTAGCCGAGCACCAGGATCAGCGGCCCGAACGGAACGGCCAGGGGCCCGAGGCGCAGCGCGTCCATCAGCGGGGTCGATCCGCGACGGCCGGATCAGCGGTGCGCGGCTTCGTGCCGCGGCTCGCCGATGAGTTGCGTCCAGTCGCGCTCGCGCTGGTTGCGGCGATGCCAGAGGATCACGAGAAGCATCGCCGCGGCAACGAACGCGCCGAAAATCGCGATCACCCAGGGGACCGGCAGGTCGAACCGGATCAGCAGCGCATAGAACAGCAGCATCACCAGCACGCTGACGTTCTCGTTGAAGTTCTGCACCGCGATCGAATGGCCGGCCGACAGCAGCACGTAGCCGCGATGCTGCAGCAGCGCGTTCATCGGCACGACGAAGTACCCGGCCAGCGCGCCGATGAAGATCATGAAGCCGTAGGCCACCAGCATGTACAGCGGCAGGTGCAGCGCCAGCAGGTGCAGCCGCACGTCGGGCAGCAGGCCGCGGTGGAAGAACGCGAGGACGACCATCGTCAGCCCCATGCCGACGCCCAGCGGCAGCACGCTCAGGCTCTTCTTGAGCGGAACCTTCAACGCCGCGCTGATCGCCCCGACCGCGACGCCCGCGGCGACCGCCGCCTGCATCACCGAGCTCATCGTGAGGTCCAGTCCGAGCGCGTACTCGGCCCACTTGAGCACGATGAACTGCAGCGTCGCGCCAGCCCCCCAGAACAGCGTGGTCACGGCCATCGAGATCTGGCCCAGCCGGTCGGCCCACAGCACCCGCGCGCAGTGCGCGAAGTCGGCCAGCAGCGCGAACGGCCGCGAGGTCTGCTTCTGGTAGCGCGCGCCGGTGTCGGGAATGCGCAGATTGCACAGCGCCGCGACCAGATAGACCAGCGTGATGACCAGGATCGCCGCCTTGGGGATGGAATCGACCCCGATGCGGGTCATCCCGGGCAGGCCGAGCAGCATGTCCGCAGCGGTCTGGCTGACGAGGAAGCCGCCGAGCACCGTGCCGAGGATGATCGAGGTCACCGTCGTCCCCTCGATCCAGCCATTGGCCGCGACCAGCTGCTGCGGCGGCAGCAGCTCGGTGAGGATGCCGTACTTCGCCGGCGAATACGCCGCCGCACCCAGGCCGACGACGCCGTAGGCCAGCAGCGGGTGCACCGAGAACAGCATCAGCACCAGTCCGGCGACCTTGACCAGGTTGGTGATGAACATCACCTTCCATTTCAGGATGGCATCGGCGAACGCCCCGACGAACGGCGCCAGCACGACATAGGAAATGGTGAAGAAGAACTTGAGCAGCGGCGTCATCCAGTCGGGCGAGCGCATCTGCACCAGCAGGGCGATCGCGGCGATGAGCAGCGCGTTGTCGGCGAGCGACGAGAAGAACTGCGCCGCCATGATCCAGTAGAAGCCTTTTTTCATCGAGTGGCTGCCCGCGGTGCGGAGCCCTGTGTCTGGTCGTTCTGGCGTGATGGATTCGTCGCCGCGCGTCGGATGCGCGGATCGCCGCGCCCCGGATCCGGCACGTCGCGGCGGCGCCGGGCCGCCCGCATCCGGGCCCGCCCTGGCTGGCGCGGTTTATAGCACAGGGCATTTGCGACAATGAGCGCTTCTGCCAGAAGACCCCCGCGCCCTGGCCGCGCTCGCCGCCCTCCCATGCCCCGCCCGATCTCCGCCGTCGTCCACACCGCCGCACTGACCCACAACCTCGCCCGCGTCCGGCAGCGCGTGCCGGCCAGCAAGGTCTGGGCCGTCGTCAAGGCCAACGCCTACGGCCACGGCATCGCCCGGGTGTACGGTGCGCTGCGCGGCGCCGACGGCTTCGCGCTGCTCGACCTGGCCGAGGCCGAGACGCTGCGCGCGCTCGGCTGGGGCGGTCCGATCCTGCTGCTCGAAGGATGCTTCGGGCCGGAGGACCTGGCGCTGTGCGACCGGCTGAACCTGTGGCACGTGGTGCACTGCAACGAGCAGATCGACTGGCTGGCGCAGCACCGCGGCAACCGCGCGCAGCGCGTGTTCCTCAAGATGAACACCGGGATGAACCGCGTCGGATTCGCGCCCGCGCACTACGCCGCCGCCTGGGCGCGGCTCGACGCCCTGCCGCAGGTCGGCGAGATCACCCAGATGACCCACTTCGCCCGCGCCGACGAGGCCGACGGCATCGCCGAGGCGATGCGCCGCTTCGAATCCGGCGTCGCCGGGCTGCCCGGCGAGCGCTGCGTCGCCAATTCGGCCGCGGTGCTGCTGCACGCCGATGCCCCGGGCGTCGCCGGCGACTGGGTCCGTCCCGGCATCATGCTCTACGGCAGTTCGCCCACCGGGATCGCCCCCGATGCCGCGCACTGGGATCTGCAGCCGGCGATGAGCCTGCGCAGCGAACTCATCGACGTCCAGCACATCGCCGCCGGCGAACACGTCGGCTACGGCGGCACCTTCACCGCCGAACGGGCGATGCACGTCGGCGTGGTCGCGTGCGGCTATGCCGACGGCTACCCGCGCCACGCATCGACCGGCACGCCGGTGGTCGTCGGCGGCGTGCCCACCCGGCTGCTCGGGCGGGTGTCGATGGACATGCTGGCGGTCGACCTCGATCCCGTCCTCGCCGCCGGCGTCCGCCCGGGCGTGGGAACCCCGGTGCTGCTCTGGGGCCGCGACGGCGACGCCGAACTGTCGATCGACGCCGTGGCGCACGCCGCCGGCACACTGGGCTACGAGCTGATGTGCGCGCTGGCCAAGCGCGTGCCGACGCGGGTCGACTGAGCCGGTCCCGAGCATGGCCAAGCCGCAGACCGTCTATGTCTGTTCCGATTGTGGCGGCCGCAGCGCCAAGTGGCAGGGGCGCTGCCCGCACTGCGATGCGTGGAACACCCTGGTCGAGACGGTCGACGTGCCCGTCGCGTCCGGCGCCCGGCCGGGCGCGCGCCACGGCGCCGCGGCGGCGCAGTTCGCCGCCCTCGCCCCGGCCAGCGGGCCGACGCTGCTGTCGGCCGTCCCGGCCGAGCGGCACAGCCACCGGTCCACAAGCATCGACGAACTCGACCGGGTGCTCGGCGGCGGCCTGGTCCCGGGCGGCGTGGTGCTGCTCGGCGGCGATCCGGGCATCGGCAAATCGACCCTGCTGCTGCAGGTGCTGGCGGCGCTGGCGGGCGGGGTGGACAACACCCCCCACGCTCGGGCCATGCCCTCGCCGCTCCCCGAGGGGGCCGATCCCGCCTTGGGACGGCCCGGCGGCGGAGAGCGCCCCCATGCTCGGGCGACACCCGCGCCGCCCCCCGAGGGGGCCGATCCCGCCTTGGGGCGGCCCGGCGGCGGGATTTCGGTGCTTTACGTCAGCGGCGAGGAGTCGGCGGCGCAGATCGCGCTGCGCGCCCAGCGCCTGAACCTGCACGCCGCGCCGGTGCGGCTGATGGCCGAGACCCGCGTCGAATCGATCCTCGACGAACTGGCGCAGGGCACGGCGGGCCGGCCCGGCTACGCCGTGGCGGTGGTCGACTCGATCCAGACCATCTACTCGGAGGCACTGTCCTCCGCGCCCGGATCGGTGTCGCAGGTGCGCGAATGCGCGGCGCAGCTCACCCGCGCAGCGAAGGCCGCCGGCATCACCCTGGTCCTGGTCGGCCACGTCACCAAGGAAGGTGCGCTCGCCGGGCCGCGGGTGCTCGAGCACATGGTCGACACCGTGCTGTACTTCGAGGGCGACACCCATTCGAGCTTCCGGCTGATCCGGGCGATCAAGAACCGCTTCGGCGCGGTCAACGAACTCGGCGTGTTCGCGATGACCGAGCACGGCCTGCGCGGCGTCTCCAATCCCTCGGCGATCTTTCTCTCCGCCCACGCCGAACCGGTGGCGGGCAGCTGCGTGCTCGCCACCCTCGAAGGCACCCGCCCGCTGCTGGTCGAGGTGCAGGCGCTGGTCGATACCGCGGCCGCACCCAGCCCGCGCCGGCTGTCGGTCGGGCTCGACGCGGCCCGGCTGGCGATGCTGCTGGCGGTGCTGCACCGCCATGCCGGCGTCGCCAGCGCCGATCAGGACGTGTTCGTGAACGCCGTCGGCGGCGTGCGCATCGCCGAACCGGCGGCCGACCTCGCGGTGCTGCTGGCGATCCAGAGTTCGTTGCGCAACCGCCCGCTGCCGCGCGGACTGGTCGCGTTCGGCGAGGTCGGGCTGGCCGGCGAGATCCGCCCCGCCCCGCGCGGGCAGGAGCGGCTGCGCGAAGCGCGCAAGCTCGGCTTCTCGACCGCGATCATCCCGGCGGCCAATGCACCGAAAGGCGCCGCGGGCCGGCAGTTCGAAGGATTGGACATCCACCCGGTGTCGCGGATCGACGAGGCGCTGGAGGCCGTGCGCGGGCTGGCCTGAGGCGGATCCACCGATGGCCCGCCCGACTGCGGATGTCGGCGCGAACCGGGCGGGAAAACGGAAAACCGATACGCCGCCGAGGGTTGTTACCGGCGCTTGCAGCGCCGTTCCGGCAGAACCCTACCCTGCGAACTCCCTCGACCCGCAACTCAAGGAGATCACGATGGACCGTCGCATTTTCGTCGGCACGGCGCTGGCCGGTGCCGCCGCTGTCGCCCTGCCGCGCGCCGCCAGCGCCGCGGACGACTACGCCTGGAAGAACGTGGTGTTCACCGAAGCCGATCCCGGCCACTGGAAGGCCGTCGAGAAGCTGCACGTCCCCCTGGTGAAGGTCGATGGCGAGACGCTGCACATCACCACGCCGCACCCGATGAGCGAGCCGCACTACATCGTCAGCCACACCGTCGTGCTGGGCGATGGCACCTTCGTCAGCCGCAAGACGTTCACGTGGAAGGACAAACCGGTGTCGGAACACACGCTGCCGGCGGGGTACAAGGGCAAGGTGATCGTGACCAGCACCTGCAATCTGCACGACTGGTGGGTGAAGGAGATCGACGTCTGATCATCTTCGACCGAGGCGCGGCCGGCGGTGGGCCGGCATGCGTCATTGCGGCGCGGCGGCGGTCGCATCCGCCGCCATTCGCGCCGCGATCGCGCCCACGGTGCGCAGCGCCTGTTCGGTCCGCGCGTTGCAGGTGCCCTCGGCGTTGAGCCGCAGGCCGTTGCGGTAGGGATCGGTGGTCGTGAACACCGGCCCGGGCACGACGACGATCTGCCGCCCCAGGCAGCGCCGATCCAGCTCGATGGCATCGACGCTGCGCGGCAGTTCGATCCACAGCACGTCGCCGGCGCCGGGGTCGGTCACCCGCGTTCCGGCCGGGAAGGTCGCGCCGATGAGTTGCCGCATGTCGGCCCGCTTCGCCGCGAAGATCAGCCGCCGCTGCCGCAGCGACTGCTCGTAGCCACCGTGCTCCAGCAGCTCGGCCTCGGCCCATTCGACCGCCTCGCTGCCGCCGCCGCTGAACGCGCGCTTGAGCCCGCCGACCTTCTCTGCCCAGCGACCGCCCTCGCCCCAGCCGATGCCGCGCAGCCCGGGTGCGAGGGTCTTGCCGAACGATCCGCAGATCATCACGTTGCCGCTGCGGTCGAACGACTTGACAGCGCGCCTGGCGTCCTCGCTCGGCGCACGGTCGTTGCAGATCACGTCCTCGATCAGCGGCACCTGGCGACGGTCGAGCAGTTCCCCCAGTCGCTTCTTCGACGCGGTCGGCATGACGGCGCCCATCGGAT
>JAKAIB010000333.1 GCA_021814605.1 Pseudomonadota bacterium | reverse complement strand
TCGGGCTGGCGCAGGACTACGGTGGCATCTGCCACCTGCGATTCGACGATACCAATCCCGAGAAGGAAGACCAGGAGTACGTCGACGCCATCGTCGACATGGTGCGCTGGCTCGGATTCGACTGGCAGGCCGGCGGCGTGTCGCACCTGTACTACGCCAGCGACGACTTCGACTTCATGTACCGCGCCGCCTGCGCGCTGATCGCCGACGGACTGGCCTACGTCGATGAGCAGAGTGCCGACGACATGCGGCGCAACCGTGGCACGCTGACCGAGCCCGGGGTCGACAGTCCCTGGCGCGACCGGCCGGCGGCCGAGAGCCTGCAGCGCTTCGAGGAAATGCGTACCGGCCGGCATCCCGAGGGCAGCATGGTGCTGCGGGCGAAGATCGACATGGCCTCGCCCAACATCAACCTGCGCGACCCGGCGATCTACCGCATCCGCTTCGCGCATCATCACCGGACCGGCGACGCCTGGTGCATCTACCCCATGTATACCTTCGCGCATCCGATCGAGGACGCGATGGAGTGCATCACCCACAGCATCTGCACCCTCGAGTTCGAGGACCAGCGGCCGTTCTACGACTGGCTGCTCGATCACCTGGTCCGGCTCGGGCTGGTCGCCAGTCCGCGGCCGCACCAGTACGAGTTCGCCCGGCTCAACCTGACCTACGTCGTCACCAGCAAGCGCAAGCTGGCGCAACTGGTCGCAGAGCATCACGTCGACGGCTGGGACGATCCGCGCATGCCGACCCTGGTCGGGCTGCGCCGGCGGGGCTACACGCCGGAGAGCCTGCGGCTGTTCGCCGAGCGCATCGGCGTCAGCAAGGCGGACTCGTGGATCGACTACTCGATACTGGAACAGGCGCTGCGCGACGACCTCGATGCCCGCGCGCCGCGGGCGATGGCGGTGCTCGACCCGATCCGTCTGGTGCTGACCAACTGGGCCGAGGTGTTCGGCGGCGTCGACCATGCCGAGCCATGCAGCGCGCCGGCGCATCCGGGCGATCCGTCAATGGGCCGGCGCAGTTTCGAGCTCACGTCGGAGGCCTGGATCGAGCGCGAAGACTTCATGGAGGTGCCGCCCAAGGGCTACCACCGGCTGACTCCCGGCGGCATGGCGCGGCTGAAGTACGGCTACGTGATCCGCTGCACCGGCTGCGAGCGCGATGCGGCGGGCAACGTGGCGCGCGTGTTCGCCGAAGTCGTCCCCGACACCAAGAGCGGCACGCCGGGAGCCGACGCGGTCAAGGTCAAGGGCGTGATCACCTGGGTCAGTGCGACCCGCGGCGTCGCGGCCGAGGTGCGGCTGTTCGACCGGCTGTTCACCGAGGCGCATCCCGACGCGGGAGGGCGCGACTTCCTGGCGGCGCTCAACCCGGCCAGCCGGCGCACCGCGACCGGATACGTCGAGCCGGGGCTGGCCGCGGCCGCGCCGGGAACGTCGTTCCAGTTCGAACGGCACGGCTACTTCGTTGCCGATCGCCTCGATCACGTCGCGGGGCGCGCGGTGTTCAACCGCACCGCGACGCTCAAGGACAGCTGGGGCAAGTGACATGGACCGATCGCCCGCCATGCCCGCCGGCTGGGACACGCTGAGCTTTGGTGCGCCGCTGGCCGGAGGGACCGCCGCGCGGCAGCGGCTGCAGGAGCAGGGATTCTGCCTGCTGGCTGCGGACGAACTGGCTGCGCTGTCGGGCTATGCGACGGCGCATTGCGCCGCGGCGGCACCGCTCTGGAACGACCTGCCGCCCGATGACTACCTGCGCGACGGCGGGCATTACCGCTTCCGCCGCCACGGCAGTTTCGTGCTCGACCTGCCGCCGTCGGCCGATCCGGACCTGCGGCAGATGCCGCATCGCGCGCATTGGCAGCCGACCCGCTACAACGCGCTGCACGGCGGCATGTTGCGCTGGTTCGCGCCGCTGACCGACGATCTGACGGGCCGGCCGTTCTGGGCGCCGCTGCTCGCCGGGCTGGGGCGTCTGTTCGCCGAGGTGCGGCCGGTGGCGCGCTGGTACGTCGAGGCGCACCAGTTCCGCATCGACACCCGCGAAGGCGTCGGGCGCCCGACGCCCGAAGGCGCGCACCGCGACGGGGTCGATTTCGTCGCCGTGGTGCTGATGGCGCGCCACGGCATCCGCGGCGGAGAGACGCGCGTGTTCGAGCTCGCCGGCCAGCGCGGGGTGCGCTTCACCCTGGCGCAACCATGCAGCGTGCTGCTGATGGATGACACCCGGGTGATCCACGAGACCACGCCGGTGCAGCCCGAAGGCGATGCCGCGGCCGGCTGGCGCGACACCCTGGTGCTGACCTACCGCGCAGGCGGCTTTCTCGATCCGGAGAGCGCGGCCTGAGCGTCGCGACGCGTCCCGCGCGACGTCACCAGCGCAGGTATGCGTTCTTGTTGCCGGTGCGGACCCTGATCGCGCGGTCCTGGCCCTGGTAGCTGCCCCGGATGGTGTACTGCCCGGCGGGCGCCTTGACGAAACACAGCGGGCCGCCCGCGGTGAATTCGGCGACGGTTCTGCCCTGGCGCTGGATGCGGATGGGGATGTCGGCGAGATACGCCCCACGCGGCCCCTCGACCATCCAGAAGCCCAGGTCGAACTGCGGCGCCATGGCCTTGAGCGCCTGCATCTGGGTTGCGCCGACACCGCCGCAGA
>JAKAIB010000077.1 GCA_021814605.1 Pseudomonadota bacterium | reverse complement strand
CGCCAGCCGCTGGCGGCGTCGGCCGCGGGCAGCAGCAGGTCGTTCGGCCATTTGAGCCGGATGGCCGTCGCCCCGAGCGCCTGCAGCGCCTGCGCCAGCCAGACGCCGACCGCGAGGCTCAGCGGCGCGATGTCCTGACGCGGAGCGAACGGCCAGGCGACCGAACACAGCACGCTGCCGGCGTCGTCGTGCCAGTGCCGTCCGCGCCGTCCGCGCCCCGCGGTCTGACGCGCGGCGGCGAGCAGGGTCGGACCGGACAGCGCGCCGCTCTTGGCCGCCTGCAGCAGGTCGGCGTTGGTTGACCCCGTGGATTCGACCCAGCCCAGCGCGCACGATGCCGGGCGCGGCAACGCGGCGCGCAGCGGCGCCAGCGGGTCGGTGTCGGACGGCGTCGGCAGGGGCGTGGGTGCGTCCATCGCGGCGGTCGGGTCAGCCGCGCTTGCGCCGCTTGGGGGCGAGCAGCGTGCCACGACATTCCGGCGTGCTGCAGCGGCAGGCGTAGTCGCGCTTGAGCCGTTCGGTGTAGCGGGCGTCGAGTTCGAGCGCGTAGTCGAAAAACAGCTCCTCGTCCGGGGCGATGTCGCGCAGCGCGTCGATGAACACCCGGTCGCCCTCCTGCTGCGCTTCGCAGTTCGGCGCGCAGGAGTGGTTGATCCAGCGGGCGCTGTTGCCCTGCGAGCCGCCGTCGACCACGGTGCCGTCGCCGAGCGAGAAATAGAACGTGTGGTTGGGCTGGCTGGGGTCGCGCGGATGGCGCCGCAGCGCCTCCGGCCAGTCGATGCGTTCGCCCTTGTATTCCATCAGCCGCTGTCCGGCGCGGATCGGGCGGCGGGCGAAGACGCCGCGGCCGTGGATGGGAGAATCCTGGACCCGGGTGTACGGGCCGGTCGTCGGCGCGGCTTGCGGCGCGGCGCGCGCGCCGCTGCGGGAGGATCTGGACATCGTGCGGGCGCGGGGTGGGATGGCGCGGTGAAAGCGCCGCGCGGAAGATTGTGGGTAAAGTAGAAAAAGGAACCGGCCGGGCCGCGGCGATGCTGGGCGTGCGTCGGATCCCAGCGCATTCTAGGGAGACATCATGGTCAATTTCCATCGTCGCACGCAGTTGAAGACTCTGGGCGCCGCGTTCGCGGCGGCCGCCGCGCCGGCGTGGGCGCAGTCCGTCGCGGACAAGGCCAGCGCGCTGGAGAAGCAGGACCGCAAGGCGGCGCCGCTGCCGGCGGTCGGGTCGCGCTTCGTGCTGCCGCCGGCCGTCGAACTGATCGACGGGCGTACGCTGCGCACGGCGGATTGGTCCGGCCGGGTGGTCGTGATCGAATACTGGGCGACGTGGTGTCCCTTCTGTGCCCGCCAGATGCCGCACGTGCAGGCGCTGTACGACCAGCATCACGGACGCGGGCTCGAGGTGCTGGCGTTGTCGATCGATCGCAAGGCGGCCGACATCCCGTCGTTCCTGAAGACCCGGAATGTCACCTTCCCGGTGGCGTGGCTGTCGCCGCAACTCGCCAAGGTGCTTCCCAAGCCGCCGGGACTTCCCGTGACCGTCGTCGTCGGCCGTGACGGCAAGGTGAAGATGGCCGAATCGGGCGAGCTGTTCGCCGAGGACGTCGCCGGCATTGCCAAATTTCTCTGATCGCAGCATTTCATGAGCAAGACCCTGGTCATCGCCGAAAAGCCGAGCGTCGCGCAGGACATCGTGCGCGCACTCACCTCCGAATCGGGCAAGTTCGAACGCCACGAGGATCACTTCGAGAACGACCGCTACGTGGTCACCTCGGCGGTCGGCCACCTGGTCGAGATCAAGGCGCCGGACGATTTCGAAGTCAAGCGCGGCAAGTGGAGCTTCGCGCACCTGCCGGTGATTCCGCCGCATTTCGACCTCAACCCGATCGACAAGACCAAGGGGCGGCTCGGCGCCGTGGTCAAGCTCATCAAGCGCAAGGACGTGGACGCCATCGTCAACGCCTGCGACGCGGGCCGCGAGGGCGAACTGATCTTCCGGCTGATCCTGCAGTACGCCGGCGGCAAGAAGGCGGTCGACAAGCCGGTGCAGCGCCTGTGGCTGCAGTCGATGACGCCGCAGGCGATCCGCGACGGATTCGCCCACCTGCGCGGCGACACCGACATGCTGCCGCTGGCCGACGCCGCGCGCAGCCGCAGCGAGGCCGACTGGCTGGTCGGCATCAACGGCACCCGCGCGATGACGGCGTTCAATTCCAAGGACGGTGGCTTCTTCCTGACGCCGGTCGGACGGGTGCAGACGCCGACGCTGTCGATCGTCGTCGCCCGCGAGGAGCAGATCCGCCGCCACGTGGCGCGCGACTACTTCGAGGTGCACGCGCAATTCGCCGCCCCGGCCGGCGGCTATGCCGGCAAGTGGTTCGATCCGCGGTTCAGGAAAGCGGACGATGCGGAAGCGCGCGCCGATCGGCTGTGGGACCGCGCCACGGCGCAGGCCATCGTCGACGCCTGCGCCGGCAAGGCGGCGACGGTGCACGACGAGTCCAAACCGTCGACCCAGCTTTCGCCGCTGCTGTTCGATCTCACCTCGTTGCAGCGCGAGGCCAACGGCCGCTTCGGCTTCTCCGCCAAGACCACGCTGGGGCTGGCGCAGTCGCTGTACGAAAAGCACAAGGCACTGACCTATCCGCGGACCGACTCGCGCCACCTGCCCGAGGACTACCTCGCCGTGGCGAAACAGACCGTGCGGGCGCTGGGCGACTCGGACGAACCGCTGGCGCCGCACGCGCGGCGGGCGCTGGAGGCCGACTATGTGCGGCCGGGCAAGCGGGTGTTCGACAACACCAAGGTGTCGGACCACTTCGCCATCATTCCGACGCCGCAGCCGCCGAAGGCGCTGACCGACGCCGAGGCCAAGATCTACGACCTGGTGGCGCGACGTTTCCTGGCGGTGTTCTACCCGGCCGCCGAATACCTGGTGACCACCCGCATCAGCACCGTGGGCGAGCACCAGTTCAAGACCGAAGGGAAGATCCTGGTCAAGCCGGGCTGGCTGGAGATCTACGGCCGGCAGGAGCAGGGCGAGGACGCCGACCTGCCGCCGGTCGCCGCGGGCGATGCGGTCGGCACCGACCATCTGGAGCTCAAGGCGCTCAAGACCCGGCCGCCGGCGCGCTACACCGAAGCCACCCTGCTCGGCGCGATGGAGAACGCGGGCAAGCTGATCGAGGATGAGGACTTGGCCGAGGCGATGTCGGGCAAGGGCCTGGGCACGCCGGCGACGCGCGCGGCGATCATCGAAGGCCTGCTCGCCGAGGGTTACATGTTGCGCGAGGGGCGCGAACTGGTGCCGGCCGCCAAGGCGTTCCAGCTCATGACCCTGCTGCGCGGGCTGCAGGTCGAGGAACTGACCAAGCCCGAGCTGACCGGCGACTGGGAATACCGGCTGGCGCAGATGGAGCGCGGGCAGCTGTCGCGCGATGCCTTCATGCGCGACATCGCCGCGATGACCGAGGCCATCGTCAGGCGCGCCAAGGAATACGAGCGCGACACCGTGCCCGGCGACTATGCGACGCTGCAGACGCCGTGTCCGAACTGCGGCGGCGTGGTCAAGGAGAACTACCACCGCTTCGCCTGCACGCAGTGCGACTTCTCCATCGGCAAGCATCCCGGCGGACGCAGCTTCGAGATCGCCGAGGTCGAGCAGCTGCTGCGCGACAAGCACCTCGGCCCGCTGACCGGCTTCCGCAGCAAGATGGGCCGTCCGTTCGCGGCCGAGCTCAAGCTCGCGCGCGAAGGTGGGGCCGGCCAGTGGAAGCTCGAATTCGACTTCGGCGACGCCGCCGGCGGCGAGGGCGGCGAGGCCCCCGATTTCACCGGCCAGCAGCCGCTCGGTGCCTGCCCCAAGTGCGGCGGCGCGGTGTACGAGACCGGCAGCAGCTACGTCTGCGAGCGCAGCGTCGGCGCGGCGCCGAGCTGCGATTTCCGCAGCGGCAAGATCATCCTGCAGCAGCCGGTGTCGCCCGAGCAGATGCGCAAGCTGCTCGAGACCGGCCGCACCGACCTGCTCGACGGTTTCGTCTCCGCCCGCACCAAGCGCAAGTTCAAGGCCTTCCTGGCGAAGCAGCCCGGCGGCAAGATCGGCTTCGAGTTCGAACCGCGCCCGGCCCGGGCGCCGGCGAAGAAGGCGGCGCGCACGGGCAAGCCGGCCGGCTGACCGCGGCGTCGCCATTGGCGGCGGGGACGCGAGGGAACTGTCATCGCGCGGGTGCATCATCGGGGCTTCGCCACGCCTCAGCCGCCCGCGCCCCATGACACCGACATCCGCCAGCACGCCCTTCTGGTTCGCCCACCGGGGCGGCGGCTCGGCCGCGCCGGAGAACACCATGGCGGCATTCCGCGCCGGCCTGCAGGCCGGATTCCGTGCCTTCGAGTGCGACGTCAAGCGCAGCGGCGACGGCGTGCTCTGGCTGCTGCACGACGATACCCTGGATCGGACCACCGATGCGCGCGGCCCCGCGGCCGCATGGCGCTGGGAGTCGCTGCAATGCCTCGATGCCGGAAGCTGGCATGGCAAGCGCTTTGCCGGCGAGCCGCCGGCCAGCCTCGACCAGGCGCTGGCCTTCGCTGCGCGGCATCGCGTCCTGCTCAACCTGGAGATCAAACCCTGCCCGGCGCAGGACGCGGAGACGGGCGTCGCGGTCGCGCATGCCGCGGCGAAGTGGTCGGCGCGACACGACGCGGCGCCGCGACCCATCCTGTCGTCGTTTTCCGTCGCCGCGCTGCAGGCGGCACGGGCCGCGCTCGACGCCGCCGGCAGCGACCTGCCCCTGGCCCTGTTGACCGAGGTGTGGGATGTCGGCGTGCTGTCCCAGGCGGCAGCGCTGCGCGCGCAGGCCGTGCACACCGACTGGCGCCAGATCACTTCCGAAGTGACCGTGGCCGTGCATGCGGCGGGGCTGCAGCTGCGCGCCTACACCGTCAACCGGGCCGACAGCGCGCGCCGGCTGCGCGACATCGGCGTCGACGGCGTCTTCACCGACCGCCTGGACCTGCCGGCGAGGCTGGCGCCGGCAGCGGCCGCTCGTTAGCGCCGGGCAGGCGCCGCGGGTTCGAGCAGCGCCCGCATCAGCGCCGCGCTGTAAACGCTGGCCACGGCGTGGATGAAGCGCCCGAAGTCGATGTGTGCGGTGTCGTCCGCGCGGTCCGACACGGTGCGCACCAGCGCGAATGGGGTTGCGTAGTCGTGGCAGACCTGGGCGACCGCGGCGCCTTCCATCTCGACCGCCAGCGCGTCCGGCAGCGCGCCGCGCAAGGCCGAACTGGCCGCGGCGTCGCCGATGAAGCGATCGCCGCTGACAATCAGCCCGCGATGCACCCGCGGCGCATGCAGGCCGAATTCGTGCCGGGTCGGAGCGTCGACCAGCGGCGGGGCAAGCGGCGAGAACAGCGTCTGGGCGGCCGAGTGGAGCAGGGCGGTGAGCTCGGCATCGGCGGGGAAGCGGCTCCTGCCGGTATCGGGAACCTCGTATTGCGGGTACAGCGGGCGGGCGTCGAGGTCGTGATGGAGCAGCGCGTCGGCCACGACCACGTCGCCGACGCGGATGCCGGGCGCCAGCCCACCCGCGACGCCGGTGAACAGCAGGGCGTCGCAACCGAACTCGACGATCAGGCTGGTCGCCGTCGCAGCCGCCGCGACCTTGCCGATGCCGCACAGCACCAGCACGACGTCGCGCTCCCAGAGCGTGCCAAGGGCGTAGTCGCGGCTGCCGTGGCGCACGCCCCGCGGCGCCTGCAGTGCGTCGAGCAGCGCCTGCTGCTCCTGCACGATGGCGCTGACGATGCCGAGCTTGCCGTGCCGTCGCATGGCGGTCATGCCCCGGCGCTGCCGGCCGGCGCGGCGGGCATCAAGACGTCAAAAAGCATTTGTCCTGTATCAATGCGTAAATTTGTCGCACCCCTATCCTCCAACCCCATCTGCAACGAGGAGGGCTGCACTATGGGTTCGGCATGGCAGGGATTGTTCGGCACGGATTATGGTCTGCTCAGCCTGGCGGTGATCGTGTTCATGCTGGGCATGGGCGTGTTCTTCGTCTGGTTCTTCATCCGCAAGATCCAGCAGAGCACCGACGAGCACGCGCGCGAACTGGCTGGCGGGTCGTCACGCAACAGCGGTCGCCACGCCTGAACGCAGGCATTGCGGGCACCTTGGCGCCCGCGGCGATGGCCCCGGCGGAATCCGGCGGGTCGCCGGAAATGCCAGCGGGCGCTCAGGTTGCGTCCGCGCTCTCCGGTGGCTGGTCGCAGGTCCAGCGCTCGCCCATGTCGGAAGGCAGATAGTCGACAAGCCGGAAATGCGTCTGGGTGTCGCCGTCGACCGGGGTCCGGTAGATCGCCACGCCATAGGCCCCGCGCAAGCGGGTGTGCTCGCCCGCCGCGATCTTCCGGACCGCCTCCAGGTGGCCGACGGCAATGACGAAGCTGTGCTTCTCCGGCTCGCCATGATGGAAAGCCTGGGCGAAGTGGATGGAATCGTTGCTGCTTTGCATGATGCGCTCCCGTTGCTGCGCGGCGTGACGCGTCTCCCCAGTGGCAGGATTGTGTGACGACCCGATGCGGTTGTCACGTACCACGTACCGCCTTTGCGCGTCCGCGATGCCGTACAAGGCAAAACGCCCCGCAGCCGGGCCGGGGATGGCCGACTGCGGGGCGCCGAGGTCTACGCCCGGATCAGATCGCGAGCCACATGTAGAGGTACAGGCTGTTGTTGCCGCTGGCCCCCTGGCTCGAGCCGTTGAGCTTGTTGTAGGTCGTGTACTGCAGGCCGAGGCGCATGTTCTTCTCCGGATCGGTCCAGCTCTGGCCGAACGGGTTCCAGTCGAGTTCCCACACCACGCCGTTGGTCTGCGCATTCGAGCCGAGTGCTGTCGTCCCCGTTTCGTTGAAGTACTGGATCGTCGCGCCGTAGGTGTTGTGGTACCAGTAGGCGGTGTTCAGGTTCAGCATCTTCGCCGTGTCGCTGGGGAATACGCCGGCAGACTGGTCGTAGTTCGCCTTCTCCTGCATGTACAGGCCGTTCACCGTCACCGTGTCGATGTCACCGTTGATGTACTGGTAGGTGCCGTCGACGCCGACGTCCTTGATGGTGTCGTTCCCCGATCCGCCGGTGATGGTCGGTACCTTGATGTTCATGCCGAGCACGCCGCCCTCGTAGGTGTTGTTCCCGATGGTCGTCGAGTAGTTGGCGCGGAGGTAGGGGGCATATCCGCTGATCAGCCAGGACCCGGCGCCGTGCATCAGATCGTTGAACCGGTAGGACAGGCTGTGGTAGGCGCCGCCTTCGATGTACCAGTGGTTGTCAATCAGCGTGTAGGCCGTGGTGCCGAGAACGCCCGCCCCGAGGCTGGCCATCGCCGGCGTGAACGGGATCCCGCCGCTGATCGGGCTGCCCATAAAGCCGTACTGCCAGGCGGGAACGGTGTTCCAGACGTCCGACACGGTCGGGTTGTTGTTCAACGACACGCCGAAGATGCCCTTGGTACTGCCGAAGCTGTAGGTGTGGGCATAGCGGATGTCGGTATTGTCCCAGGCCAGGTTTGCCGGCTCGGCGGTCTCCGAATAGGTCGCCTGCCCCATCATCCCGATGTGGTCGGTGAGCCGCCCGGCGAGGAAGATCGACGCCTGCTGCAGCGCGACGAAGTTATCGTTGGCGTGCATGCCGTTGTAGAACGGCGTCTGATCCTCGGTGGTGTGGGTGAACGACGACACCAGCATCGCCGACAGCGGAATGTGCTTCTTGCCATTGGTCAGCGTATAGCCGCTGAGCTTGAAGGCGCGACCGAACGGCGTGAGTTGCGGACCGAATCCGCCGACGTGGCAGGCGATGCAGTCCTGTCCGGTCTGGCGGGCGAACGCCGGGACGGCGTGCGCCGGCGTCGCGCCGAGCATGAGTGCCGCCGTGGCGCCGCACAGGGCGATGCCCTGGCGCAGACGGGAGGCGATCCCTTGGCGTAGCCGGGTCAGGCTGCCGGGCGGGTCGGAATGTGGGCAGGAAGTGCGAGTCATGATTTCTCCTTTGCTTGCTCTTCGATCTCCGCGCCCGGTCGGCGCGGCTACACGAAAATCGGTATCGGTAGGGATCATTCTCGGAACCGATAAAAACACAAAGTTGACACGCGTCAAACACATAGAAATTCATATCTGTAACGGAATGTGATGCTGTTGCAACTGGCGCTTAAGCCGGGTCTCAGCACCGGCGAATAGAGTGAGGCTGCAAGCCCGTGTCGTCGCGGCGGGTGTTGCGCGGCAGGCACAATGCGTCGCGCGATCCCCCAATCGTCAGGAGTCCTTCGCCCATGCAGCCAAAGCCATACCGCTTCGCCTTCAAGCACTTCGTCGCGCTGGCGCGGCCGTATCTGGCGTCGGAGGAGCGCAAGACCGGATGGGGGCTGCTGCTGCTGGTGCTGGCGATGAACCTCGCGCTGGTCTGGGTGAACGTGAAGCTGACGCAGTGGAACGGTGATTTCTTCAACTCGCTCCAGGCCAAGAACTTCGGAGCGTTCAAACGCCTGCTGCTGGTTTTCACCGGATACGCCTTCCTTTATATCGCTCTGGCGGTGTATTCCCAGTATTTCCTTCAGATGCTCCAGATCAACTGGCGGCGCTGGATGACGGAAGTGTTTCTGAAGGACTGGCTGGTGGGGGGCACGCATTACCGGATGTCGTTGCGGCAGGGCAACACTGACAACCCCGACCAGCGAATTGCCGACGACATCCGTGGGTTTATCGACGGCAGCCTCAACCTGTTCTTCGGTTTCGTCTCGTCGCTGGTGACGCTGCTCTCGTTCCTGTTCATGCTGTGGGTGCTGTCGGGGTCGATCCGACTCTTCGGCGTCACCATCCCGGGCTACATGGTCTGGGTCGCCATCCTGTATTCGGGATTGGGCAGCGTGTTCGCGCATTGGGTCGGCAAGCCGCTGATCCGGCTGAACTTCGACCAGCAGCGCTTCGAGGCCGACTTCCGCTTCGGACTGGCCCGCACGCGCGAGCACAACGAAGGCATCGCCCTCTATGCCGGCGAGCCGCGCGAGCTGGGCGGGCATCGCGACCGGTTCGCCAACGTCTGGCGCAACTGGTGGGGCATCATGCGCCGGCAGAAGCTGTTCACCTGGTACAGCGCGTTCTACGGCCAGCTCGCGATCATCTTCCCGATCCTGGTGGCGGCGCCGCGCTACTTCGCCGGCCAGATCCAGCTCGGCGGCCTGACGCAGACGGCGCAGGCCTTCGGCCAGGTGCAGGGCGCGCTGTCCTGGTTCATCAACGCGTACGGATCGATCGCCGACTGGCGGGCGACCGTCGAGCGGCTGCATACCTTCGTCGAGGCGGTTCGCGCGGCGCAGGCGCAGGGGCCGCGGCATGATCCCGAGCCGCCGGCAACTGGCGCGATCGCCGATGGCGCCGCCGTGCGCTCGTCCGCGGTGGCGCCGCTGCGCAGCGCGCTCGAATCGGTCGCCCTGGGCGATCTGCTGTTGCTGTCGCCGGACGGCCGGCCACTGCTGCAGTGCGCCGGTGAACACATCGCCCGTGGCCAGCACACCCTGTTCACCGGCCCGTCGGGAAGCGGCAAGAGCACGCTGGTGCGGTGGCTGGCGGGCATCTGGCCCTACGCTGCCAACGCCGAGCACGCGCATCCGCCGTCAGGGCGGACGTTGTTCCTGCCGCAGAAGCCGTACCTGCCCCTGGGCACGCTGCGGCAGGCGTTGACCTATCCGCTCGATGCCGGCGGCTTCGACGCGGGCCAGCTCGCCGGTGCGCTCCAGGCGGCGCGGTTGCCGCATCTCGTCGCCGCGCTCGACCAGACCGACAACTGGATGCAGCGGCTGTCCCCGGGCGAGCAGCAGCGACTCGCCGTCGCGCGGGCGCTGCTGGCGGCTCCGGACTGGCTGTTCATGGACGAGGCGACGAGCGCGCTCGACGGGCCGACCGAGCGGGCCATGTATGCGCTGCTGCGGCAGCGGCTGCCGGAAGCGACGCTGGTCAGCGTGGCGCACCGGGCCGGCGTCGTCGATTTCCACCAGCAGGTCTTTGCGGTCGTCCCGGACCCGGACGATGCCGCGCCGGCGCGGATGACGCGGCAGGCTGCGCAGGCGGCCGGTGCAATCGGCCGCGACGCCGTCGATGGGACGGCATCCTGAGCGCTTTCGCAGCCGGGCCGCACCTCGCCGCCTTGTTCGAGACGCCGGACGACCGGAGGGCCTGCGTTCCGTTGAAAGGATCATTGCCATGTTGTTGAACGACGAACCGCCAGCGGCCGGATTCGATCAGCCGTTCGCCCTGCTGCTCGGCTGCCATGGACGGATCGAACGCATGGACCGGCTGCTGGTGCGGCTGCTGGCGCACGTGCGCCAGCGCGGCTGCAACGCCGAGGCGCGGCAGGCGGCGAGCAAGGTGCTGCGCTATTTCGACATTGCTGCGCCGCTGCACCACGAGGATGAGGAACTGCACGTGTTCCCGCTGCTGCGCGAGCGGGGCGGCACCGGATTTGTCGAACTGCTCGACGGTCTCGAAGCCGACCACCGCGAGCTGGCGACGTTGTGGCAGACGCTGCGTCCGTGGCTGGAGCAGGCCGAGGCCGGAACGGCGACGGCGGCCGATCCGGCCGTTGCGGATGCGGCGACACGCTTCGGCGCGTTGCACGCGACGCACATCGCGCTCGAGAACACCCGGATCTTCCCGGCCGCCGAGGCGATCGCCGATGCGGACTGGCGAATTGCCATGGGGCGCGACATGGCGGCGCGGCGTGGCGTCGCCTGGACGCCCGACGCCGGCTGAACCGCGGCGTCGCGGCGGGGCGTCAGTGCAGCCAGAGCCCCAGCCAGGGGGCGAGCAGCACCATCGCGACGCCGCTGAACACCATGGTCAGGCTGGCGACCGCGCCCATTTCCTCGCTGCGTTCGTAGGCCTTGGCGGTGCCCAGGGCATGGGCCGACGCGCCGATCGACGCGCCGCGCACCACGCTCGACTGCAGCTTCAGCCAGCCGAGGATGGCTTCGCCGATCGCCATGCCGAACAGCCCGGTCAGCAGCACGCAGGGCACGGTGACGTCGGGTGATCCGCCGAAGTCGCCCGACGCGACGATGGCGAACGGCGTCGACACCGAGCGCGGCAGCAGGCTGTCGGCGAGCCCGGGCGGCAGCGCCAGCAGGCGCCCCAATGCCCAGGCGCTGCCCAGGCCGATGAGCAGTCCGGCCGCGACGCCGCTGGCGAGGGTGACCGGATAGCGCCGGATCAGCGCGCGGCGCTGGTGGATCGGCCAGGCGTAGGCAATGGTGGCCGGGCCGAGCATCCAGACCAGCAGTCGCGTGTCGCTCGCGTAGCTGGCGTACGACACCCCGCTCGCCCACAGCAGCGCCACCAGCATGGCCGGGGTGAGCAGCATCGGCGACAGCCAGATCCGGCGATGGCGCGAATAGAGCCATTTGGCCGCGGCGTAGCCCGTCAGCGTCGCCAGCAGCAGGACCAGGCCGGACAGGGTCGCGCTCATCGCGTGCCTCCGTCGACGGCTGCGCCGTGCCGGCCGCGTTCCCAGCGCAGTGCGCGCTCGGTCACCAGCGCGGTGCCGACCAGCACGGCCAGCGTGCCCAGCACGATCGCGGCGAGCATCCGGACGCCGTGGCTGCGCAGCAGCGGCCAGTACTGGATGGCGGCGATCAGCGGGGGAATGAAGAACAGCAGCATGTCGCCAAGCAGGCGCGACGCCCCGGCCTCGACGAACCGTTCGGGCAGCGCGCCGGCGCCGAGCAGGGCGAGTACGGCGAACAGGCCGACGACCGCGGCCGGCACCGGCAAGCCGCCGAGCCGCACCACCTGCTCGGCGGCGATCCAGACGACAACGAAGAACAGCACCTGCATGAACTGACGCAACACCGCTTGCATTCCGATGGCCTCTGCGGAAGGGACTTTCGATGTCCGAAAGCGTAGGATCGGGCCATGAATTCTTCAAATGAATTATTGGCATGCGATCAATTCGCATAGGGAATTAAAAATGGAGCTGCGCGCGCTCAAGGCGCTCGTCGAAGTCGCCCGCAGTGGCAGTTTCACCACCGCGGCGGACCGCCTGTTCCTGACC
>JAKAIB010000076.1 GCA_021814605.1 Pseudomonadota bacterium | reverse complement strand
CGGAGCCCGCTCTGACAGTGCCGGAGATCAGCCCGCCCGTCGAAGAGCCGGAGCCGCTTCCTGCCATCGCGGTGCCGGACGAAGTCATCCCGGTCGACGCGATCGAACCCGATGCCCTCGCCACCGCGCCCGCCGAGGCGCCGCAGCCGCCGGTCCTGGCCGAAGACGAGGGCTACAAGGTCATCGGTGACCTGCGCATCCCGACGCCGCTGTACAACATCTATCTCGCCGAGGCGGACGATCTGTCGCGCCAGCTGACGATCGAAGTCCACGCCTGGCTCGACGAGCCGACGCAGCCGGTGAGCGAATACGCCGTCACGGCCGCGCACAAGCTGGCCGGCAGCTCGGCCACCGTCGGGCTGCAGGCGGTCGCTGAACTGGCGAGCCACGTCGAACATGCCCTGGACGCCCTGCGGGAGCGGGCCGACGCGGCCGGACCGCCGCCGGGCTTCGAACTGCTGGGGCAGGCCGCCGCCGACATCAAGCAGTTGCTGCACCAGTTCGCCGCCGGATTGCTGCGGCCTGCTCCCGCCGGCCTGCTCGCCGGCCTCGCCGAGCTGGCGAATGCGGCGCAGACGGGCGTCGCCGCCACGCCGGCGGAACCGGTATCGGTCGCGCCAGCACCGCCGGCCGCAGCCGGGCAGCCGACAATCGAAGCGATGCCGGCGCCGGAACAAGCCATCGCGCCAGTCGAGGTCGAACCCCTCGCGGCGCTGGCGTTCGAACCGGTTGCCCAAGCCGCAGACGCTGCCGCATCCGCGCCTGCGCCCGAGGCCGGTCCGTCGGTGGAGCCCGCACCGCTCGCCGAGTCTGCAATTCTTGCATCGGCTGCGGAGGCTGCACCGCCGGCCGTCGAACTGCCGGTCGCCGTGGCACCGCAGCCCGAACCGGTGATCGTGGAGTCGCCGGTTGCCGAACCGCCGCCCGCAGCCACGCGGATCGAACCGCCAGCGGCGCCCCCGCCCCGGCCTGCCGCGGCGCCAAGCGGCGATCTGGTCGATGCGATCGATCCCGACCTGTTCCCCATCTTCGAGGAAGAGGCCAACGAGCTGCTGCCGGCATTGGCGACGAGCCTGCGGCAATGGGAGCTCCATCCGCTCGACACCGATTCGGCGGCGAGCGCGATGCGCACCCTGCACACCCTCAAGGGCAGCGCACGCATGGCCGGGGCGATGTACCTGGGCGACATGGCACACAGCCTCGAGTCCGACATCGACGGTCTCGTGTCCAATCCGCCGGTCAATGCCGACGACCTGGCCGAACTGCTCGGGCGCTTCGACCACATCACCACCCGGTTCGACCGGCTGCGCGATGCGGCACAGCGCGGCGAAAGCCGCCTGCTCGACAGTCCGGCCCATACACCGGAGCCGGCTGAGCCGGTCGCGCCCACTCCGACCATCGCGCCGGCGCTTCCCGAAGCCGAACTGGCCACCACGCCTGCGGTTTCGGTCCCGATCGAAATCACGCCGCCGTTGGCTTCGGTTCCGGCGCCACTCGTCGCCGAGCCGCATGCCCGGCCCGCGGCGTCGCGCATCTCGGCCCAGGCGGTGCGCGTGCGCGCCGCGCTGCTCGACCGGCTGGTCAACCAGGCCGGCGAGATCAGCATTTCCCGTTCCCGGCTGGAAAGCGAATTCGAATCGCTGCGCGGATCGGCCGGCGACCTCGCCGACAACCTCGACCGGCTGCGGCAACAGGTGCGGGAGATCGAGATCCAGGCCGAAGCCCAGATGACGGCGCGGGTGCAGGCGGCGCGCGACGAGCACCGCGACTTCGATCCACTCGAGTTCGATCGCTTCACCCGGGCGCAGGAGCTCACCCGCATGATGGCCGAGTCGGTGAACGACATCGGCATGGTGCAGTCCACCATCACCCGGCTGCTGCGCGACATCGACGACGACATGACGCGGCAGGCTCGGCAGACCCGCGACCTGCAGCACGACCTGCTGCGCACCCGCATGGTCGAGTTCGACAGCCTGTCCGAGCGTCTCTATCGCACCGTGCGCCAGGCAGCGAAGGATCTCGACAAGTCGGTCCGCCTCGACATCCAGGGGGCCAACATCGAAATCGACCGCGGCGTGCTCGACCGCATGGCCGGCAGTTTCGACCATTTGCTGCGCAATGCGGTGGCACACGGCATCGAGCCGGCCGACGAGCGGCTGGCCAAGGGCAAGCCCGCCACCGGAACCATTTCGCTGGCGCTGCGCCAGGACGGCAACGAAGTCGTCATCACCCTGGCTGACGACGGCCGCGGCCTCGACTATGCCGCGATCCGCGCCAAGGCGGAAAAGCTCGGATTGCTCGCCGCCGGCGAACCCGCGACCGAGGCGGCGCTCACGGAACTCGTGTTCCTGCCCAACTTCAGCAGCGCGGAGCAGACGACCGCCGTTGCCGGCCGCGGGGTCGGCCTGGACGTGGTCCGCACCGACGTCAACGCCCTCGGCGGTCGGGTGCTGCTCGACAGCCGGCCGGGGCAAGGCGCCCGCTTCACGCTGCTGCTGCCGCTGACGACCGCCATCACCCACGTCGTGCTGCTGCGGACCGGCGAAAAGGTGTACGCCGTCCCGGCCAACCTGGTGGAGATCGTGCTGCGCTACCGCCCGGAGCAGATCGCCGCGGCAGCGCAGTCGCTGTCGACCGAATACGCCGGTGCCACGCTGCCGTTCTACTGGCTCGGCGCCCTGCTGGGCGAGTCGGGCCGGAGCACCGACCCGTTCGGCCGCACCGTCCCGGTCATCGTCATCCGAAGCGCGACCCAGCGGGTCGCGGTGCAGGTCGACGAAGTGCTCGGCAACCGCGAAGTCGTGGTGAAGAACCTCGGGCCGCAGCTCTCGCGCGTCCCTGGCCTCGCCGGCATCTCGGTGCTGCCGTCGGGCGAGGCGGCGCTGATCTACAACCCGGTGGCCCTCGCAGCGATCTACGGCGACGACGCCGTGGCGCGGATGCAGACCCCGATCGTCGAGCCGGCGCCGGCCCCAACCGCCGAGGCGACCCCCGAAGCAGCGCGTGCCGACGGCGGCGAGGCCGCGACGGCCGAAGCCGTGCAGACTGCCGCGCCGCTGGTGATGGTGGTCGACGACTCGATCACCGTGCGCCGCGTGACCCAGCGCTTCCTCATGCGCAACGGCTTCGTGGTGCAACTCGCCAAGGACGGTCTGGACGCGCTCGAGCAGCTGCAGCAGACGACCACCCTGCCCGACGTCATGCTCCTCGACATCGAAATGCCGCGGATGGACGGTTTCGACCTGACGCGCAACATCCGCGCCGATGCCCGGCTACGGGATCTGCCGATCATCATGATCACCTCGCGCATCGCCGACAAGCACCGCAACTATGCGGCGCAGCTCGGGGTGAACCATTACCTCGGCAAGCCGTACTCCGAGTCCGAACTGCTCGACCTGATCCGCGAATACACCGCCGCCGGGGCGCGCCAGGGCACGGCCTGACGGACGCTCCCGGGCGCCCCAGCCCGGGAGCCTCTGGCGCCTGGGCCGCGCTCAATCCCCGGACTTGACCACGGCGTAGCGCTCCAGCGTCTCGGCGCGCGCCAGATCGTGCCGCACGATGGGCAGCGGGTAGTCCGTGCCGAGTCGAACTCCGGCCGCAGCGAGCACCACGGCCGGCGCCTCCCATGGTGCGTGGATGTCGCGCGCGGGCAGCGCGGCCAATTCGGGCACGAAACGCCGGATGAAATCACCCGCCGGATCGAACTTCCGGCTCTGCAGCACCGGATTGAACACCCGGAAATACGGTTGCGCATCGCAACCCGTCGACGCCGCCCACTGCCAGCCGCCGTTGTTCGCCGCCAGGTCGAAATCGATCAGCCGGTCGGCGAAATGCTGTTCGCCCCAGCGCCAGTCGATCCCCAGATCCTTGGTCAGGAAGCTCGCGACCAGCATCCGCAGGCGGTTGTGCATGAACCCGGTCGCGGCGAGCTGCCGCATCGCGGCATCGACCAGCGGATAGCCGGTGCGCCCTTCGCGCCACGCCGCGAACCACGCCGGATCATTGCGCCAGACGATGCGCGCATATTCCGGCTTGAACGGCCCGGTCGCGACCCGCGGGTGGTGATGCAGGATCTGGAAGAAGAAATCGCGCCACACCAGTTGCGACAGCCAGGTCTGCGCCCCGTCGCTTCCCCCCTGCGCGCGCTGCCACGCCAGCGCGGCGAGTTCGCGCACCGACACCGTGCCGAACCGCAGATGCACCGACAGCTGGCTGGTCGCCGGCAGCGCCGGGAAGTCGCGGTCTCGGGCATAGCCGTCGATCCGCTCGACGAAGGCCCGCAGCGCCGCCTGCCCCCCGCTCTCCCCGGCGGCGATCGGCAGCCGCGCCAGGTCGGTTGGAACAAAGCCCAGTGTCGCCAGCGATGGAATGCCTGCAGCAAGTTCCGGTGACACCGGCGCCAGCCGTGCGGCGTCGAGTGGCGGCACGACCGCGCGCGGCCGCAGCCGCGCGTAGCGCGCCAGCCATGCGGTGCGGTAAGGCGTGAACACGGTATACGGCCGGCCCTGCACGGTCAGCACCGCATCGGCACCGAACACCATGTGGTCCTCGATACGTCGCAACTCGCGGCCGTCGCCGGCAAGCGCCGCGGCGACTGCGGCGTCGCGCTCCAGCGCCCGCGGCTCGTCGTCGCGGCCGCAATACACCCGGCAGGCGCCGACCGCCGCAGCGAGTTCGGGAATCGCCTCCGCCGCCCGGGCATGCCGCACCAGCAGCGCACCGCCGAGGGCGCGCAACCGGGCGTCGATCTCGCCGACCGAGGCGTGGATGAATTCGACCCGCCGGTCGGCCGCAAGTCCGCGCGCCAGCAACGGATCGAGAATGTCGCGATCGAACACGAACGCGACCATCACCCGGCCGCATTCGGCCAGTGCCGCCGCCAGTGCCCGGTTGTCGCCCAGCCGAAGGTCGCGCCGCAGCCAGACCAGGCCGAGGCCGGTCGCCGCGCGATCGGCACCGATTGTCATGACGCCCTCCAGGGCCACGGCAGTCGATCCGCAATATCCATGTTGTCCGATCCCCCAGAACGGTGCGGTCGCCGCACCCCATCGCGATACACTGTGCCCCATGAATCCCCGGCCCGATGCCTCCAACCTCAGCAATCAGTTCCTGATCGCCATGCCGGGCATGGCCGACAGCAATTTTGCCGGAGCGGTGGTGTTCGTCTGCGAGCATTCGCCGCGTGGCGCGCTCGGGCTGGTGATCAACCGGCCGTCGGACATCACCGTCAAGGAGCTGTTCGATCGCGTCGGCCTCGAAGCCGCGCCCGAGCTGGCGTCGGCTCCGGTGCTGCAGGGCGGCCCGGTGCAGACCGAGCGCGGGTTCGTGCTGCACGAGCCGACCGGAGTTGCCTACGCTTCCACGCTCGCCATCCCGGGCGGCCTGGAAATGACCACGTCCAAGGACGTGCTCGAACACATGGCGAGCGGCGGCGGCCCGAAGCGGTCGCTGATCGCCCTCGGCTATTCGGGCTGGAATGCCGGCCAGCTCGAAGAGGAAATCGGCCAGAACGGCTGGCTGACCGTCGATTCCGACCGGTCGGTGCTGTTTGAGACCCCGATCGACGCCCGCTTCAACGCCGCGATGGCGCTGCTCGGATTCTCGCCGGCGATGCTGTCGCAGACCGCCGGCCATGCCTGAAGCCGCAGTGGCCTCGGCACTCCGCACCCACGATCCCGCCATCACCTTTCCTGCCATGCCCCCGACCCCGGTGCGCGAGTTGACGGTGCTGGGTTTCGATTTCGGCAGCAAGCGCATCGGCGCTGCCGTGGGCAACGGCCTCACCCGAACCGCAACGCCTCTGGGCACGCTGCGGGGCGACCGCAACGACATCAAGTTCGACGCCATCGCCGCGCTGATCCGCGAATGGCAGCCGCAGCAGCTCGTCGTCGGCCTGCCGCTGCACCCGGACGGCACGCCGCACGAGGTCACCCAGCGCGCACAGCGCTTCGCCCGCCAACTGCAGGGCCGCTTCGGCCTGCCGGTCGCGCTGGTCGACGAGCGCTACACGTCGGCAGCCGCCGAGGATGCCGGCGCCGAGGATGTCGACGCTGCGGCGGCGCAACTCATCGTCGAACAGTATCTGCAGGCCCTCCAACCATGAATCCGACCCCTCCCGCGCTCGACGCCGAAGCCTTGTACGCAATCCTGCGGCAGAAGGTGCAGGCGCATCTCGCCGCGCTGCCGGCCGAACCGGTGCTCGTCGGCATCTACTCCGGCGGCGCCTGGCTGGCGCAGCGGCTGCACGCCGACCTCGCGCTGCAGCAGCCCTACGGCGTCGTGTCGTCGACCTTCCATCGCGACGACTTCGCCACGCGCGGACTGCATCCGAGCGCCAACCGGACCGAACTGCCCGTCTCCATCGCCGACCAGCCGGTGCTGCTGATCGACGACGTGCTCAACACCGGCCGCACCACGCGCGCGGCCATCAACGAGCTGTTCGACTTCGGCCGCCCGGCGCGCATCGATCTCGCCGTGCTGGTCGACCGCGGCGGGCGCGAACTGCCCATCTGCGCCCAGCTGGCCGCGGCCGTCGTCGAACTGCCGGCGACGCAGACGCTGGCGCTGTCGCGCGACGAGGACGCCGCCGACGGCATCCGTTTCACCTTCGGCCTGGTCGAGAAATCCGCATGACTGCCGCCCACAACCCGCAACTCAACCGCAACGGCGAACTGCGCCACCTGCTCACCCCCGAGGGGCTGCCGCGCGACGTGCTGCTGCACATCCTCGACACCGCCCGGGGCTTCGTCAGCTTCGGCAGCCGCGAGGTGAAGAAGGTGCCGCTGCTGCGCGGCAAGAGCGTGTTCAATCTCTTCTTCGAGAACTCGACCCGCACCCGCACGACCTTCGAGATCGCGGCGCAGCGGCTGTCGGCCGACGTATTCAATCTCGACATCCAGCGCTCCAGCACGTCCAAGGGTGAGTCGCTGCTCGACACCATCGCGAACCTCGAGGCGATGGACGCCGACATCTTCGTCGTGCGCCACGCCGACAGCGGCGCGCCGTTCCTGATCGCCCGTCACACGCCGCCGCACGTCCACGTGGTCAATGCCGGCGACGGCCGCCACGCCCACCCCACGCAGGGGCTGCTGGACATGTACACCATCCGGCACTTCAAGGGCGACTTCGCCAACCTGACGGTGGCCATCGTCGGCGACATCGTGCATTCGCGGGTCGCGCGCTCGGCCATCCACGCCCTCACCACCCTTGGTGTTCCCGAGGTGCGCGTCGTCGGCCCCAAGACGCTGGTGCCGGGTGACCTGCGCGAGATGGGCGTGCGCGTCTGCCACGACATGGCCGAGGGCATCCGCAACGCCGATGTGGTGATGATGCTGCGGCTGCAGAACGAGCGCATGTCGGGCGCGCTGCTGCCGTCGGCCCACGAATTCAACATGACCTACGGCCTCACCCCCGAGCGGCTGGCACTGGCCCGGCCGGACGCCATCGTCATGCACCCCGGCCCGATCAACCGCGGCGTCGAGATCGACAGTGCCGTCGCCGACGGCAGCCACAGCGTGATCCTCGACCAGGTGCGCTTCGGCATCGCGGTGCGGATGGCCGTGCTGTCCATCGTGGCCTCGGCCGAAAGCTGAACCGGACGCTTCCATCATGACCGAATCCCGCCTCCTCCTGCGCAACGGCCGGCTGATCGACCCGCTGCTCGGCCTCGACACCACGGGCGACGTCGCCGTCCAGGGCGAACGCATCGTCGCCGTCGGCACCGCGCCGTCGGGCTTCGTCCCCGACCAGACGCTCGACGCCTCCGGCTGCCTCGTGCTTCCGGGCCTGGTCGACCTTTGCGCGCGGCTGGGCGAGCCCGGCTACGAGCACGAGGGCATGCTCGAGACCGAACTGAACGCGGCGCTCGCCGGCGGCGTGACCCGCGTCGTCTGCTCGCCCGACACCGACCCGCCGCTCGACGAGCCCAGCCTGGTCGAGATGCTGCGCTGGCGCGCGCGCCGCCTCAAGAGCGCGCGCGTCTACCCGCTCGGCGCGCTGACCAAGGGCCTGCAAGGCGAGCGGCTGAGCGAACTGGCCGAGCTGACCAAGGCGAGCTGCATCGGCTTCTCGCAGGCCGACCGCCCGGTCGCCGACACCAAGGTGCTCTACAGCGCCATGCAGTACGCCAGCACCTTCGGCTACAAGGTCTGGCTGCGCGCACTCGACGCCTCGCTCGGCCGCGGCGGCATCGCTGCCAGCGGCGCCTACGCGCAGCGGCTCGGGCTGAGCGGCGTGCCGGTGATCGCCGAGACCGTGGCGCTGCACACCCTGTTCGAGCTGATGCGCGTCACCGGCTGCGCCGTTCACGTGAGCAAGCTGTCGAGCGCCGCCGGTGTCGCGCTCGTACGCCAGGCCAAGGCCGAGGGATTGCCGCTGAGCTGCGACGTGTCGATCAACAACCTGCTGCTGACCGACCTGGACATCGGCTACTTCGACGCCCGCGCGCGGCTCGATCCGCCACTGCGCCAGCAGCGCGACCGGGAGGCGCTGCGCGCTGCGCTCGCCGACGGCACCATCGACGCGCTGTGCTCCGACCACACGCCGGTCGGCACCGACGACAAGACGCAGACCTTTGCGGACGCCGCGCCCGGCGCGACCGGGCTGGAGCTGCTGCTGCCCACGGCGCTGCAGTTCGCCGCCGACATGCAGCTGCCGCTGCCGCAGGCACTGGGCTGCGTCGGCCACCGCGCCGCATCCGCGGCCGGACTGCCGCCGGCGCGCATTGCCCCGGGCGAGGCGGCCGAGTTCGTCGTCGTCGACCCGCAGGCCCGCTGGCAGGCCACGCCGCAGGCATTGCGCAGCCAGAGCAAGCTCACCCCGCTGTCCGAACATGAACTGCAAGGCCGGGTGCGGTACGCCGTGATCGACGGCCGCCTGGTGTGGAGCCACCAGCCGGTGAGCGCGGCCGCATGAATTCGGCAGCGTCGTCGTCGGAACCGGCCGAGGCCGGCATCGGCTGGCCGGTGGCCGATGCACCGGCGGCGCCTGGGCCCGCGCCGGTCCGCGGCGTACCGGTGGTCGACGCGACGCTTGCGCCCCCGCCATCGCCCCGCGGCCCGCTGCCCTACCGACTCGCCACGCCGGCGCGTTTCGGCCATCGCCTCGGCCGCCTCGGGACTCACGCCTGGCGCGGCCAGCGCACCATCCGCGACGAATTCCCGGCACTCGACACCACCGCGCGGACGAGCCGCATCCGCGACTGGTCGGCCGAACTCGTGCGGCGCTGCGGGATCGATCTGCAGGTCTCCGGCGTGCCGCCGACGGAACCGGCGCTCGTCGCCGCGAACCACGTCTCGTGGCTCGACATCTTCGCGATCAACGCCGCCCGGCCGGTGCGCTTCGTCTCCAAGGCCGAAGCCGCCAGCTGGCCGCTGATCGGGCCGCTGGTCCGCGGCGTCGGCACGCTGCTGATCGAGCGCGAGCGCGCGCACGACGTGGTCCGGGTGATCCGCGAGATGGCGCAGAGCCTGCAAGGCGGCGACGCGGTCGGCGTCTTCCCCGAAGGCACGACGACGCCGGGACACGCGCTGCTGCCGTTCCACGCCAACCTGTTCCAGGCCGCCTGCGCGGCCGACGTGCCGGTACAGCCGGTGCTGCTGTTCTATGCCGACGCACGCAGTGGCCGCTTCAGCCGGGCGGCCGCGTACGTCGGCGACGAGACGATGCTCGGCAGCCTGTGGCGGCTCAGCGCCGCGCCGAGGCTGCGGATCGAAGTCGAATTCCTCGCGCCGATCCGCTCCGCCAGCCGTCGCGCGCTGGCGCGCGACGCCCGGGACGCCATCGCCGAACGCCTCGACGCCCGGCTGCGCGACGCCCGGTAGCTGCGGCTCCGGCGTCTACATTCGGCGGTTTCCTCCCAGCACGCCGTCGTTCAATGGAACGCCAGAGCTCACGAAAACTCGGATGAAGGCGCCGTGCATGAAGAATGCGCTATTTTCCCCAGGGTTCGTCAATCAGTTCACCGTCTGGGTGAAAGAATGGGTAGGGTCCCGGATACTCGTCCACTAAGACCAAATGCGACACCAGCCCCTCCGTTCCGAGCCAAGCGTGCAATTGGAAGGATGGCGGTTCGAGACGGTATGCAGACGGTGCGGCGGGGGCGATGTCGAATGCGACCTGATGCGCCGGCGCCGGACTCGTCGATGCCAGGGTGCCGCCGAACCGCCGCTGGATAGGCCGATGCAGATGGCCGCAGAGAACGCGTTCGACGTTCGGATGTCGCGCGATCAGTTCGGCGAGCCGTGCGCTATCGCCGGCCGGCAGACCGATGGCGTCCATATGCCCGATCCCCGTGACGAACGGCGGGTGGTGCATCGCCACGACCACAGGTTTTCCGGCCGCGCGATCAAGTTCGCCCTCGAGCCATGCGAGGCGCTCTGCGCACAGTCTGCCTGAACCATGCGGCGGATCCTGGGTGTCGAGTGCGATCAGCCGCAGCGGCCCCACGTCCACCGCGTACTGCACGAACCCGCCGCCGGTTGCCAGGTGGCGATGCTCCGGAAATGCTGCGATCAGTGACTCCCGGTGATCGTGATTGCCCATCAGCAGGTAATAGGGGATCGGCACCGGAGCAAGGAGCTCGCGCAGATGCGCGTATTCGTCGGCGCTGCCTAGATCGACTAGGTCGCCGGTCACGACGATCGCGTCGGGCCGTGGACGCAGACGGACGATACGGTCGAGGCAGCGCCGTAGCGCGCCCGCGGTGTCGACGCGGCCGTACGCCAGCGCACCCTTGCGCTTGATGTGCAGGTCGGAAATCTGACAGAGGATCATGCGGGTTCGGGGCGGAAGTTCAGCAAGGCATCGGTGGCGATGGCGAGCCCGAGGCGGGTGTCCACGGCTATGTCGACACGCCCGGGAATGTCGACCACCAGGGGAGCGTCGCCGATTTCGGCAATCGTCAGCCGGGTCCGATCGCCGAGGAAGACGGACTGCAGCAGCTTGCCTTCGAACTGCGCGTCGGACCTCGGCACGATGCGCGCGTCCTCGGGACGGAACCAGATTTCGTCGTCGCCGTGCAGGCGCCCGTCAGGCGGGAGCGGAACCACTCCGGCTGCGCAGTGAAATCCGCCCTCGTGGATCCGGCCCCTGATCCGGTTCAGCGTGCCGACGAAGCTGGCGACTGTCAGGTTCGCCGGCCGGTGGTAGATCTCGCGCGGCGAGCCAATTTGTTCGATCCGGCCTGCGCTCATCACCACGATGCGGTCACCCAATGCCATCGCCTCCGCTTGATCGTGCGTCACGTAGATGGTGGTGATGCCGAGTTCGCGCAATAGATCGTTCATCTCGGTGCGCAGTGCTTCGCGCAGTTGGGCGTCGAGGGCGGTCAGAGGCTCGTCGAGCAGCAGCACGCGCGGGCGCGGCGCAAGCGCGCGCGCCAGCGCGACCCGCTGCTTCTGTCCGCCGGACAGGCGTCCGATCGGCCGATCGGCGAATTCCCGCAGCCGCATCATGTCGAGCAGTTCGTCGACCCGGCGCGTCAGATCCGCGACTGGAACGCGGCGGATGCGCAAGCCGTAGCCGATGTTCTCGCGGACGGTCATGTTGGGAAAGAGCGCATAGCTCTGAAACACCATTCCGACCTGTCTCGCCTCGATCGGATCGCGGGTGACGTCCTCTCCGTCAAACAGCACCCGCCCGCCGGCATCGGGGCGTTCGAGACCGGCGATCAGTCGCAAGGTCGTGGTCTTGCCGCAGCCCGACGGGCCGAGGAACACCATGGTTTCTCCGGCCTTGATCGCCAGATCGATCGGCTGCAGCGCAGGGTGACCGTTGTCGTAGGTCTTGGCGCATTGCCGCAGGGTGATGGCGACGGCGGCCGGCTTCATCGGGAACTCCGTTTCGTGGGTTTGTTGACACCGACCCGCTGCATCAGCACGAGCAGCGGAACGATCATCAGGAAGAAGATCAAGGTGTAGGCGCTGCCGATCTCGATGCGCAGCGAGGCGTAGGCGTCGGCCAGGCCGACGGGGAGCGTCTTGGTCATGGGCGTCGCGAGCATCCAGGTCAGGTTGAACTCGCCGATCGACAGCGTCACCACCGTGAGCGCGCCGGCGACGATTCCGGGTCGGATGTTCGGCAGGACGACAGAGCGCACCCGTTGCGTGA
>JAKAIB010000075.1 GCA_021814605.1 Pseudomonadota bacterium | reverse complement strand
GCCCCCCATGGACCTGCCCTCGTCTCCCGATCCGATTCCACCGCGCGCAAACGAGCCGCGCGTCGCGCTCGGCGAGTTCATCCGGCTGCATCGGTCACGGATCGCCCCGCAGACTGCCGGGCTCGCCGGCGGCGGCCGGCGTCGCACGCCGGGGCTGCGGCGGGAAGAGCTGGCCCAGCTCTGCGGCGTGAGCACGACGTGGATCACCTGGCTCGAGCAGGGGCGGCCGGTCGCACCGTCGCCGGCCGTGCTCGCCCGGCTGGCCCAGGCGCTGCAGCTCGCCGCGGCCGAGCGCACCTACCTGTTCGACCTGGCGGGACGGCCCGATCCGGCCGAGCCGGCGCCGCCGGCGCACGCCGCGGAAGCGGTGCTGCGCAGCGTGCATGCGGTCCGCGGGCCGTGCTACGTGCTCAATCAGCGCTGGGACGTGGTGGCGGCGAATCCGGCGGCCGCCGAACTCTTCCTGCATTGGGGCCGCGCCGGTGACGACCAGCCGCCGGACGGACGCCCGCCGAACCTGCTCGAGTTCCTGTTCCTGGCGCCGCAATCGCGTCGTCTGATCGAGGACTGGGAGGTTCGCGCGCAGCGGCTGGTCGCGGAATTCCGCGCCGACTGCGCGCGCCGCGCCGATTCCGCCGCAGTCCGCCAGCTCGTGGCCGACCTGGGCAGCCGCAGCGCCGAATTCGCGCGCCTCTGGAATCTGCGCGACGTGCGCGAACGCGAGGGCGGCGAACGCCGGTTTCACCACCCGGCGCGCGGCCGGCTGGTGTTCGAGCAGCTCACCCTCAAGCCCGCCGTACGCAGCGAGTACAAGCTGGTGATGCTGCTCCCTGTGGGCGACGACCTCAGCCGCGCTGCGCCATCGGCTTGACGTCGCGCCGCGCCGCGCCGGTGAACAGCTGGCGCGGACGGCCGATCTTGTACTCCGGATCGGTCAGCATCTCGTTGAGTTGCGCAATCCAGCCGACGGTGCGCGCCAGCGCGAAGTTCGCGGTGAACAGCGACACCGGAATGCCGATCGCCTTCTGCACGATGCCGGAATAGAAGTCGACGTTCGGATAGAGCTTGCGCTGGATGAAGTAGTCGTCCTCGAGGGCGATCTTCTCCAGCGTCATCGCCAGCTTGAACAGCGGGTCGTCGTGCAGGCCGAGGGCATCGAGCACCTCGTGGCAGGTTTCACGCATCAGCTTGGCGCGCGGATCGTAGTTCTTGTAGACGCGGTGGCCGAAGCCCATCAGCCGCACCGACGAGTTCTTGTCCTTGACCTGCTCGATGAACTTGCCGATCGACGCCACGCCGCCCTGGGCCTGGATTTCGTCGAGCATGTTCAGGCACGCCTCGTTGGCACCGCCGTGCGCCGGGCCCCACAGGCAGGCGACACCGGCCGCGATGGCCGCGAACGGGTTCGTGCCCGACGACGCGCACAGCCGCACGGTCGACGTCGACGCGTTCTGCTCATGGTCGGCGTGCAGGATGAAGATGCGATCAAGCGCGCGCTCGATCACCGGATTCGGCACGTAGTCGTCGCACGGCGTGGCGAACATCATCCGCATGTAGTTCGCCGCGTAGCTGAGCTTGTTCTGCGGATACATGTACGGCTGGCCGGCGTTGTACTTGTACGCCATGGCGACCAGCGTGGGCATCTTGGCAATCAGCCGGATCGCCGAGATGTCGCGCTGGTGCGGATCGTTGACGTTGATCGAGTCCGGGTAGAACGCCGACATCGCGCCGACCAGCCCGGTGAGCACCGCCATCGGGTGGGCATCACGCCGGAAGCCGCGCAGGAAGAACTGCATCTGCTCGTGCACCATCGTGTGCTGGGTGATGCGCGCGGTGAACGCGGCCTTCTGCGCGGCGTCGGGCAGCTCGCCGTAGAGGATCAGGTAGCAGGTTTCGAGATAGTCGCAGTGCACCGCGATCTGCTCGATCGGATAGCCGCGGTACAGCAGCTCCCCCTTGTCGCCATCGATGTAGGTGATCGCGGAATTGCACGACGCCGTGGAGAGGAAGCCCGGGTCATAGGTGAACTTGCCGGTCTGGGCGTAGAGCTTGCGGATGTCGATGACGTCGGGGCCGACGCTGCCCTTGTAGATCGGCAGTTCGACGCTGGGCGCGCCGTCGCTGAAGGACAGGGTGGCTTTGTCGCTGGAGGGAGTCATGGCTAAGTCTTTCGGTAGGCAAATGGAGACCCGGAATGGACATCCAGGAGCGAAAACTGCGGCTCACGAAATCGAAACCGCATTCCTCGTCAGACCTGCCGCAGGATGGCGAGGAGGGAGCGGACCCCGGGTCGGTCGAGGTTCGCGGGAAGCGCACTGCGCTGCAGCAGCAGATCGAGCAGGACGTTGTCGTCCAGCGCCAGGAGATCGCCCAGGTCGCGGACGGTGTCGGCGTCGAGCCCGTCGGCATGCGTTGCGAAGAATCGCTGCAGCAGCAGATCGTTTTCCAGCAGGCCGCGGCGGGCGCGCCAGCGCAGCCGCGACAGGTCGGTCGGGTCGGCTGGCGGGGACGATGCGGTCTGCTGCACGGCGGGATCAGACGGCGCGGCGCACCATCATTTCCTTGATCTTGCCGATCGCCATCGTCGGGTTCAGTCCCTTCGGGCAGACATCGACGCAGTTCATGATGGTGTGGCAGCGGAACAGGCGGTAGGGATCCTCGAGGTTGTCGAGGCGTTCGCCGGTCGCCTCGTCGCGGCTGTCGGCGATGAAGCGATAGGCCTGCAGCAGCCCGGCCGGTCCGACGAACTTGTCCGGGTTCCACCAGAAGCTCGGGCAGGACGTCGAGCAGCTCGCGCACAGGATGCACTCGTACAGCCCGTTGAGTTCCTCGCGCTCGGCGGGGCTCTGCAGCCGCTCCTTCTCGGGCGCCGGCGTGTTGTTGATCAGGTAGGGCTTGATCGAGTGGTACTGGTTGAAGAACTGGGTCATGTCGACGATCAGGTCGCGGATGACCGGCAGCCCGGGCAGCGGCTTGAGCACCACCGGCTCCTTGAGGGTGAGCAGGTTGGTAATGCAGCTCAGGCCGTTCTTGCCGTTGATGTTCATCGCGTCCGATCCACACACGCCTTCGCGGCAGGAGCGGCGGAAGGAGATGGAATCGTCCACCTCCCACTTGATGCGTTGCAGGGCGTCGAGCAGCATCTTGTCGGTGTGCTGCAGCGTGACTTCCACGTCCTGCATGTAGGGCTTCGCGTCCTTGTCCGGGTCATACCGGTAGATCGAGAACTTCATCTTGCGCGTGTCGCTCATCTGCGTTCCTCGCGCCTGCGCGGGGCAGGCCTCATTGCATGGTGTCCGGTGGAAGCCGCGGTCAGAAGGTCCGCGCCTTGGGCTTGAAGGGCTCGACCGTCAGCGCCTTGAGGTGCACGTCCTTGTAGGTGAGCGTGCTGCCGTCGCGCCACCACAGGGTGTGCTTCATCCAGTTCGCGTCGTCGCGCGCGGTGTGGTCGTTGTGGAAGTGCGCGCCGCGGCTCTCCTTGCGGGCCTCGGCCGACACCATCGTCGCCTTGGCGGTCTCGATGAGGTTGTCCACTTCCAGCGCCTCGATCCGCGCCACGTTGAAGATCCGCGACTTGTCCTTGAGGTGGATGCGCTCCACCGCACCGGCGATGTCGTGGATGGCCTTGACGCCTTCCGCCATGGCGGCGTCGGTCCGGAACACGCCGCAGTGCGACTGCATGGTGGCGCGGATGGCGTCGGCAACGACATGGCTGCCCTCGCCGCTGGTCGACGCGTCGAGCTGCGCCAGCCGCGCGAGCGGGCGGTCGGCCGCGTCCTTCGGCAGCGGTTTGTGCGCGCGCTCATGCAGCTTGCTGGCCACGATGTGGTTCCCCGCCGAGCGACCGAACACCATCAGGTCGAGCAGCGAATTGGTGCCGAGGCGGTTGGCGCCGTGCACGCTCACGCAGGAGCACTCGCCGATGGCGTAGAGCCCGTTCACCACCTTGGCCGGGTCGCCGGCGGTGGGCATGACCACCTGGCTGTGGATGTTGGTCGGCACGCCGCCCATCTGGTAGTGGATCGTCGGCACCACCGGGATCGGTTCCTTGATCGGATCGACGTTGGCGAAGCGGATGGCGATCTCGCGGATCGACGGCAGCCGCTTCATGATCGTCTCGGCGCCGAGGTGATCGAGCTTGAGCAGCACGTGGTCCTTGCGCGGTCCGCAGCCGCGGCCTTCCTTGATCTCCTGGTCCATCGAGCGCGAGACGAAGTCGCGCGGCGCGAGATCCTTGTAGGTGGGCGCGTAGCGCTCCATGAAGCGCTCGCCGTTCGAGTTCAGCAGGATGCCGCCCTCGCCGCGCACGCCTTCGGTGATCAGCACGCCGGCACCGGCCACACCGGTGGGGTGGAACTGCCAGAATTCCATGTCCTGCAGCGGAATGCCGGCTCGCGCCGCCATGCCCAGGCCGTCACCGGTATTGATGAAGGCATTGGTCGATGCGGCGAAGATGCGGCCGGCACCGCCGGTCGCCAGTACCGTGGTCTTGGCTTCGAAGATGGTGACGTCGCCGGTTTCCATCTCCAGCGCGACCACGCCGAGCACGTCGCCTTCGGCGTCGCGGATCAGATCCAGCGCCATCCACTCGACGAAGAAATGCGTGCGCGCCTCGACGTTCTGCTGGTACATGGTGTGCAGCAGCGCGTGCCCGGTCCGGTCGGCCGCGGCGCAGGCGCGCTGCACCGGCTTCTCGCCGAAGTTCGCGGTGTGTCCGCCGAACGGACGCTGGTAGATGGTGCCGTCCGGATTGCGGTCGAACGGCATGCCCATGTGCTCGAGCTCGTATGCCACGCTCGGCGCCTCGCGGCACATGAACTCGATCGCGTCCTGGTCGCCGAGATAGTCCGACCCCTTGACGGTGTCGAACATGTGCCAGTACCAGTTGTCCTCGCTCATGTTGCCGAGCGACGCGCCGATCCCGCCCTGTGCCGCGACGGTGTGCGAACGCGTCGGGAATACCTTGGAAAGCACCGCCACGTCGAGCCCGGCGCGGGCGAGTTGCAGCGCGCAGCGCATGCCCGAACCGCCGGCACCGACGACGACGACATCGAATTTCCTGTTGCTGACCTGCATCACGCTCTCCACAGAATTTGAAGTGCCCAACCCGCGCAGGCCACCAGCCACAGGATCGTGCCGATCTGCAGCAGCAGGCGCACGCCGACCGGCTTGACGTAGTCCATCCAGATGTCGCGCATGCCGACCCAGGCGTGATAGACCAGCGCCAGCACCGCCACGAAAGTCAGCAGCTTCATCCACTGCTGCGCGAACAGGCCCTGCCAGCGGGCATAGTCGAGCGGCCCGGGCGACAGGAAAGCGCCGACCAGCACGAGTGCGAAGACCGCCAGGACCACCGCCGTGACCCGCTGCGCGAGCCAGTCACGCAGGCCGTAATGCGCGCCCACGACGAGGCGCTTGTTGCCGATGTTGTCGCCCGCCATGTCAGTACGCTCCCAGAAGCTTCAGGCCGAACACCGCCGTCGCCGCAAGAGAAACCGCCAGGGTGACGACCGCCAGCCGGCGCCCCTGCTCGAGGCGGACGGCATGGAACACATCCATCCACAGATGCCGCAAGCCGGCGATCATGTGGTGCATCAGCGCCCAGAACAGCCCGAGGAGGATCAGCTTGACCAGGCCGTGCGACAGGAACTGCGCGATGGCGGCATGACTGGCCGGGCTGCGCAGGCTGTCGTCGAGCACCCACAGCGCGAGCGGCAGCGACAGGAACATCGCCGCACCGCTGATGCGGTGGAGGATGGACACCAGGCCGGCGAGCGGCAACCGGTAGCCCACGATCTGGCTGATGTGGATGTTGCGATACACCGGTCGTGCCGGTGGTGAAGCGGGAGTCGTCATGACGCTGGCCTCGTTGTCGTTGTGAACGTGAGTGGAGATCGTCGCTTCGGATGGCGATTGTTGACGATGTTTGCGATGGTCCGTGATCCGGATTTCGAGTCTATTGCATTGCAGCATGGCATGTGCCTGCGGCAACCCTGCGACCTTAGCTCAATTCGTTGCGATAGTGATGATGCTGGGTGTTGTAAAGGCCGCGCCGGAACTCGACCGCCCGGTCGGAATAGCTGAACGACACCCGCTCGACCAGCAACAGCGCCTGCCCGGGATCGACCTGGAGCCACTGCGCTTCCTGCGGCGTCGCGTTGACTGCCCGCAGTCGTTCCTCGGCGCGAACCATGCGGGTGGAGAACTCGGATTCGAACAGCGCGTACAGGGGGCCGCGGTAACTTTCCAGGCGCTCGGCGGTGAGCGCTCGGAACGCCGCGCCGGCCAGATAGATTTCCTCGTAGACCACCGGCCGCCCTTGCAGCAGCAGCAGGCGGCGCACCTGCGTCAGCCCGTCGCCGGGCTTGACGCCGAGGGCGCGGGCGACCTCGTGCGTCGCCCGCACGCGCTTGCATTCGAGGAACTGCCGCTCCATCGGCTGCGGCGCCATGCCCTCCCCGTCCGGAACCAGCCGGAGAAAGCGGAACTTGACCCGCTCCTCGTGGTGGGTCGAGACGAAGGTGCCGCGCCCCTGCCGTCGCAGCAGCAAGCCTTCGGCAGCGAGTTCGTCGACCGCCTTGCGCACCGTCCCCTGGCTGACCCCGAACCGCCGCGCAAGCTCCGATTCGCTGGGAATCAGTTCGCCCGGCTTCCATTCGCCGCCCTGCAGTCCCCGCGTGATCAGGTCCTTGATCTGCTGGTACAGCGGACTGAAACTTGGATTGGGCGCGGCCGGCGCCTGCGGCGTCGTGTCGGTGACGGGACGGGTTGCCATCATGTTCCGCATTGCAGCATAGGGAGCACGCCCTTGTCCAGAACAGAAGTAAAAAACATCTTATATAAGATACAAGACCAGTTGACGCTGCCGGACCACCGACCTACACTGCGCCGGCTATTGCAGCGCACAATTCCGGCCTGCGCGTCCAGCGTCAAACGGACGCAGCAGCAGTTCGGAGACTCCTTCGGAGCCGCATCCGGAACGTCGCCGCACTGCCCAGTCCACCGTCTTCGACCCAGGAGTCCAACATGCCACTCGCTCCCATGCGCGTTACCGTCAGCGGCGCCGCCGGCCAGATCGGCTACGCCTTGCTGTTCCGCATCGCTTCCGGCCAGATGCTCGGCCCGGATCAACCCGTGATCCTCCAACTGCTCGACATTCCCGACGAGAAGGCGCAGAAGGCGCTCAAGGGCGTGATGATGGAACTCGAGGACTGCGCGTTCCCGCTGCTTGCCGGCATGACCGGGCATGGTGACCCGATGACCGCGTTCAAGGACGTCGACTACGCGCTGCTCGTCGGCGCCCGCCCGCGCGGCCCCGGCATGGAGCGGCGCGACCTGCTGTCGGCCAACGCCCAGATCTTCACCGCGCAGGGCAAGGCGCTCAACGCGGTGGCCAAGCGCACCGTCAAGACCCTGGTGGTGGGCAACCCCGCCAACACCAACGCCTACATCGCGATGAAGTCGGCCCCCGATCTGCCGGCGAAGAATTTCACCGCGATGCTGCGGCTCGACCACAACCGCGCCCTCAGCCAGCTCGCCGCCAAGACGGGCAAGCCGGTGGCCAGCATCGAGAAGGTGTGCGTCTGGGGCAACCACTCGCCCAGCATGTACGCCGACTACCGCTTCGCAACCATCGGCGGGCAGTCGGTCAAGGACCTGATCAACGACGACGACTGGAACCGCAACGTGTTCCTGCCCACGGTCGGCAAGCGCGGCGCGGCGATCATCGAGGCGCGCGGGCTCAGTTCGGCCGCGTCCGCGGCCAACGCCGCGATCGACCACATGCACGACTGGGCGCTGGGCACCAACGGCCGCTGGGTCAGCATGGGCATTCCGTCCGACGGCTCCTACGGCATTCCGGCCGAAACCATGTTCGGCTTCCCGGTGACCTGCGCCAACGGCGAGTACAGCATGGTGCGCGACCTGCCGATCGACGCGTTCTCGCAGCAGTGCCTCGACAAGACCCTGGCCGAGCTCGAGGAAGAGAAGGCCGGCGTCAGCCACCTCCTGTAATCCGCGCCGCGGCGCCCTGCCGGGGCGCCGCGCACCGCGTCCATCGTCATCCGGCGTCGCGCCGAGGTCCATCATGCCACTGCCCACCGCGGGCGAGCGATTCCGCCTCGCCCTGTCCCAGGAAAGTCCGCTGCAGATCGTCGGCGCGATCAACGCCAATCACGCGCTGCTGGCCAGGCACGCCGGATTCCAGGCGATCTACCTGTCGGGCGGCGGCGTTGCCGCCGGCTCGCTGGGCCTGCCGGACCTGGGAATCAACACCCTCGATGACGTGCTCACCGACGTCCGGCGCATCACCGACGTCTGCGACCTGCCGCTGCTGGTCGACGTCGACACCGGCTTCGGCCCGAGCGCGTTCAACATTGCCCGCACGGTCAAGAGCCTGATCAAGTTCGGCGCCGCGGCGATGCATATCGAGGACCAGGTCGGCGCCAAGCGCTGCGGCCACCGCCCCGGCAAGGAAATCGTCTCCAGCGCCGAGATGGTCGACCGGATCAAGGCCGCGGTCGACGCCCGGACCGATCCGGCGTTCTTCGTGATCGCCCGCACCGACGCGATCGCGGTCGAGGGCCTCGACGCCGCCATCGCCCGCGCGCAGGCCTGCGTCGCGGCGGGTGCCGACGGCATCTTCGCCGAGGCCGCGCTCGATCTCGACACCTATCGCAAGTTTGCCGCCGCGGTGGGTGTTCCCGTCCTGGCCAACATCACCGAATTCGGCGCGACACCGCTGTTCACCGTCGACGAACTGCGCAGCGCCGGGGTCGCCATGGTGCTCTACCCGCTGTCGGCGTTCCGCGCCATGAACAAGGCGGCGCAGACCGTCTACCAGACGATCCGCCGCGACGGCACCCAGCGCGACGTCGTGCCGTTGATGCAGACCCGCGCCGAACTGTACGAAAGCATCGGCTATCACGAGTACGAACGCCGTCTCGACGCGCTGTTCGCACGCGGCGCGGCCGACAAGAACTGATTCGTTTCCAAGGAGATAGACCATGAGCGACAACACCGCCCCCGCCGGCATGACCTTCAAGCCGAAGAAGTCGGTCGCCTTGTCCGGCGTCACCGCGGGCAACACGGCGCTCTGCACGGTGGGACGGACCGGCAACGATCTGCACTATCGCGGCTACGACATTCTCGACCTGGCCGAAGCCTGCGAATTCGAAGAGGTGGCGCATCTGCTGGTGCACGGCAAGCTGCCTAACACCGCCGAACTCGCCGCCTACAAGACCAAGCTGCGGCGCCTGCGCGGCCTGCCGGCCGCCGTGCGGACCGCGCTCGAGCAGCTCCCGCCGTCGGCGCACCCGATGGACGTGCTGCGCACCGGCGTGTCGGTGCTGGGCTGCGTCATGCCGGAAAAGGACGACCACAACGTCGCCGGCGCGCGCGACATCGCCGACAAGCTGATGGCCTGCCAGGGTTCGATGCTGCTGTACTGGTGGCATTTCGCCGCCAACGGCCGGCGCATCGAGGTCGAGACCGACGACGACTCGATCGGCGGCCACTTCCTGCACCTGTTGCACGGCAGCAAGCCGAGCGCACTGTGGGAACGGGCGATGCACACCTCGCTCATCCTTTACGCCGAGCACGAATTCAACGCGTCCACGTTCACCGCGCGCGTCATTGCCGGCACCGGCAGCGACATGTTCAGCGCCCTCACCGGCGCGATCGGCGCCCTGCGCGGCCCCAAGCACGGCGGCGCCAACGAGGTCGCCCTCGACATCCAGCGCCGCTATGCCAGCCCCGACGACGCCGAGGCCGACATCCGCCGGCGCGTCGAGAACAAGGAAGTGGTGATCGGCTTCGGCCACCCGGTCTACACCATCGCCGACCCACGCAACAAGGTGATCAAGGAAGTCGCGCGCCGGCTGTCCGCCGACCAGAACGACATGCGGCTGTTCGCCGTCGCCGAACGGCTCGAGACGGTGATGTGGGATGTCAAGAAGATGTTTCCCAACCTCGACTGGTTCAGCGCGGTCAGCTACAGCATGATGGGCGTGCCGACGGCGATGTTCACCCCGCTGTTCGTGATCTCGCGCACCAGCGGCTGGAGCGCGCATGTGGTGGAGCAGCGACAGGACAACAAGATCATCCGCCCCAGTGCGAACTACACTGGGCCGGAAAATCTGCAGTTCGTGCCGCTCGCCAAGCGCCCCTGAGCCCGGCTCGCGCCATGTCCCCCAAGCGGCTGACGCGTTCCGCCGGAGGCTCCTGGACGCCGGAGCGGTGATTCGTCCGTTCCTTCGTCCATGGAGTCGCCCGAAATGAAGCTCTCTTCCGTCCTTTGCCTCGGCGCTGCCGGGCTGGCCTGCGCCGTCTCGCTCCCCGCCTGTGCCGGAAGCGCGGATTCGGCCGCACCCGCGGCGACATCCGCGAAACCGCCGTTGACGGTCGCGCAGGCGGCCACACCCGCGGTGCTGCAGACCGACGCGCCCGGCGCGCGCGTTCCCGGGACGGACAACGGCTATCCCGACGTGAACCCGGTGTATCCGTTCAAGGCCGGCCGCATGGTCTGCGGCTCCAGCCGCAAGCCGCTCGACATCAAGGTCGAAGGCAGCAACGACTCGACCGTGCTGCTGACCTGGAACCGCAAGCACTACCTGCTCAAGCGCGAACCCACCTCGACCGGCGCCTACCACTTCGACGACGCCAAGGCGGGCTTCGTCCTGATCCAGATTCCGACCAAGAGCATGTTGTTCGACAAGAAGCACATGATGCGGCTCGCCGACGACTGCGTTCCCCTGCCCTGACGGGCGAATTGCCCCACCATCCGAAACATGTCCTCCGCGATTTCCAACGTCCGCCCCGATCCCGACCAGGTTCTGGTCGACATCGTCGACTACGTCCTCGATCCCAAGCGCGCCGACAGCGCGCTCGCCTACGAAACGGCGCGCAACTGCCTGATCGACACCCTGGGCTGCGGACTGGAGGCGCTGGAGTACCCGGCCTGCACCAAGCTGATGGGCCCGATCGTTCCCGGCACCGTCGTGCCCAACGGCGCCAAGGTGCCCGGCACCCAGTTCCAGCTCGACCCGGTGCAGGCCGCGTTCAACATCGGCGCCATGATCCGCTGGCTGGATTTCAACGACACCTGGCTGGCGGCCGAATGGGGTCACCCGTCGGACAACCTGGGCGGCATCCTCGCCATGGCCGACTGGCTCAGCCGCAACGCCGTGGCCGCAGGCAAGAAGCCGCTGACCATGCGCGACGTGCTCACCGGCATGATCCAGGCGCATGAGATCCAGGGTTGCATCGCGCTGGAAAACAGCTTCAACAAGGTCGGTCTCGACCACGTGGTGCTGGTCAAGGTCGCGACCACCGCCGTCGTCGCCCGCATGCTCGGCCTGTCGCGCGACGAGATCATCAACGCCGTGTCGCTCGCCTGGGTGGACGGGCAGTCGCTGCGCACCTACCGCCATGCCCCCAACACCGGCAGCCGCAAGAGCTGGGCCGCCGGCGACGCCACCAGCCGCGGCGTGCGCCTGGCGCTGATGGCCAGGACCGGCGAGATGGGCTATCCGAGCGTGCTGACCGCCAAGACCTGGGGCTTCTACGACGTCCTGTTCAAGGGGCAGCCGTTCAAGTTCCAGCGCCCCTACGGCAGCTACGTGATGGAGAACGTGCTGTTCAAGATCAGCTTCCCGGCCGAGTTCCACAGCCAGACCGCCGTGGAGGCAGCGATGACCCTGCACCGGCAGCTCGCCGCCGCCGGCAAGTCGGTCGACGACATCGCCTCGATCACCATCCGCACCCACGAGGCCTGCATCCGCATCATCGACAAGAAGGGCCCGCTGAACAATCCGGCCGACCGCGACCACTGCATCCAGTACATGGTCGCCGTGCCGCTGATCCACGGCCGCCTCACCGCCGGCGACTACGAGGACGCGGTCGCCGCCGATCCGCGCATCGACGCGCTGCGCGACAAGATCACCTGCGTGGAAGATCCGCAGTACACCCGCGACTACCACGACCCCGACAAGCGCTCGATCGCCAACGCGCTGACCGTGACCCTCAAGGATGGATCCGTGCTGCCCGAAGTGGCGGTCGAGTACCCGATCGGCCACAAGCGCCGCCGCGCCGACGGCATCCCGCTGCTCGAAGCCAAGTTCCGCACCAATCTGGCCCGCCGCTTCCCAGTGAAGCAGCAGAAGGCCATCCTGGACGTCTCGCTGGACCAGAAGACCCTCGAGTCCATGCCGGTGA
>JAKAIB010000074.1 GCA_021814605.1 Pseudomonadota bacterium | reverse complement strand
CTGGCCCGATCCGAAGTACTTCGACTCGGCGCAGTTGCCGCAGGCCGAACTGGTGCACCTGCTGCGCAGCAAGGCGGTGCTGCTGCCCGGGGTCGAGGTCGCGCTGGTACAGGAGAAGTCGGGCGACACGAGCGTCTGGCAATATGCCCGCGGCCTGCGCGACTACCTGCTCGCGGCATTGCCGAGCGAGCCGCTGATCGAACTGTTCGAGGGCGAACAATATGCCGCGGCGGGTTCGAGCGAGGCGTTCGCGGAAGGCGAAGGCGCGGCCTGGTGCGTGGCATTCACCGAGGACGGCGCCGCGCTGCGCGAGTCGTACGTCAACCTGATCCCGACGCCGGCGGGCGGAACCCACGAGGCCGGGTTGCGCGAAGGCCTGTTCCAGGCGGTCAAGGGTTTCGTCGAACTCCACGGTCTGCTGCCCAAGGGCGTCAAGCTGCTGCCCGAAGATGTGTTCGCCCGCGCCTCGTTCGTGCTGTCGGCACGGGTGCTCGATCCGCAGTTCCAGGGGCAGATCAAGGAACGGCTGAACAGCCGCGATGCGCTCCGGCTGGTGGCCCAGGCGGTGCGCCCCGCATTCGAGCTGTGGCTCAACCAGCGCGTCGAACAGGGACGCAAGCTCGCCGAGCTCGTCATCCGCCAGGCGCAGAGCCGGCTGCGCGCCGCGCAGAAGGTGGAGAAGCGCAAGGGATCGGGAGTCGCTGTCCTTCCGGGCAAGCTGACCGATTGCGAAAGCCGCGATCCGGCGCGGAACGAGCTGTTCCTGGTCGAGGGCGACTCGGCCGGCGGCTCGGCCAAGATGGGGCGCGACAAGGAATTCCAGGCCGTGCTGCCGCTGCGCGGCAAGGTGCTCAACGCCTGGGAGGTCGAACGCGACCGACTGTTCGCCAACACCGAAATCCACGACATCTCGGTGGCGATCGGCGTCGACCCGCATGGCCGCGACGAGACGCCGGATCTGTCCGCGCTGCGCTACGGCAAGATCTGCATCCTCAGCGACGCCGACGTCGACGGCGCGCACATCCAGGTGCTGCTGCTGACGCTGTTCTTCCGCCATTTTCCCAAGTTGATCGAGGGCGGCCACGTCTGCGTCGCGCGCCCTCCGCTGTACCGCATCGACGCCCCCGCGCGCGGCAGGAAGCCGGCGCAGAAGATCTACGTGCTCGACGATGCCGAACTCGCCGCGGCGCAGGACAAGCTGCGCAAGGACGGACTGAAGGACGGCGCCTGGCAGATCTCGCGCTTCAAGGGTCTGGGCGAAATGAGCGCCGAACAGCTCTGGGACACGACCCTCAATCCCGACACGCGGCGCCTCTATCCGGTGCGCATGGACGATGCAGGCATCGCCGCCGCCGAAGCCCTGTTCGATCAGCTGATGGGCAAGGGCGAAGCACAGGCGCGCCGCAGCCTGATGGAGGAATACGGCGACCAGGTCGAAGCCGACATCTGACCGCCCGACGAACGCGATACCCATGAGCGAACAAGCCACCCTCGAATTCGATTCCCGTCCCGACCCGGACGACGGCGTGGCGCTCGGCGCCTATGCCCGCAGTGCCTACCTCGATTACGCCATCTCGGTGGTCAAGGGCCGCGCCCTGCCCGACGTCTGCGACGGGTTGAAGCCGGTGCAGCGCCGCATCCTGTACGCCATGTGGCGCATGGGGCTGGCCGCCGACGCCAAGCCCGTGAAATCGGCGCGGGTCGTCGGCGACGTGCTCGGCCGTTTCCATCCCCATGGCGACCAGGCGGCGTACGACGCCCTGGTGCGGCTGTCGCAGGACTTCTCGCAGCGCTATCCGCTGATCGACGGCCAGGGCAACTTCGGCTCGCGTGATGGCGACGGCGCGGCGGCGATGCGCTACACCGAGGCCCGGCTCGCGCCGATCGCCCGTCTGCTGCTGACCGAGATCGACTCCGGCACGGTCGACTTCCTGCCCAACTACGACGGTTCGACCATCGAGCCACGGCTGCTCCCGGCGCGCCTGCCCATGGTGCTGCTCAACGGCGCCAGCGGCATCGCGGTCGGCCTTGCCACCGAGATCCCGTCGCACAACCTGGGCGAGGTCGCCCGTGCCTGCGTCGCGCTGCTGAAGAATCCCCGGCTCACGCCGGACGAACTGCTGGAGCTGGTCCCCGGACCGGACTTCGCCACCGGCGGCCAGCTGATCTCGAGCGCGTCGGACATCGCCGCCGCCTACGCCGGCGGCCGCGGCAGCCTGAAGGTCCGCGCCCGCTGGACCATCGAGGACCTGGCGCGCGGACAGTGGCAGCTCGTGGTCAACGAACTCCCGCCCGGCACCAGCGCGCAGCGCGTGCTCGAGGAAATCGAGGAACTGAGCAATCCCAAGGTCCGCCCCGGCAAGAAGGCGCTGCTGCCCGAACAGGTCGCGCTCAAGGCGACCATGCTCAACCTGCTCGACGCGGTGCGCGACGAGTCGGGCCGCGACGCCCCGGTGCGCCTCGTGTTCGAGCCGCGCAGCTCGCGCATCGAGGTGGCGGAGTTCGTCAACACCCTGCTGGCGCGGACCAGCCTCGAATCGAGCGTGCCGGTCAACCTGGTGATGATCGGCACCGACGGCAAGCCGCGGCAGAAGGGGCTGGCCGACATCCTGCGCGAGTGGATCGCGTTCCGCCGCAGCACGGTCGAGCGCCGCAGCCGCCACCGGCTGGAGCAGGTCGATGCCCGGATCCACATCCTGATCGGCCGGCAGCAGGTGCTGCTCAATCTCGACGAGGTCATCGCCACCATCCGCGACAGCGACGACCCCAAACCGGCCCTGATGGCGCGATTCGACCTGACCGAGCTGCAGGCCGACGACATCCTCGACATGCGGCTGCGCCAGCTCGCCCGGCTGGAAGCCATCCGCATCGACAAGGAACTTGCCGCGATGCGCACCGAGCAGGCCGAGCTGCGCAAGCTGCTCGCCGACGACAAGGCGATGACCCGCCGCATCGTCGCCGAGATCGAGGCCGACGCCAAGCAGTATGGCGACGAGCGCCGCACCCTCATCCAGCCCGAGCAGCGCGCGGTCGCCGAGGTCAAGGTGGTCGACGAGCCGGTCACGGTGATCGTCTCGCAGAAGGGCTGGATGCGCACCCAGAAGGGCCACGACCTCGCCCTCGATGCGCTGTCGTTCAAACCGGGCGATGCACTCTACGCGACCTTCGAATGCCGCAGCGTCGATCCGCTGGTGGTACTCGGCAGCGACGGCCGCGCCTATTCGCTCGACGTCGCCGACCTGCCGGGCGGACGCGGCGACGGCCAGCCGGTCACCGCGTTCATCGACCTGGCGCCCGGAACGCAGCCGGCACATTTCGTTGCGGCCGGCCGTGACCGCACGCTGCTGCTCTGGACCGGACGCGCGATGGGATTCCTCACCACCGTCGGCGACTGCTGCAGCCGCCAGCGCGGGGGCAAGACGTTCGCCGCGCTCGACGCCGGCGACACGCTGCAGCGCCCGCTGCTGCTCGATGCCACGACCGTCGGAAGCGCCGCCGCACGGCTGTCGTGCCTGTCCGGCGAGGGTCGGCTGCTGATCTTCGGACTGGACGAGGTCAAGCACCTCGCCCGCGGCGGGCGTGGCGTGACGCTGATCGACCTCGATGCCGGCGAAGCGCTGCTCGCCGTGGCCGTGCTGCCCGCGCCACGCGACGCGCTGGTGGTGACCGGCACCGGTCGCAGCGGCTCCGTCAGGTCGGCGACGCTCGGCGCCGCACAGCAGCAGGTGCACGCCGGCAAGCGCGCGCGGCGCGGCCGCAAGCTGGAACTCGGATTCAGGCCGACGGGCCTGGCCCGCGGCTGAGACGCACTCAGACCTCGGCGATCAGCTCGATCTCGACCGCAGCGCCCATCGGCAGCTGGGCCACGCCGAAGGCGCTGCGGGCGTGGGCGCCGCGCGGACCGAACACCTGGGCGATGAGTTCGGAAGCACCATTGATCACCAGGTGCTGCTCGGTGTACGTCGGTGCGGAATTGACCAGGCCGAGCAGCTTGACCACGCGCTTGATCTTCTCGAGATCGCCCACTGCCGCCTGCAGCGTCCCCAGCAGGTCGATCGCCACCGCGCGCGCCGCATGCTGCGCGGTCGCGGTATCCATGTCGATGCCGAGCTGGCCGGCCCACACCTTGCCGTCGCGGCGGGCGATATGGCCGGAGAGAAACACCAGATTGCCGGTCTGCACGAACGGCACGTAGGCAGCGGCTGGAGTCGCCACCGGCGGCAGGGTGATGCCGAGGGATTGCAGGGTCTGCTGAATGGTCATCGCGGTCTCCGTGGACGGGTGAAGACGGGAGTGTAGGCGGCCATCCGAAAGCGCCATCGGCGGCAAAAAAAAAACGGGATCCGAGGATCCCGCATGAACCACCGCCAGGAGGAGTTTGTGCCGTGCCGGCGCTCAGCCGATCTCGACGGGAACGAAGATCCGGTTGCTGCCGCGCTGGATCAGCAGGGCGACCGACTTGCCGGCGTGCTTGAGGATGTCGCGCACCTGCGCGATGGTGTTGACCGACTGGCCGTCGACGGCGATCACGATGTCGCCCGGCTGGATGCCGGCCTGTTGCGCCGGACCGCTGACCCCTTCGACCAGCAGGCCGTGGCTGACGCCAGCGCGCTGTTCCTCGTTCGAGTTCAACGGCCGCACCACCAGCCCCAGCCCGCCGTGCTCGCCGCTGCCGGGAGTCGCCGCCGCGAGGGTGACGTTGTCGCTGAAGTTGCCGAGCACGGCCTGCACCGTCTGCTGCCGGTGGTCATGCCATACACCCAGAGTGACGCGCGAACCCGGCTGCGACAGGCCGATCATCATCGGCAGGTCGGCGGAATCGTTCACCGGCTGGCCGTTGACGCTCAGGATGATGTCGCCGGGCTTCAGGCCGGCCTTGGCTGCCGGGCTGTCCTTCTCGACCTGGGCGACCAGCGCGCCGTGCGGAACCTGCAGCCCGAAGGAGCGCGCCAGGCTCGGCGTCACGGTCTGCACCGCGATACCCAGCCGCGCATGCTCGACCTTGCCATGCTCGATGATCTGCTTGGCGACCTGCTCGGCCACGTTGATCGGAATCGCGAACGACAGCCCCTCGAACGCACCGGTCTGGGTGAAGATCTGCGAGTTGATGCCGACCACCTCGCCCTGCGTGTTGAACAGCGGCCCGCCCGAGTTGCCCGGATTCACCGCCACGTCGGTCTGGATGAACGGCACCATGCTGTCGTCGGGCAGCGACCGGCTCTTGGCGCTGACGATCCCCGCCGTCACGGTGTTGTAGAAGCCGTACGGTGAGCCGATGGCCAGCACCCAGTCGCCGGCCTCGAGCTTGGACGGATTGCCCAGCCGCACAGTCGGCAGGCCGGTCGCCGCGATCTTCACCACGGCGATGTCGGTCTTGGCGTCATAGCCGAGCACCTTGGCCTTGAACGTGCGATGGTCGGTCAGCGTCACGGTCACGGAGTCGGCGCCCTTGACCACGTGGGCGTTGGTCATGATCAGTCCGTTCGAACTGATGATGAATCCCGACCCCAGCCCCTCGGTCGGCACGCTGCGCTGCTGTCCCTGGAACTGCTGGAAGAAGCGGAAGAACGGATCGTTCTGGAACTGCTTGGGAAGCTGCGGTGCTACCGTCGCCGTGGTCTCGCCCTTGACATTGATGTGCACCACTGCCGCGCCATACGCCTTGACGATCGAGGCAAAATTCGGCGCACTGGTCGCGACGTTCGCAATCGGCGCCGCCGCCGGGTTGTTGAACAGCGGCACGACCTTGTGGTTCATCTCCACCCGCGGCGCCTGATCGGCGTAGCTGAACTGGTAGGCCATGGTCCCTGCGCCTGCGATGATGCCCGCTGCGGCCAGCGCCGACCCGATCTTTCTGACTTGCATCTTGTCCACCTCCGAGAGGATCCAAACGTGATTCGCTGGATCGAATGTTCGCTGCATTGACTTAGACTGACCTTAAGGGTGCGAGGCTGCCGGACCGCGGCGTGCACCCCGCCTCCGGAGGATCCCCGCCATGCCCGTTGCGTCCGTTCCCGTCCTGTCGACCCGTCGCCGGGTGGCCCTGCTGGCGTTCTGCTTGATCCTCCCTGCCGCCACGCAGGCGCAGGAGCCGGGCGCCGCCGGTGCCGCAGCGTCCGGCGTGGTCGAACTGCAGGCGAGTGCACAGGTCGAGGTCGTCCCCGACCTGGCGGTGCTCACGCTGGCCGCGCAGCAATCCGGGAGCGATGTGGCGGGTCTCACCGCGGCGGTCAGCCGGACGCTCGACGCCGCGCTCGGCGCTGCGCGCAAGGTCCGCTCGGTCGACGCTGCCAGTGGCGGGTTCACCACCCAGCCCCACTGGACCACCGTCGACGGCCGGGCGCAACGCGACGGCTGGACCGTCCGCGGCGAACTGATCCTCAAGTCCGCCGACATCCCCACGCTCGGCCGGCTCGCGGGGCAGCTCGCGCAGCAGGGCCTGATGGTCGAGGCCAGCGGATTCGCCATCTCGCCGTCGCTGCGCGACCGGGAAGAGACGACATTGATCGACGCGGCGATCGGCCGCTTCAAGGCCAAGGCGGCCGATGCCGCGCGGGCGCTCGGCTACGCCGGCTACGCGCTGCGCAGTGTGCGGATCGAGCCGGTCCAGGGCCAGGACAACCCGCCGCGGCCGCTGATGCTGCGCGCCGAAGCCGCGTCGCCCGCGGCCGACATCCCGGCGATCCCGCTGGCCGGAGGCCGCACGCCGCTGCGGCTGACGGTGCAGGGGTCGGTCCAGCTCACACGCTGAGCGACGGGCCCAGACCCTAGAATCCTGCTGTTCCGTCTCACTCCCGCCGCCATAGCTGCGGCCCGGCATGACTGCATCCGCCCACGCCTTCGTCCTTACCCTGTCCTGCCGCGACGCTCGCGGCATCGTGCATTCGGTCTCCGGTCTGCTGTACCAGGCGGGATGCAACATCATCGATTCGCAGCAGTTCGGCGACGCCGACACCGGGCTGTTCTTCATGCGGGTGCATTTCTCCGCGCCGCCCCACCTTCGCGACGCCGGACAGCTCGAACTGCTGTTCGAGGACGTGCGCAGCCGCTTCGACATGCAGACGCACTTCCACGACCTGCGGCAACGCCCGAAGGTCGTCGTCGCCGTCAGCCAGCACGGCCACTGCCTCAACGACCTGCTGTACCGCTGGAAGGCCGGCCAGATGGCGATGGACATCGTCGGCGTGGTGTCCAACCACGCGACGTTCTCCGACCTGACGCGCAGCTACGGCGTCGACTTCCACCATCTGCCGCTCGCTGCCGGCGCCGCGTCCGACGCCAAGCGGGAGCAGGAGGACGCGATGTTCGCGCTGATGCGCGACAGCGGCGCCGAGCTGCTGGTGCTGGCGCGCTACATGCAGATCCTGAGCCCGGAGTTCTGCGGCCGGATCGCGGGTCGCGCGATCAACATCCACCACTCCTTCCTGCCCAGCTTCAAGGGGGCTCGGCCGTACGCCCAGGCCTACCAGCGCGGCGTCAAGCTGATCGGCGCGACCGCGCACTACGTGACCGCCGATCTCGACGAAGGGCCGATCATCGAACAGGACGTCGAACGCGTCGACCACACGATGAGCGCGGCCGATCTGACCGCGGTCGGGCAGGACGTCGAGAGCGTGGTGCTGGCTCGCGCCGTGCGCTGGCATGTCGAGCACCGCATCCTGCTCAACGGCCACAAGACCGTGGTGTTCCGCTGACTGCCTCCTGCGCCGGAATTTCCCGATGCCACGCCGCAAGCCCCTGCCCCGCACGCCGTGGACCAATTCGCCCGATGACGTCGAGGCGGCGTTCTACGAGGCGCTGGTCAATGGCAACCTCGACGCGCTGATGGCGCTGTGGGCGGACGACGAGGACGTGGTCTGCATCCATCCCGGAGGGCAGCGGCTGGACGGCCTCGACGCCATCCGCGAGGGATTTGCGCAGATGTTGTCCGGCGGCGGACTGCAGATCGCCGCAGAAGTCCAGCACCGCTGGCTCGGCATCAGCAGCGCCACCCATAGCGTCGTCGAGCGGGTGCAGGTCGAAGTCGACGGACAGCCGCAATGGGGCTACGTCCTCGCCACCAATTTCTACCTGCAGACGCCGGCCGGCTGGCGGATCGCACTGCATCATGCCAGCCCCGGCACGGCGCAGACCGTGCTCGACGTCCTCGGACCGGGCGACGTGCTGCACTGAGGTGCCGGCCATGCCGCCGTCGCCACCCGCCTATCGCGCCCCGCGCTGGCTGCCGGGGGCGCAGCTGCAGACCGTCGTTCCGGCGCTCTGGTCCAGCGGCGGGGCACGCGTCGCGTTGCAGCGCGAACGCTGGACAACGCCGGACGGCGATTTCGTCGACGTCGACTGGCTGGTGCCGCGGCGTCCCGCAGCGCCGCTGCTGGTCCTGTTCCACGGACTCGAGGGTTCCTCGAGCAGCCACTACAGCCGCGCCGTCCTCGCCGCCTGTGCCGGCGCCGGCTGGAATTGCGCCGTGCCGCATTTCCGCGGCTGTTCGGGCGAGGACAACCGTGCACCGCGCGCCTATCACGCCGGCGACTTCGCCGAAATCGACTGGATGCTCGAACGCTTCGCCGCGCAGCATCCCGGGCCGGTCCACGCCGCCGGCGTGTCGCTCGGCGGGAACGCGCTGCTGCGCTGGGCGCAGGAAAGCGGCCAAACCGCCGGACAGCGGGTGCGCGCGGTCGCCGCGATCAGTACGCCGCTCGACCTCGCCGCAGGCGGACGGGCGATCGCGTCGGGACTCAACTTTCAGATCTACACCCGCGTGTTCCTGCGCACCCTCAAGCCCAAGGCGCTGCGCATGATCGCCCGCCACCCCGGGCTTGCCGACGCTCGCAGGGTCCGCGCCGCGCGCGACCTGCGTGCCTTCGACGACGCGTTCACCGCCCCGGTCCATGGCTTCGTCGGTGCGGCCGACTACTGGGCCGAGGCATCGAGCCGGCCGCGCCTCGGACGGCTGCGCGTTCCGACGCTGATCCTCAACGCGCGCAACGATCCGCTCCAGCCCGCCGCGGTCCTGCCGCGCGCGGACGAGGTCCCCGCCAGCGTGGTGCTCGACCAGCCGTGGAGCGGCGGCCATGCCGGGTTCGCGCAGGGCGGGATTCCCGGCCGTCTCGACTGGATGCCGCGGCGCCTGCTGCACTTCTTCGTGCACGGAAACTAGGATCGACCGACCCGTTCGCCCCCTTGCCGACAATGCCATCCGACGATCCCGCTCCCATCGATCCGTCCATCGCCCGATGGCCGCGGGTGCCGCGCTGCACCGACTGGCTGGCGCTGGACGAACGCGGTCGCTGGTGGCTGCGCGACCACGCCGGTCCCCTGCCGTGGCCGCGCGACGCGCGGGGCCGGCTCGACAAGCACGGCGCGGGACCGGTGCTGCACACCGGCCTGGCCGCATTCATCGGCCGCCATTACCGATCCGACGCGAGCGGTGCGTGGTATGTGCAGAACGGCCCGCAACGCGTCGACGTGACGCTCGAGGCTGCGCCCTGGATCCTGCGCCTGGACATCACGGATGCGGCGTCGTGGGCGTGGCAGACCCACACCGGCCTGCCCTGCCGGGTCGACGCGGCGTGGACCGACGCCGCCGGCCGGATCTGGCTGCGGACCGACGTCGGCCCCGCGCTGCTTCACAGCAACGACGTGCCGGCGTTCGCCGCGCAGCTCGATCCGGAGAACCGGCCGCCGGCTGCTTCCGGGCTGCCGGCGGTGACGTTGCCGGACCTGCCGGGCTCGCCGGCGCAATTCTTCGGATTCCGCCCGGATCCCGGGCCGTGACCCGCCGGCTGGCGGGTTACTTCGAATTCGCGACGATGTAGTCCACCGCGGCCTTGACGTCGTCGTCGCTCGCCGTGGACCCGCCCTTGGGCGGCATCATGCCGCGCTTGCCGGTGTAGCCGTGGATGGCGCGGTCGTAGAGCACGCTGGTCCCCTGCGCGATGATCGGCGCCCATACCGCCTTGTCTCCGAACTTGGGCGCTCCGGCGACCCCGGTGCCGTGGCAGGCGATGCAGGTCGATTCGTACAGCGCCTTGCCATCCGGCTTGGCGGCTGCCGCCGCCACCGGCTGTGCACCAGCGCCGCCCGGCTGTGCCGACGAAGCCGCCGTCGCCATCGACGCCGCGTTGGCCTGCGCCGCCGCCTGGCTGCTGGCCGCAGCGACAGCCGAGGCGGCCGGAGCCACCCGCGCATCCACGGCGGCCGAGGACAGGCCGGCCGTGCCTTCCGCCTGCTTGCTGCCGCTGCCGACGTAGAACGCGACCATCAGGAGCAGCACGATCGGAACGATGAATCCGATCCCCATCACGATCAGGATCTTGCGCAGCGTCGGCGCAAAAGGCAGGTCGGGCCGATCGTTGGAGTTCGACGGGGCCGGATGGGATGGCGAATGCGGTGCGCTCATGGTCTGTCGTTCGCGGGTGGAGAAGTCGGAAATTGCGGCCAACATGATATGCGTTGCTCAAAATGCCTCGATGGGGTCAACCCCGATGGTCACATCGACCGCAAATCACATTGACTGGCGTCATCTTTGCAGCCGCAAGCATCGGTGATGCGCGAACCCATCGGCCCACCGCCGCCAGCGATGCGCAAACTGAAGGCGGCGCAGCGCATTGATGCGACGCGAATCTGCCGCCACCTGCCCGACCCGGGTTACACTAGCGTGTTTTCACCGGTGCAATGCCGGTTTGCGCCCGTAGCTCAGTGGATAGAGTATTGGCCTCCGAAGCCAAGGGTCGCTGGTTCGATCCCAGCCGGGCGCGCCACGTGTGATATAGATTCCGCAATTCACAGCACAAGCCTGACGTATCCAGTCCGGCTTTTTTGCTTTCTGCGGAGTTCAGTGTTCACCGATTGTCCAGGGATTGATGCCGTGGCGCAGCCGGCCGGGGTATTGGCGCCAGTGGCGGTGCGCGAACCCCAGGTGCTGCGGGAGACGGTGGCCAGCGTGGACGTCGGGCGCTGCAGCATGGACGCGGGCATCAGCGTGCGCGGTCGTCCGGTGGCGGGATCGCTGTTCAGCCTGCCCCGGGGTGCGCGTGGCATGACGCGCACGCGCAACATCAGCAAGGGCGTCACGCCGGCGTTGCACGCGCAGTGCGCTGCCCTGGGCTTGGACGCACGACGCAACGTGCCGGGTGTTCGTCGCATCTGGCTTGCGCAACGCTTGACCGCCGGGGCCGCTGAAATCGGGCAGGATGACGCCGCGACACGGACCGATGGGCCGCGGCGGTCCGCAGTTCGATCCGGTGCCGCACGCCCGGCCGCCTTGGCGGAGGGCCAGACCATGGAGCATGGAGCCGATCGACCTGCCGGCAGGCTGGTCGCACCCGCACCGCCCGACACGCCGATGGCATGCTGCCGCGCCCAATACATCTCCAGAACGAAATGACTCAGAGCTTCGCACTCCATGAACTGCGCTGGTCGGCGGCGATCGAGGGCGGGATCGCCGAAATCGATGCGCAGCACCGGCGCTTGTTCGAGATCTTCAACGCCGCCGTGCGCGCACAGGCCGCGGGAGTCGGACGCGTTGAGATCCAGACGCTTCTTGCGGACTTGCTCGACTACACGCAAGGACACTTCCGCAACGAGGCCGACTTGATGCGTCGCTGGCCGATCGATGCCGCCCACAAGTCGATGCACCTGGCGGCGCACGAACGTTTCGCCACCTTCCTGTCAAAGGCGCTGGCACTGCATGCCGAGCAGCCGGCCGACATCGCGCTCGACCTCCTGGCTTACCTGGCGCAATGGCTGCTTCACCATGTCGCCGTCGTGGACCTGCAGTTGGCACGCGAGGTCCGAGCCCTTGAGGCGGCATCGAACGACTCGGTCATTGCGGTGCGCAGCATTGACGAGACGCAGCTGCGCGTTGCGGATACGCTGGGCCAACTGCTCGACAGCCTGGTACAGCGCACATTCGATTTGCTTCACCAGCGTGAGCAGCTGTCGAATCTGCAGAAGCTCTACCGTGCCCTGCTTCACTCGGGCGACGTCCTGATCCAGAGCCGGAGCGAGCAAGAGATGCTCGACAGCCTGTGCAGCAAGATCGTGCACGAAACGCCGTTTCACGCCGCATGGATCGGCCGGCCCCGTGCGGATGCCGAGTTGTTCGAGGTGCTGGCGATGTTCGGTGAGGGCACCCGGCAGGTTGACGAGGCCCGCCCTCGCCTGACGTCCGAGTACCGATCCTCCATGACGGTGCGCGCATGGACCGGGCAGCAGCTTCTGTACAGCAACGACACCCTCGCCGATCCCATCCTCGCGCATTGGCACGATGGTCTGGCCAGGCACCGCTGGCTCAGCGCGCTTGCCGCG
>JAKAIB010000332.1 GCA_021814605.1 Pseudomonadota bacterium | reverse complement strand
GCGCTACGCGGCGCTGGCGGATCTGGCACGTGGCGCCGGCTGCGGCATCGTGCTGCTCGCGCAGCACGGCGACGACCAGGCCGAGTCGCTGCTGCTGGCGTTGCTGCGCGGCGCCGGTCCGCGCGGCCTAGCCGCGATGCCCGAGCGCCTGCAGCGCCGTGGCGCGCCATTCGCCCGGCCGCTGCTGGACTGCGCCGCGGCCGAACTGCGTGATTGGCTCGACGCTCAAGGCATCGGGTACGTGGACGACCCGATGAACCGCGATCCGGCGTTCCGCCGCAGTCGCATTCGCCACGAACTGCTGCCTGTGATCGCCCGAATCGAACCGAGCTACCGACGCACCTTCGCGCGCAGCGCCGCGTTGTGCGCCGCGGCGGATGCGGAACTGCAGCAGCGCGCCCGCGACGACCTGGGGCATTGCGCGGTGCCGGGTGGGCTACGCCTGGACGCGCTTCGCTCCCTCGGCGCCGCGCGTCGCGGCGAGGTGCTGCGGCTCTGGCTGCGCGAGCAGGGCCTGCGACTCGACCGGGCGCGCACCGACGAGCTGGTGAAGCAGGTGGCGCGGACCGCAACCGGAGCGGCGCGGCTCGAAATGCAGCTGCCGGGCGGCTGCGTGGTTCGACGCGGTGCGTTGCTGGCGTTTGAATCTGTTGCGCTGCAATAGCGACGGAGCGGCGCCGCGCGGCGCATACAATCGAGGGCTTTCCCGGAGGCGGCTTCGTGGTTTGCGGCCGACCTTGCAGCTCCTGACGCTTTCCTCATGGCACTCATCGTCCAGAAGTACGGTGGCACCTCGGTCGGTTCCACCGAGCGGATCAAGAACGTCGCCCGTCGCGTGGCCAAATGGCACGAAGCCGGGCATCAGGTGGTCGTCGTCGTGTCCGCCATGTCCGGCGAGACCAACCGGCTGATCGCCCTCGCCAAGGAGATCCAGCCGCAGCCCGATGCCCGCGAGCTCGATGTCGTCGCGTCCACCGGCGAACAGGTCACCATCGGCCTGCTGTCGATGGCGCTGCAGGCGCTCGGCCGCAAGGCGCGTAGCTATACCGGGGCGCAGATCGCGGTCCACACCGACAGCGCGTTCACCAAGTCGCGCATCGAGTCGATCGATCCTGAGCGGCTGCGCGCCGACCTCGCACAAGGCATCATCCCCGTTGTCGCGGGTTTCCAGGGTGTCGACGCGCAAGGCAACATCACCACGCTCGGCCGGGGCGGTTCGGACACCTCGGGCGTGGCGCTCGCCGCGGCGCTCCAGGCCGACGAATGCCAGATCTACACCGACGTCGACGGCGTCTACACCACCGACCCGCGGATCGTTCCCGAAGCGCGACGGCTCGACACCGTGACCTTCGAGGAAATGCTCGAAATGGCGAGTCTGGGGTCGAAGGTGCTGCAGATCCGTTCGGTCGAGTTCGCCGGGAAGTACCGGGTCCGGCTGCGCGTGCTCTCGAGCCTGACGCCCTGGGACATGCCGATCGCGCAGGAATCGTGCAGCGGCACGCTGATCACATTCGAGGAAGACGAAAAGATGGAACAAGCCGTGGTGTCGGGTATCGCCTTTGCCCGGGACGAATCCAAGGTCATCGTGGTCGGCGTGCCCGACCGTCCGGGCATCGCCTACCAGATCCTCAATGCGGTGGGCGAGGCGAACATCGAAGTCGACATGATCGTCCAGAACCAGAGCGTGGCCGGTTTCACGGACTTCACCTTCACCGTCGGACGCAACGACTACGCACGCACGCTCGATATTCTCAAGACCAAGGTGCAGGCGCATATCGGGGCCAAGGAAGTGCTTGGCGACCCGAAGGTGTGCAAGGTGTCGATCGTCGGCATGGGCATGCGCTCGCATGCTGGGGTGGCGAGCAAGATGTTCCGCACCCTGTCGGAAGAAGGCATCAACATCCAGATGATCTCGACTTCGGAGATCAAGGTGTCGGTCGTCATCGACGAGAAGTACATGGAACTGGCAGTGCGCGCCCTGCACAAGGCGTTCGACCTCGACCAGCCCGCATAGCCGCGTTCCGGGGCGATTGCCTTGCGACATTCGACCCGTGTAATAATGACGGACTTTGCCGAAGGCCAACGGCCTGAGGCATTGGAGACGTGACCGAGAGGCCGAAGGTGCTCCCCTGCTAAGGGAGTATGTGCCAAAAGCGCATCGAGGGTTCGAATCCCTCCGTCTCCGCCAAAATAAGTCCCAAGTCATTGATTTGACTTGGGATTTTCTTTTTCCGGTGGCACGATCTGATTTCAGATCGGAATCATCGGCTCAGCCGACACGATGACTCTCGGTGGTCACCTGCGGATGCTGATCGCGCGCCGCAGCACCTTTCGCCCAGGGAACTCGGCCCCATGTTCCCGGTCGCTGCGGTTGCACCGGATCCGTTGGCGCCGATGGCAATGTGAGCCATGTGCCAGGCTGGTGGCGAGCCGTGTGGAAGGCGTCGAGATTCAGTCTGACGTCGAGCGTAGCTCACTCGCCATGGCTCAGCCGCCGAATCGCATTGGCACACGTCGCCATCGGCGCCAACACAGATCCGGTCGACGGATCCGCTTGAGCGCGTGAGTGCCGAGATCAAGCGCCGGACCACCGTTCATGGTTACTCGGGGATGCGCGGGCACGCACGACAAGTGGGCCTCATGCCGTCGATCGCGATTTCAGCAGGGCGCAACGCCCGCCGACGAAGTGGTGAACCGCCGGTAGCCGAG
>JAKAIB010000331.1 GCA_021814605.1 Pseudomonadota bacterium | reverse complement strand
CTCACAGCCGCACCCATGCCTGCTACGCTGGTTCCGGCCACTTTGAGAAAAATGCGACGCGATACTTTTTCGGTCATGATGCCTCCTCGGGGTTGTTGTGAAACGCTCAATCGCGCCTAATGCTTTGCAATGAGCGTGCCAGCTTCAAGCCGAGCGCCGTGATCGTGTCGAATCAAGCACTTGCGTATCACTGCGACGGCGCACGCCGCCAATGGCGTTACCGCTGGGTAACGCGCCAGATCGAGAGCGTTTCGTTTTCGTAACTAAGAGGACGCCACCATGCGCCGCCGAATCCTTCTCGCCGCCGCGACCTGCGGCGCCCTGTCCAACGCATTCGGGCAAAGTCTTGCGCGTAGCGGCAAGCCGCCGTTCCGGTTTGGCGTGACGGATGTCTTCCTGCACGACGGGGCGATACACCTCTGGCAGGACTTCTTGCAGTCCAGGCTCGGCATGCCGGTGCAGATCATCCAGAAATCCAGCTATCAGGAAGCGCTCGAAGCCTTGCGCTCCGATGAAATGGAGGCCGCATGGATCTGCGGCTTTCCCTATGTGGTGGCCAAGGGTTTCGTGCGCCTGTGCGCGCAACCCGGCTGGCACGGACAGCCTTGGTACCAGAGCTACCTCATCGCTTCGGCGCGGCGCACCCAGGCGCACTCGATCCGCGACCTGCGCGGCGACATGTTTGCGTTCGACGATCCGCTGTCCAACTCGGGTTATCTGGTGCCGGTGGTGGCGCTGCGCGCGCTCGGCCAGACGCCGCAGCGTTTTTTCAGAGGCACCTTCTACACTTACTCGCTGCACAAGGTGGTGGAGGCGGTGGGCAGCGGCCTGGCCGATTCGGGCACGGTGGACGGCTATATCTGGGAGGTGCTGACGCAGCGCCAGTCGCAGGCGGCACTCAAGACCCGCATCGTCGCCAAGTCCCGGCGTTACGGCTTTCCGCCTGTCGTCACGCGCAAGAACCTCGATCCCATGCTGCACATGCGTCTGCAGCACGCGCTGCTCTCGGCCAAGAATGACGCGCAAGGCTGGGCCTTGCTGCGCAGCCTGGATCTGGAAGACTTCCTCGCGCCACAGGAAAGCTGGTTCGGCGGCATCGCCGAGCTCGCGGCGATTCTCGACGGCACGCATCCGCCGATTCCCCTTTCCGCCATTTACGAAACCGCATGAACGCGGCATCGCACGACCTCGCGATCACACCCGACGCGGCGCAGCGCCCGGACGCGGTGCCTCGGCAGGAGCGCGCCGCCTGGAAAAGCGCCCTGCTGCTGCGCCTGCCCTTGATCGCGGCAACCCTGGTCGCCCTCACGGCGCTGCTGATGGCCGCGGGGCTGGGTCTGCTGACGCGGCAGTATCTGATCGAGGACGTCGACGCCGGCGCGTTCCAGGCCATGGCAGCGTGGAACAAGAGTCTGCCGACCTTGATTCAACAAGACAACGTCTGGGCCGCCTACGAGGCGCTGACCTCCGTCACCGGCGACCAGGTCGATTCGCCGCCGCACAGCGCCTCGATAGCGGTGCTCATCGGCCCTGGCGGGCGGGTGTTCGCCAGCTCCGACCCCACGCTGTTTCCCACGGCCAGGCCGCCGGTGTGGACACCCCTGTGGGCACCGGGTTCGCTGCAGGTCAGTTCGCCCTTGAGCGTGGCAAGCACCCATCCGGGGCTGTCGCCCCCGATCCAAAGCGGCAACTGGCGCATTTACGTCAGCGCCCTGCGCGCCGATTCGGAAGCGGGGGTCGGCACCCTGGTCTATGCGGTGAGCGACGCCCTGTACCGCCAGCGCCTGCGCTCGATGACCTGGTGGATCACCGCGATCACCCTCTTCGCCGTGGCCGTGTTCGTGCCCATCGTGTGGATGCTCACCCGTCGCATGCTCGCCCCGCTGGTGCGCCTGCAGGAATCGATGCGCCGCAACGGCGACGACACCCGCCGCATCAGCGCCGAACTCGCGGCCCGGCGCGACGAAGTGGGCACGCTCGCCGCAGCCTTCGCACGGCTGCTGGAGCAAGCAGAACGCGCCCGGCGCGCGGAAAAGCTCGCCGCCGTGGGGGCGCTGGCCGCTGCGACCGCGCACGAGATCAACAACCCGCTCGGCGGCATGCTCAATGCCCTGCACACGGCGCAACGCTTCGGCCAGTACGACGACGCCACGCGCCAGACACTCGACCTGCTCGACCGCGGGTTGGAGCAATTGCGCAACACCGCCCAGGCGCTGCTGGCGCAGACCCGGCCCGATCAGCGCGACCTGACCAAGCAGGATTTCGCCGATCTGATCGAGATCATCCAGCCCTGCCAGCGCGAGCGCAGCGTGCGCCTGCACAGCCGCATCGACCTGCCCGCGGCGCAGGTTCCCGCCGCCGCCGGCCCGGTGCGCCAGGCCACGCTCAACATCCTGCTCAACGCCTGCCACGCCGCCGAGCCCGGCTCGACCCTCGAACTCGAGGTCGACATGCTGGGCGATGCCCTGCGCGTGCAGGTGCGCAACCGCGGCACCGCGCCGCCCGCCGCCTTGCTCTCGGACATTGCGCCGACGAGCTTTCCGCAAGGATCGGGCTTCGGCCTGTGGGAAAGCCGCCGCCTGCTGAGCGACGTCGGCGGCATGCTCAAGCTCGCCCACACCGGCGGCGTCACCACCGCGACCATCGACATCCCCCTGCGGCGATGATTACGAACATCCGGATATACGATAGTCGCATAGCGCCCGGCCATGAACTGGACGCGCCACCCG
>JAKAIB010000330.1 GCA_021814605.1 Pseudomonadota bacterium | reverse complement strand
CCGCGACCTGGCGGTGCGGCCCGGCGGGTCCCGACAGTCGGGTTTGCTGCCGCCTGTCAAGCTCATGCAGGGATGCATGAGGGAGGTTGACGCGATCCAGGCTGTGCCTGGATCGCCCATCGTGACGGCTGCACCGCCACGATGGAACTGAACGTACGCCCGCGTCGCGCGGGGTGTCAATGCAAAGGCGAGCGCATTGCAGGGGTACCGTCGATCCTGACCGCGATCATTGCAGGAAGAGCCTGATTTTCAATCGGATTTTGGCGCGGTGTCTGGCGGAACCAAACCGGCGGTCAGCGCGTCGATTACGCCGCGCATGCGCTGCTGCGCCTGCGCGTCGTGGGCGATCGCGCGCCCCCATTCCCGGGTCGTCTCGCCGGGCCACTTGTTGGTCGCGTCGAGTCCCATCTTCCCGCCGAGCCCGGCCTGCGGAGAGGCGAAGTCGAGGTAGTCGATCGGGGTGTTCTCGACCAGCAGGGTGTCGCGCGCCGGATCGGTGCGGGTCGTGATTGCCCAGATGACGTCGTTCCAGTCGCGGATGTTCACGTCGGCGTCGGTCACGACGATGAACTTGGTATAGAGGAACTGGCGCAGGAATCCCCAGATGCCGAACATCACCCGCTTGGCATGGCCGGCGTAGGCCTTGCGGATCGAGACCACCGCCAGCCGGTAGCTGCAGCCCTCGGGCGGCAGATAGAAATCGACGATCTCGGGATACTGCCGCTGCAGGATCGGCACGAACACCTCGTTCAGCGCGACGCCGAGCACTGCCGGCTCGTCCGGCGGTTTCCCGGTGTAGGTCGAGTGGTAGATCGGCTGCTCCCGGTGGGTGATGCGGTCGACCTCGAACACCGGGAACCATTCCTGCTCGTTGTAGTAGCCGGTGTGATCGCCGAACGGGCCTTCGAGCGCATGCAGGTAGCCGTTCTTCTCCATCAGTGGCACCCCCGTCTCGCTGGTCCCGCGCCAGCCTGGAGCGGCCGGGGGGAGGTGGCCTTCGAGGACGAACTCGGCCGAAGCGGGCACCTGCAGATCGGAGCCGACGCATTGGGCGACCTCGGTGCGGCCGCCGCGCAGCAGGCCGGCGAACTGGTATTCGCTCAAGGTGTCGGGGACCGGGGTGACCGCGCCGAGGATGGTGGCGGGATCGGCGCCGACCGCGACCGCGACCGGGAAGGGCTTGCCAGGATTGGCCAGCGCGAACTCGCGGAAATCGAGTGCGCCACCACGGTGGGCGAGCCAGCGCATGATCAGCCGGTTGCGGCCGATGCGCTGCTGGCGGTAGATGCCGAGGTTCTGCCGGCGGCGCGGCCGAGGCACGTTCTGTGGACCGCGGGTCACGACCAGCCCCCAGGTGAGCAGCGGCCCGGCGTCCTGCGGCCAGCAGGTCTGCAGCGGCAGCCGCTCGAGGTCGACGTCCGCGCCTTCCAGGACGATCTGTTGGCAGGCAGGACGGGAAACCGTGCGCGGCCGCATGTCCCAGACCGCCTTGACCAGATGCATCAGTTCGCCCGCATCGCGGAGACCGCGCGGCGGTTCGGGCTCCTTGAGTTGCGCCAGGACCTCGCCGATGCGGCGCAACTCGCCGACGTCGTTCGCCCCCATGCCGAGCGCGACGCGCTCCGGCGTGCCGAACAGATTGCCGAGGACCGGCACGACGTGGCCCGTCGGATTCTCGAACAGCACGGCAGGCCCGCCCCCCCGGATCAGGGCATCGCAGACGACCGTCATCTCTAGTGCGGGTGAGACCGGATCCGCGCATCGGCGCAGGAGCGAACGCGCCTCGAGCTGGGTCAGGAAATCGCGCAGGTCACGATATTTCATATAACTAAAAGAATGATGAAATTAACCATATGCGTTGACCGGGCATAACGACATTCCTAGAATCGCGACCGTGTTTGCCCTGATGCGCCCGAAACCGGGACGGCAACACAGTCGCCCCGAAACACGCCTTGCCGCGCAATTCCGCCGCGCGGTATCACGGAAGGCCGGTTGCATGCCAACCGGCATCTTAGGCTGTTGGGCTCCCCTGGAGAGCCCGTGTTGTCGGATCTGTGCCCTTGAGAAATGTGCGATCGCAGTTGTGCCGCGATCCGCTTTTTCGCTAGACACAGGAGATTTCCATGCTGAACCTCTTGCATGTCGCTCTTCCTCCGGCTCGCCGGCTGTTGGGCGGTATCTGGGACCTTACCCATCAGACGTTGATGATGGTCGGGCTGTTCGTCGTTGCCGGCGGCGCCTACCTGTTCTTCCGGCCGGATGCAGTGTCGATGCTCGACCGCGGCCTGACGCAATGGGTGCTCGCGCGCAAGACTGCTGCGGAAGAGCTGCAGGCGCTGGCCCAGCAACCCGGAGACGTGCTGATGCCTGCGGCCCAGGCCGCGCCGCAGCCCGCCCTGCCGACCCTCGACGCGCGGCAGCGCGTGGTATCGGACTGGCTGGCGCGACGCTACAGCATCGCCCCGAACGCCATGGCGCAGCTGGTCAGCGCCGCTTGGTCGGTCGGTCGCGAGCAGCGGCTTGATCCGTTGCTGATCCTCGCGGTGATGGCGGTGGAGTCGTCGTTCAATCCGTATGCGCAGAGCAGCGTCGGCGCGACCGGGTTGATGCAGGTGATGGCGGGCGTGCACCGCGACAAGTTCGCCCCGTTCGGCGGACCGCAGGCGAGCATCGATCCGCTGGCTAATCTGCGGGTCGGCGCGGTGGTGTTGAAGGACGCGATCGCCCGCGGCGGGTCG
>JAKAIB010000073.1 GCA_021814605.1 Pseudomonadota bacterium | reverse complement strand
GGATCGACGGAGAACTCGTCGCCGAGGGCCTGCAGGTCGAGCCGGAAGTCGCACATCAGTCGCTGGATCGCGGTCCGGCGCAGCCGGTCTTCCGGCGTCAGCCGGACGCCTCGGGCGATGGGCAGCTTGCCGAAGGCGAGCATTTCCGTGTACTCATCGATGGTCTTGGCGTTCTGCGCGTAGCAGCCGTCGACATTCGAGATGCCGGACACGCCGAACGCCAGCAGATCGATGTCGGCGTGGGTCGAATACCCCTGGAAATTGCGGTGCAGCTGGCCTTCGCGCTGCGCCCGGGCGAGCTCATCGTCGGGCTTCGCAAAGTGATCCATGCCGATGTACACGTAGCCGGCCTCCTCGAGCGCGGCAATCGCCATGCCGAGCAGCTTGAGCTTGACGTCGGGTGAGGGCAGATCGTCGGCATTGATGCGGCGCTGCGGCTTGAACACGTGCGGCAGATGGGCATAGCTGTAGAGCGCGATGCGGTCGGGCGACAGCGCGATCACCTGCTCGAGCGTCCGGCCGAACGACGCGACGTTCTGCAGCGGCAGGCCGTAGATCAGGTCGACGCTGACCGAGGCAAAACCGCAACCGCGCGCCGCATCGATGACCTCGCGGGTTTCCTCGACGCTCTGGATGCGGTTGACGGCCTGCTGAACCTCGGGTGCGAAATCCTGCACCCCGACGCTCATGCGGTTGAATCCGAGCCGGGCCAGGTGCTCGACCCGTCGCGCGCCGACCTTGCGCGGATCGATCTCGATCGAGAATTCGCCGCCGGACTGCAGCGCGAAGTGCGTGTGCGTCATGTCCATCAGCCGGGCGGCCTCGTCATCACTGAGGAAGGTCGGCGTGCCGCCGCCCCAGTGCAACTGGGTCACCGGAAGGCGTGCATCGAGCAGCCCGGACACCAGCCGCAGTTCCTGTTCGACGCTGTCCAGGTACGGTGCCGAGCGGCCGTGGTTCTTGGTCGGGATCTTGTTGCACCCGCAGTAATAGCAGAGGGTTTCGCAGAACGGCACGTGGAAGTACAGCGAAACCGGCTCGTCCGGCCGCTCGCCCCGGCGCCGGAGTTCCTCGGCGTAGTCTTTCGGCCCGAAGCCGGTGTGCATGCGGTCCGCGGTCGGGTACGAGGTGTAGCGCGGCCCGGAAATGTCGAAGCGCTGCAGCAGTTCCGGCCGGAAGTCGAGTGATTGATTCATCATAATGAATAGATGTTTCTCCAATCTCCAGCGCATGGTCTTGATCTGCGACAAGTGAAGTTCAACCGACCGGCGACCTGTTGCGGCGCGAAACCAACACGCGGGAATTGCCGCTGTGGCCGGCGGGACGAATCCACTATCCTGCGCTCGCTGCGCAGCCATCGCACGAGCTGCGCGCGGTCGATCGGGGCGCAGGTCGGCGATCGGCGCGCGACCCGCGCCATCGCCCGGGGGCGTCCGGCCTGATGCAACAACCCATGCAGACAGACAGAAACCTCTCACCGGAGCACAAGGCCGGCATGGCCGCGCTCAGTCTAGGCGCCCTCGGGGTGGTCTACGGCGACATCGGAACCAGCCCGCTCTACGCGTTCCAGACGGCATTCAGCCCGGAACACGGCGTGCCGTACAGCCCGAACAACGTTCTCGGCGTGCTGTCGCTGATCTTCTGGGCGCTCACGCTCATCGTCCTCGTCAAGTACGTGCTGCTGGTGCTGCGCGCCGACAACGACGGCGAGGGCGGGATTCTGGCGCTGATGGCGCTGGTGATGCGGCAATACGCGCGCGGATCGCGCGGCCGCGCCATCGCGATCACCTTGGGCCTGGTCGGCGCGTCGATGTTCTACGGCGACAGCGTCATCACCCCGGCCATCTCGGTGCTGTCGGCGATGGAGGGGCTGAGCGTGGCGACGCCGGTGTTCAACGACTGGATCGTCCCGATCACCGCCGGCATCCTGGTGGGGCTGTTCGTGGTGCAGAAGCACGGCACCGCGGCAGTCGGCCGGTATTTCGGGCCGGTGATGCTGGTCTGGTTCACCGTGATCGGCCTGCTCGGGCTGGTCCAAGTGCTGCACAACCCCACGGTGTTGCTGGCGATCAACCCGTATTACGCGGTCGAACTGTTCGGACGCGAGCCGAAGATCGCGCTGATCCTGCTCGGCGCCGTGTTCCTGGTGCTGACCGGAGGCGAAGCGCTCTACGCCGATATGGGGCATTTCGGCCGCCGGCCGATCCAGAGGGCATGGGTCGGACTCGTCATGCCCGGTCTGGTGCTGAACTATTTTGGTCAGGGCGCGCTGGTGCTGGCGCATCCCGAGGCGACGAAGAACCCGTTCTTCTACCTGGCGCCGCACTGGGCGCTGATCCCGCTGCTGCTGCTGGCGACTGCGGCGACCATCATCGCCTCGCAGGCGGTGATCTCGGGCGCCTACTCGATCACCACCCAGGCGATCAAGCTGGGCTACCTGCCGCGGATGACGGTGGCCTTCACTAGCGAAAGCCATCAGGGGCAGATCTACGTTCCATTCATCAACTGGCTGCTGCTGATCTTCGTCCTGCTGCTGGTGCTGAGCTTCCGCTCGGCGGAAAACCTGGCCTCGGCCTACGGCATCGCGGTCAACATCACCATGCTGGTGACCACGCTGTTCTGCTGGATGATCGCGCAGAAGCGCTGGGGCTGGAGCGCGGGGCGCAGCAACCTGGTGTTCGGCGGATTCGCCGTGATCGACCTCGCCTTCCTGTCGTCCAACTCGCTCAAGGTCGATCACGGTGGCTGGTTCCCGCTGCTGTTCGGCGCCGCGATCTACGTGTTGCTGTCGACCTGGAAGCGCGGACGTTCGCTGCTGCGCCGCCAGCTCGAGGAGCAGGCGCTGAACCTGAAGGATTTCGTCGCCAGCCTGTCGACCTACCCGCCGACGCGCGTCGAAGGCACGGCGGTCTATCTCACGCCGAGCACGACGATGGTGCCGCACGCGCTGCTGCACAACCTCAAGCACAACAAGGTGCTGCACGAGCGGGTGATCTTCCTGTCGGCGCAGACCATGGACGTGCCGCACGTGCCGCCGGACAAGGGCATCCAGCTGACGCCGCTGGAGGAAGGGATCTACCTGCTGCACGTCGAACTCGGCTTCCAGGATGAACCCGACGTGCAGCAGGTGCTCGCCGACTGCGAACGGCTCTATGGCATGGAGTTCCAGCTGATGGAGACGTCGTTCTTCCTCGCGCGGCAGACCATCGTCCCGTCGAAGCTGCCGGGAATGGCGCTTTGGCGCGAGGTGCTGTTCTCCTGGATGAGCCGCAACGCCCAGGAGGCGTCCGACTACTTCCGCATTCCGCCCAACCGCGTGGTCGAACTCGGCACGCAGGTGGAAATCTGATCGGCAGCGGCGGGGGGCGGTTCAGCCGAGCAGCGGGCCGACGACGCGCGCCAGGCGCTGCGCGGTCCATGCCGGATGCGGATCGCTCCAGCCATCGTCGGCCAGCCGGCCGGTGCGGTCGATGACGAAGCTCACCGGGATGCGCCAGATCCGGCCGTAGCCGCCGAACCAGGGACTCGGCAGCAGGCCGACGGGGAACGCCAGTGTGGCGGCTACCTTGCGCACCTGATCGAGTGCCGATGGTGGATCGAGGCTGAATCCGAGCACGCGCAGGCCCCGCGCCGCGTGTGTCTGTGCGTAGCGCGACAGCACCGGCAATTCCTCGCGGCAAGGACCGCACCAGGTCGCCCAGAAGGTCAGGATGACCACCTGCCCGAGCAGGTCGTCGGTCGCGATGCGCCGGCCGTCCAGCGTCTGCAGTACCGCGGGTGGCGCCGGGGCGCCGACGCGGAGTTCATCCGCCCGCGCCTTGCGCGGCCAGAGCAGCGGCGGCGTCGCCGCGGCGAACAGGGCTGCCGCGCCGCGTGCGAGCACGGCACGGCGGCCCGCGACCGGGCGCGGCGCGCACGGTTCGTCGGAGCCGCCGGCAGGCACGGAGCCCGGAGGGCGGATCAGTCCGGGGCCGGTCAATGCTGCATGCCCTTCATGCCGCCCATGTCGCCGCCCTTGTCCGTCGCCGGGCCGGATGCAGTCGGCTTGCGGACTTCGAATTCGGCGGTGAGCGATTCGCCATCGGCAAGCTTGAGGGTGACCGGCACCTTCGCGCCCGGCTCGACCCCGGCCTTGGGTTGCATCAGCATGATGTGGTAGCCGCCGGGCGCAAACGCCATGCTGCCGTGCGCGGCGACGGGAATGGCGTCGACGTGGATCATTTTCATCACGCCGTTCTGGTTGACGCTGCGATGGAGCATGACCTCGCCGTAATCGGGGCTCGACGCGCCGACGATGCGGACCTCCTTGCCCGTGTCGTTGACGACCTTGCCGTAGCCGCCGGCCGGCAGTCCGGCCGGAAGCCAGCGGATCCAGGCATCCTCGATCCGGACGCCTGCGGCGAAGGCCGAGGCGACCAGGCCGAAGCCGAGCAGGGCGGCGGCGAAACCGTGCAGCGCGGCGCGACGCAGCGGGGAAATGGATTGCATGATGATCTCCTGTGCGAGAGTGGTGGGACAACGGAAGGACACGGGCATCGCGGCGCCTCAGAAGGTGCGGCTGACGCCCAGGCTGGCGGTCCAGCGGGGAAAGAGCTGATAGCCGTCGAGCCGGCTGTAGACGGGGAGCTGGACGAAGCCGTAGACCTGCGTGTCCGCCCCGATCGCCGCGGAGACGCCGGGGCTGAGATAGGCAACGGTGCCGGCGGTGTCGGTGGCGTCGGCCAGCGCGCCCTGGTCGGCGCTCCTGTGGGTGAGGTTGACCTGGATCTGCGGCACGAGCGCGGGATTGTGTTCGTCACGCAGACCGAAGCTGACGTTCTCCTGGTTGCCGGGGCGGTAATCCTGGCCGGTCTGGTCCAGTCGATGCTGCACCGCCGCCTGGAACTGGCCGCTGGCGAACGCGTCGAAGTCCTGGCTGACCGCCTGGAAGTAGTAGGCCCCGACGATCAGGTCGGTGCTCCCGGTGCCGGCCTGCAGGCTGGTGTCGAGCAGGTTGTCGGGCGACGGCTGCCGCGCGTTCGGTCCGGTGCCGAACGCCGCGGGATTGCGTCCGACGACGCCGCTGCCGTCGGCGTTGGGGCCACCGTAGTCGCCTGTCGGCAGCTTGACGCCGAACTGCAGTCCGAAATTGTGGGTGGGCAGCAGGCCCTGCCAGGCGGTGATGAACCGGATGTCGCCGATGCCGGTGACGGTCGCGCCGCTGACGTCCGCGGGCGTCAGCGGGTTGGTCGCGGCGCCGTAGGTGGTGTGGGTGCGGTCGATGTACGGCACTGCAAGGCCGAAGTTCCAGTCCGGACCGGGGCTGTAGCTCAACCCCAGCGTCCAGTAGCGGTTGATGGTCTGCTGCTCGACTTCCTGGTTGCCGCCGGCGTCGTTGATCGCGGCGACCTGCGATGGCGCGATGGCCGAGGTGCCCGAGCGCAGCTGACTCTGGTCGATGTTGTCGTACTGCAGGCTGACGCGCCATCCGGCCGTCGCCGAATAGCCCATTGCCGCGTCGGACGACAAGGCACACCCACAGGTGGCGCAGGCCTGCGCGACGGCCGGCAGCGCCAGCACCAGGACGCCGCCGGCGAGGTGGCCGAGGCGCCAGACGGAGCGCGGCGGAGACGCCGCGACCTGCGGGAGAAAACGATCCATGACATGCTCCTGATGGCCCGCCATGCGGGCATGCGGGACGGCGGCCCGAGGGCGGCCGCCGCGACGATGGCGATCAGGAGAACAGAGGCGGGGCGCGTGGCTGCTGCGGCGAGGGCGGCGGCGTGCCGTGCAGCGGCGCCGCCACGGCGATGTGCCGCACGCGTTGCACGGCCGGAACGGCTGCTGCGGCGACCAGCGTCGATCGTCCCGGCGGCGCGGGTTGCGTGCCGGCCGCGGTGAGGGCCGCGGCCGGATTGAGCAGCAGGACGACGCTGCGCGGCCGATGCGGAACGTGATGTGCCGCCGGCTCGGGTGCGCCGGACGCTGCCGCGGCTTGACCTGCGGCAATCTTGCAGTACGGCAGCTGCACCCACCGGGCCGTCGGCGACCGCGCCAGCGCAAGCGGCTGCAGCACGATCGCGAACAGCACCAGCCACAGCACGCGGGTGGCGCGGCGCAGGGCGGAGAATGGCGATGACGGCAGGGACATGGCGGGCGGATTTGGGGCGATCTTACGCAATGCGCTGCGATCGCAGGTGAATTTGCGCGCGCGCAAGGCAGGGATCGAATGACCGTGCCGCGTCGGTGGCTGCTTCGCCCGGCGCTTCAGGGACGTGGGACCACTCCGGCGCGGGTCGCGCCGCGGCTCGTACCATTGCGCCATGCCGACCTTCCATCCGCCCGCACCCAGGCCGTATACCCGCGCCGCGCGCCTGCCCGAACTGCTGCGCGAGCGCATCGTCGTGCTCGATGGCGCAATGGGCACGATGATCCAGCGGCTCAAGCTCGGCGAGGCGCAGTATCGTGGGGAGCGCTTCAAGGACTGGCCGCGCGACGTCAAGGGCAACAATGAACTGCTGAGCCTGACGCAGCCGCAGATCATCCGCGACATCCACGAGGCCTACCTCGCCGCGGGCGCCGATCTGATCGAGACCAACACCTTCGGCGCGACCAGCATCGCCCAGGACGACTATGGCATGGCCGCGCTGGTCGACGAGATGAACGAAGCGTCGGCGCGGCTGGCGCGCGCGGCATGCGACAAATTCGCGACCGACGACAAGCCGCGCTTCGTCGCCGGAGCACTCGGGCCCACCCCGCGGACCGCGAGCATCAGCCCCGACGTCAACGATCCGGGAGCGCGCAATGTCGACTTCGAGACGCTGCGCGCCGCCTACGCCCAGCAGACGCGGGCGCTGATGCGCGGTGGCGCCGAGGTGATCCTGATCGAGACCATCTTCGACACCCTCAACGCCAAGGCGGCGCTGTTCGCGGTCGACGAAGTGTTCGAGGACACCGGCGAGCGCCTGCCGGTGATCATCAGCGGCACGGTCACCGACGCGTCCGGGCGCATCCTGTCGGGCCAGACGGTCGAGGCGTTCTGGACCAGCGTGCGTCACGCCCGGCCCCTGGCCGTCGGGCTGAACTGCGCGCTTGGCGCTGCGCTGATGCGGCCGTACCTGCAGGAACTCGCCAAGGCGGCCCCCGATACCTACATCAGCTGCTACCCGAACGCCGGACTGCCCAACCCGATGAGCGACACCGGCTTCGACGAGACGCCGGAAGTCACGTCGCGTCTGCTGCACGAGTTCGCGGCCGAAGGGCTGGTCAACATCGTGGGTGGCTGCTGCGGCACGACGCCGGCGCACATCGCGGCGATCCGCGACGCGGTTTCCGCCGAACCGCCGCGGCCGGTCGCGGCGGCGGGGCGCCCGCCGTTCTACTCCGATCCGGTCGGCTGACCGAGCTCGACGTCCTGCGGGCCGAACCCCGTTTTCGGCCCGAGCGACTGCGCCTTGATCGCCGGATGCATCGCGGTGAGCAGACGCGACATCGAACTGAGCTTGTTCGACGTGTCGCGCAGGTGCTCGGCAAGGCGCGTGGCGATGCCCAGCGCCAGCCGTGCCGCAGCGCCGGGATGTTCGTCGACCAGCCGTTCGAGCGCATCGCGGCCGAGCACGGCGAGCGCGATGTCGGTGTAGGCGATGCAGCTCGCCGACCGCGGCGCGTCGAGCAGCACGCCCATCTCGCCGAACATCTGCCCGGGACCGGCGATCGAGACGACCAGGCTGTCGCCCTGATGCTGCGGCGCCTTTTCGATGGTGACCTCGCCGTCGAGCAGCATCATGATGGTGCCGTCATGGGTGTCGTCGTCCTGGGCGATGAAACGGGTGCCGGCGCTCACCTGCCGCACCTGCATCAGGTCGGCGATCAGCACCGCGTCCTCTGCACGCAGCCGGTGGCCGGGCTGGCGCAGCAGCAGTTGCGCGATCCGGGGCGCGAACAGGCCCGGATCGAGTCGGGGCGGACGGACGGTCTTGATCATGGATGGCTGGCCGGTCGGGGTGACGGGCGCAAACAGGCCTCGGAATCCGAGGCATTTTGCCCCCTCCCTACAATAACTCGAGCCAAGAAGCGCTGCAGCACCGTGATTCAGGGTGGCCCGGTCTCCGACCGCGGCAACGCGGCGGTCTCGCGGTCCATCGCGCCCGATCCCGGGCATCCGCGCCGGCGTCATCCTCCGTCATCACGAGCCGACACCATGCCCTCCAATCCGCCTCTGCAGCCAGCCGTTCCCGAAGCCGGTGCATCCGTCCCGCCGCCGCTGCGCCTGTCCGGGCTGGAGCCGCTGTCGATCGGGCCGGGGTCGTTGTTCGTCAACATCGGCGAGCGCACCAACGTCACCGGATCGAAGGCGTTCGCCCGGCTGGTCCTGGCCGGCGAATTCGACAAGGCGCTGGCCGTGGCGCGGCAGCAGGTGGAGAACGGCGCGCAGGTCATCGACGTCAACATGGACGAGGCCATGCTCGACAGCAAGGCCGCGATGGTGCGCTTCCTGAACCTGCTCGCCTCCGAACCCGACATCGCGCGGGTGCCGGTGATGATCGACAGTTCCAAGTGGGACGTCATCGAGGCCGGGCTGCGCTGTGTCCAGGGCAAGGCCGTGGTCAACTCGATTTCGCTCAAGGAGGGCGAGGCGGCGTTCGTCCATCACGCCCGGCTGGTGCGGCGCTACGGCGCCGCCGCGGTGGTGATGGCGTTCGACGAGCAGGGCCAGGCCGATACCCTGGCGCGCAAGACGGCGATCTGCGAGCGTGCCTACCGCATCCTGGTCGAGCAGGTCGGGTTTCCGCCCGAGGACATCATCTTCGATCCCAACATCTTCGCCATCGCGACCGGCATCGAGGAGCACAACAACTACGCGGTCGATTTCATCGACGCGACGCGCTGGATCAAGGCCAACCTGCCCGGTGCCAAGGTCTCCGGCGGCGTCTCCAACGTGTCGTTCAGCTTTCGCGGCAACGAACCCGTGCGCGAGGCGATCCACACCGTGTTCCTCTACCACGCCATCCGCGCCGGGATGGACATGGGCATCGTCAACGCCGGCCAGATCGGCGTGTACGACGACCTCGATCCCGAGCTGCGCGAGCGCGTCGAGGACGTGGTGCTCAACCGCCGTCCCGACGCGACGGAGCGGCTGCTCGAGATCGCCGAGGCAGTGAAGGGCGCGGCGCGGGACGACAGCGCGCGGCTGGCCTGGCGCGACCAGCCGGTGCGCCAGCGGCTGACCCATGCGCTGGTGCACGGCATCACCGACTTCATCGACGCCGATACCGAGGAGGCCTGGCAGGAGATCCGCGCCGGGGGCGGCCGGCCGCTGCATGTCATCGAAGGCCCGCTGATGGACGGGATGAACGTGGTCGGCGACCTGTTCGGCGCCGGCAAGATGTTCCTGCCGCAGGTGGTCAAGAGCGCGCGGGTCATGAAGCAGGCCGTCGCCCATCTGCTGCCCTACATCGAGGCGGAGAAGAAGGACATGGAGGCCGCCGGCTGCGACGTGCGCGCGAAGGGCAAGATCGTGATCGCCACGGTCAAGGGCGACGTCCACGACATCGGCAAGAACATCGTCACCGTCGTCCTGCAGTGCAACAACTTCGAAGTGGTCAACATGGGGGTGATGGTGCCGGCCAAGGACATCCTGGCGCGGGCACGCGAGGAGGGTGCCGACATCGTCGGCCTGTCCGGACTGATCACGCCGAGCCTGGAGGAGATGCAGCACGTCGCCGCCGAGATGCAGCGCGACGAGTGGTTCCGCAGCCGCAAGCTGCCGCTGCTGATCGGCGGCGCGACCACCAGCCGGGTGCACACGGCAGTCAAGATCGCGCCGCACTACGACGGGCCGGTGGTCTACGTTCCCGACGCCTCGCGCAGCGTGGGCGTCGCGCAGAACCTGCTGTCGGAACAGGCCGCCGCGTACATCGCCGAGATCGAGGCCGACTATGCCAAGGTCCGCGCGTTGCACGCCGGCAAGCGCGTCACGCCGCTGGTGTCGCTGGACCAGGCGCGTGCCAATCGGACGCCGGTCGACTGGGCGCACTACGTGCCGCCGGCACCCAAGTTCATCGGCCGCCGCGTGTTCCGCAACTACGACCTGGCCGAGATCGCTGCGCTCATCGACTGGACGCCGTTCTTCCAGACCTGGGACCTGGCCGGCAGGTTTCCCGACATCCTCACCGACGACATCGTCGGCGAGTCGGCGCGCCGGGTCTACGGCGACGCGCAGCGCATGCTGCGGCGGCTGATCGAAGGCCGCTGGATCACGGCGAACGCCGTGATCGGGCTGTGGCCGGCCAACAGCGTGGCCGACGACGACATCGCCGTCTACGTCGACGAGGCGCGCGACACCGAGCTCATGGTCTGGCACGGATTGCGCCAGCAGACCGAGCGCCCGGTGGTCGACGGCGTGCGCCGGCCGAACCGCGCGCTGGCCGACTACGTCGCGCCCAGGGGTGTCGCGGCCGATTACGTCGGGCTGTTCGCGGTGACCGCCGGAATCGGTGTCGAAGCCAAGGAAAAGGCCTTCCTCGACGACCTCGACGACTACTCGGCCATCCTGCTCAAGGCGCTCGCCGACCGGCTGGCCGAGGCGCTGGCCGAGCGCATGCACCAGCGGGTGCGGACCGAATTCTGGGGATACGCGTCGGACGAAACGCTGGACAGCGCCGCGCTGATTGCCGAGCAATACCGCGGCATCCGCCCTGCGCCGGGCTATCCCGCCTGCCCGGAGCATTCGGTGAAGGCCGACCTGTTCCGCGTGCTTGGCGCGGCCGACATCGGCATGACGCTGACCGAGAGCGGGGCGATGCTTCCGGCGGCGAGCGTCAGCGGCTTCTACCTCGCCCATCCCGACGCCCGCTACTTCAACGTCGGCCCGATCGGCGAGGACCAGAAGGCCGACTGGGAGCGCCGCGCCGACCGCCCGCTGGAAGCGGTGGCGGTGCAGGCGGCGGCCTGAACCGCGCCGGAAGGACCGGACGAACCGGTCGGATGGGGATCCGAAGCCGCGCTCAGGTCCGCGACAGCGTGTTGCCGTCCAGCACCAGGACGCCTTCTCGCCGCAAGGCCGCCAGCGTGCGGTACAGCGCTTCCGGGGTGAGGCCGAGTTCGTCCGCCCAGTCCTTGCGCAATGGCGGCAGCTGCAGCGCGCCGCCTTGACCTTCGGTGTCGACGGCGTGCAGGACGCGGTCGCGAGCGCCGCGCAGCGCCAGGCGCTCGCAACGCAGTCGCGCATCGCGCAATTGCTGCGCCAGCCGCGTCGCCCACCACAAGGCCAGCGGCGCGCTGGCCTGCATCGCGCCGAGCAGCCGGTCCCGCGGGAATTGCCAGAGCAGTCCGTCCTGCGCGACCCAGCCGTCGCAGTGATAGGCCGGAGCCTGCAGGCTGGCCTCGGCCAGAAACCCCTGCCGCACCCGCTGCAGCACGATGATCCTGCCGTCGGCGCTGGTTCTCTGCAGGCGCAGTTCGCCGTGGTCCACCCAGTACACCCGGTGCGGTGTCTCGCCTCGATGAAACAGGCTCTGTCCGGACCGCACGGACAGGGATTGGGCGAGACGGCGCAGCTCGGGCGGCCAGTCGCCGGGAGGCGATGCTTCGCCGCCGGCACGGCCGGGCGCGGCCGCGGGATGGGACATGATCGCGATCATGGACGCATGCTAGCCGCGGGGACGATCATCCGATCGCGCCACCGGGACGCTGTGTCGAGGCACGGCCTGCCCCGTTCCCTCTCCTATTGCCACCACGCCCTCCATGCCATGACGCGCCAGTCCCTGATCCGAATTTCCATTCCCCTGCTGGCGGTCCTGGCGCTGGTCGGCGCCGCCGCGGCGCAGATGCCCGACATGTCCCACGGCATGACCATGCCCGGTGGTGCCGCGCCGGCCGAGTCGCTCGCCCCGGCCACCAAGGACACCCGCCAGACCGTGCATTTCCCCCCGCAGATCCGCCAGGCCACGCTGCGGGAGATGCGCGATCACCTCGCCAGCATCTCGGACATCCAGGCGGCGCTGTCCAGGAGCGACTTCGCGCTCGCGGCGCGGATTGCCGACCAGCGCCTCGGACTGAGCTCCACCCAGCATGGCGGCATGATGGCTTCCGTCCGCTACATGCCCGCCGGCATGCGCGAACTGGGTTACGCCATGCACCGAAGTGCCAGCCGGTTCGTCGTGGCGGCGCAGGATGCCAGCGTGAGCGGCGACGTGCGTCCGGCGCTGGCGGCACTGACCGAGGTCACGCAGAACTGCGTGGCCTGTCATGCGGCGTACAAGCTGCGTTGATGGTTCGGGACATCGGAGACGAACATGATCCGGATGCTGCTGAAATCTGCCGCTGCGACGATGTTGTGCGCGTGCACGCTTGCCACCCAGGCAGCCGTGCTGCACGTCGTGCAGGTGCATGATCAGACCTATGCCCTGGTCGGCCCGCTCGGCCAGCGCGACGCCGCCAATGCCGGGGACAACGCGACCTTCGGCGCGATCGTCACTCCCGAAGGCGTGATCCTCGTCG
>JAKAIB010000072.1 GCA_021814605.1 Pseudomonadota bacterium | reverse complement strand
TCTGGGCGGAGGCGCGGCAGAAGCGCCCGGCGCGGCATGTGCGCATCGCCAGCGTCGACGCGATGCGCACGATGGATGCGTTCAAGGTCGGCGTCGCCCAGGCGTTCGCGCTGATCCCGGGGACCAGCCGCTCGGGCGCGACCATCATCGGCGGCATGCTGTTCGGGCTGAGCCGGACTGCGGCGACCGAGTTCTCGTTCTTCCTGGCGATTCCCACCCTGCTCGCGGCGACCGCCTACGACCTGTTCAAGCACCGCGCGCTGCTGAGCGCGGCCGATCTGCCAGTGTTCGGCCTGGGCATGGCAGTCGCGTTCGTTTCCGCGCTGCTGGTCGTGCGCTGGCTGCTGCGCTACGTCGGCGGGCACAGCTTCGTACCGTTCGCGTGGTACCGGCTGGCCTTCGGCGCGGTGGTGCTGCTGACCGCCTGGGGCGGATGGGTCCGCTGGGCAGGCTGAGGCGGCGCGGTCCGCGGGTCAGCGCGCCGTGAACACCAGGTCCCAGACACCGTGGCCCAGCCGCAGGCCGCGCCGCTCGAACTTGCTCACCGGCCGCCACGCCGGCCGCGGCGCGTAGTCGCCGGTGGTGTTGCGCAACGCCGGTTCGGCGCCCAGCACGTCGAGCATGTGCTCGGCATAGGGCTGCCAGTCGGTGGCGCAGTGCAGGTAGCCGCCGTGGCGCAGCCGGCTGGCGGCGAGCCGGACGAATTCGGGCTGGATCAGCCGGCGCTTGTGGTGGCGCTTCTTCGGCCAGGGATCGGGAAAATAGATGTGAAGCCCGGCCAGGCTGTGCGGCGCGATCATGTGCTGCAGCACCGGCACGGCGTCGTGCTGGATGATGCGCAGGTTGGTCAGCGCCGCGGCGTCGATGCGCTGCAACAGCGCGCCGATGCCCGGCGGATGGACCTCGACGCCGATGAAGTCGGTCTGCGGCTGCGCGGCGGCGATTTCTGCCGTCGCGTCGCCCATGCCGAATCCGATCTCGAGCACCCGCGGGGCGTCACGGCCGAAGACCTGGGGCCAGTCGACCGCGGCCTCGGCGTAGGGCACGATCCAGCGCGGGCCGAGTTCGGCCAGCGCCCGCGTCTGGGCCTCGGTCATCCGGCCGGCGCGAACGACGAAGCTGCGGATGCCGCGGCGCGGCGGCGCGGCGGCTGAATCGGGAAGCGAAGGCGCGTCGGCCGTCATGGCGAAAAAAATCCGGCGCGTGCCGGAGTCTGGGGATGCTGGAGCGGGTGAAGGGAATCGAACCCTCGTATGCAGCTTGGGAAGCTGCCGTTCTGCCATTGAACTACACCCGCAGCGAAGTCAGCCAAACATTATAGGCAGAGCAACCGCAGTCGCTGCCGGAGGCGGGGGCGATCCGCAGCGACAATGTCGCCATGCAGACCACATCCCCACGTCCGGTGCCGGCGTCCCATCCCGACCGCGAAGGCGCTGTCGCCACGCCGCTGCTGCGCGGCCTGGCGCCAGTGGGCGACGCGAACTGTCGGCTGCTGGTGCTGGGCAGCTTCCCGAGCGTCGCGTCGCTTGCGGCGCAGCAGTACTACGCGCATCCGCGCAACCAGTTCTGGCGGGTCGTCGGCGATCTGCTCGGCGCCGACCTGGTGGCGCTGCCGTATGCCGATCGGATCCCGCTGGTCCGCGAGCGCGGCATCGGCATCTGGGACGTGTACGCCCATTGCCGGCGGGAAGGCAGCCTCGACAGCGCGATCGTCGACGCCGTGCCGAACGATCTCGCCGCGTTGCGCGCCGGCCTGCCGGCATTGCGGCTGATCGCGCACAACGGCGGCGAATCGGCACGGGCGATGCGGCTCACCCGCGGCCTGGCGCCCGTGGTGATGCGGCTGCCGTCGACCAGCCCGGCCAACGCCAGCTGGAGCTACGCGCGCAAGCGCGACGCGTGGGCGCAAGCGTTCGCGCAGGCGGGAATCGACGCGATGCCCCGGCGGTTGGGGATCGCGGCATGAAGCGACTTTCCGCCGCCTTCCGCAGGACCGCAGCGCTGGGCGCGCCGGCCGTTCGGATCCGGCACGCGTTCGCCGGCGAACGGTCGTCCGCGCCGATCCATCGGCATCGTCCCGAAGCGGCTGCGGCGCGCCCGGGACAACCGGGCGGGCGTTGACATGGCGCGCGGCACACCGGTCCTTCCCGAGCCCACCCTGTCCGAGTTCGGCGGCGTGCGGAACCTGCACCTGGGAACCCCGTGGATCCAGGGCAGCATGCGCATCGCGCGGCCGAACGACATCGAGCTTGAGTACGTGCAGCGGATGATGGCGTGGATGCTGCTGCTGCCCGAGTCCGCCTGGCGCGGCGGCACCGCGGTCCAGCTCGGGCTGGGGGCGGCGGCGGTCACCAAGTTCCTGCTCAGGCGGCTGCGGCTGCACTGCGTCGCGGTCGAGCTGAATCCGGCGGTCATCCTGGCGGCGCACCGCTGGTTCGCGCTGCCCGAGCCCGGCGGCCGGCTCGACGTGCGCTGCGCGGACGCTGCCGGCTTCGCGGCCGATCCGGCCCATGCCGGACTGGCCGCGGTGCTGCACGTCGATCTCTACGACCACGAGGCGGCCGCGCCGGTGCTCGACACGCCGGCGTTCTATGCCGACTGCCGCCGCCTGCTCGCGCCGCAGGGCGCCATGATCGTCAACCTGTTCAGCGGACCGGGGAACCAGCGCGTGCTGGACCGCAGCCTCAGGCGCATCGCCGCCGCGTTCGACCAGCCGGGCGACAGCGTCTGGCAGTTTCCGCCCAACCGCGACGGCAACCTGATCGTGATCGCGCTGCGCGACGCCACCGCGGCCCCGCCGCCCACCCGCGCCCAGCTGATCGAGCGGGCCGATTCGGTGGCGGCTCGAACCGGACTGCCGGCGCGGCGCTGGGCCCGGCTGCTCAAGCGGCTGCAGCCGCCGCGCTGACCGGGCCCCGGCGCGCATCTACACTTGTGCGCATGGAATCCGACGATCTGGCCGCATCGGCGACACGCGAGCGTCCCGCGCCCACGAGCGCATCCCGCCCGCACGCGCAGCCGGCAAACGGGCGGCTGGACTGGCGCGAACTGCTGCAGTGGCTACAGGCGGACGGCTTGATCGACGCGGCCACCGAGCGCTACGGCTGGGAGCGCTGCGCCCACGCCAGCGCCAAGCTGCATGCGTTGCAGCGCGTTGCCCAGGCCGGGCTGAAGCGGCAGGGCGACGGACGCGGCCTCGATCTGGACACATTGACCGAATGGCTGGCGCGCCGCGCCGACCTGCCCTACCTGCGCGTCGATCCGCTCAAGGTGGAGATCAGCAAGATCGGCGACCTGATGTCGATCCGCTATGCCGAGCGTCACCGCATCCTGCCGGTCGCCGCGTCGTCCGAGGAGGTGACCGTCGCAACCTGCGAGCCGTTCGACCGCAGCTGGATCGCCGAGATGGAGCGCATGCTGCGCCGGCCGATCCGCCTGATGGTCGCCAGCCCGGCCGACATCTCGCGGTACACGGTGGAGTTCTTCAATCTGGCGCGGTCGGTGCGGCACGCGCAGCGCAGCGGCAACGCCGCCGGGGTCAGCCAGTTCGAGCAGCTCGTCGAACTCGGCCGCAGCGGCAAGGCGCTCGACGCCAACGATGCCGGCGTCGTGCAGGTGGTCGACTGGCTGTGGCAGTATGCCTTCGAGCAGCGCGCGTCGGACATCCACATCGAGCCGCGGCGCGACCTCGGGGCGATCCGGTTCCGCATCGACGGCGTGCTCCATACCGTCTACCAGGTGCCCAGTTCGGTGATGGCGGCGATGACCAGCCGGATCAAGCTGCTCGGACGGATGGACGTGGTCGAGAAGCGGCGCCCGCAGGACGGGCGGATCAAGACCCGGCGGCCGAGCGGCGACGAGGTCGAACTGCGGCTCGCGACCCTGCCGACCGCCTTCGGCGAGAAGCTGGTGATGCGGATCTTCGATCCCGACGTCACCGTCCGCGACATGGCGGCGCTCGGTTTCCCGACGCACGAAGCGCGCGAATGGCAGCGCCTGACCGGCCTGCCCAACGGCATCCTGCTCGTGACCGGGCCGACCGGCAGCGGCAAGACCACGACCCTGTACTCGACGCTCAAGCGGCTTGCCACCGACGAGGTGAACGTCTGCACGGTCGAGGATCCGATCGAGATGATCGAGCCGGCGTTCAACCAGATGCAGGTCCAGCCCGGGATCGAACTCAGCTTCGCGGAGGGGTTGCGCGCGCTGATGCGGCAGGATCCGGACATCATCATGGTCGGCGAGATCCGGGACCGCGAGACCGCCGAGATGGCGGTGCAGGCGGCGCTGACCGGCCACCTGGTGCTGTCGACGCTGCACACCAACGACGCGCCGTCGAGCGTCACCCGGCTGATCGAACTCGGCGTGCCGCCCTACCTGGCGAGCGCGACGCTCCTCGGCGTGCTGGCGCAACGGCTGGTGCGGACGCTGTGCCCCCATTGCAAGCAGCCCGACGACGCTTTCGATCAGGACGTGTTCCGGCAGGCGGTTGCGCCGTGGAAGCCGAGCATGCAGGTCCGTCCGTACAAGCCGGTCGGTTGCGTCGAATGCCGCAATACCGGCTACCTCGGTCGTGTCGGGCTGTACGAGTTGCTGGTGTGCAGCGAGTCCCTGCGCGGGTTGGTCGCGCACAACCCGGATCTCGGACCGCTGCGTGCGCAGGCGTTGAAGGACGGCATGCGCCCGCTGCGCCTGTCGGGGGCGATCAAGGTCGCCGAAGGCGTGACGACGCTCGAGGAAGTGCTGCGCGCGACGCCGGATCCCCAGGCGTGACCGGTGCCGCCGGTCGCTCGGCCGGAAACGCATTCGACTTTTTCAATGTAAACCCTGAGTGCGATCCGGCCTTGCACGATTAGGCTTGATGGCCGCGCGGGCTGCATTGCCCGCAGGTGGATCCCATATCGAGGAGATGTTCATGCGCAGACTCTTCTTTCTCGCCCCGGACGTCCAGAGCGCGCACGATCTGGTCGACAGCCTGCTGCTCGAGCGCGTGCCGGAATCCCGCATCCATGTCCTGGCGCGCGAGGGCACGCCGCTCTCCGACCTGCCGGAGGCGGGGATCGCCCAGCGCTCGGACCTGATCCCGGCGCTGGAGCGCGGCGCCGCAGCGGGCGGCATCGCCGGCGGTCTGGCCGGCCTGGTGGCGATCGCGCTGCCGGGAATGACCATCATTCCCGCGGGCGGCATCGTGATCGCGCTCGTCGCCGCCGGCGCGCTCGTCGGCAGCTGGGCGAGTAGCCTGGTCGGGGTCAGCGTCGACAGTTCGCGGCTGGAGCGCTTCCGCGAGGCGATCGCGGGCGGTCAGGTGCTGATCATGGCCGATGTCCATGCCGAGCACGCCGAGCGCATCGAGCGCAAGGTGCGCGAGTCGCGGCCCGCGGTCCGGTCCGAAGGGATGGACCCGGACATCCCGATGTTTCCCTGATCACGGCACCGCGGTCGCGGCGTCGATCAGGTCGAGCAGCGCTGCGCCGTAGCGGTCACGCTTCTTGTCGCCGACGCCGGGAATCGCCCGCAGCGCATCCAGGCAGTCGGGCCGCGCCAGTGCGATGGCCTGCAGCGCGCTGTCCGGAAACACCACGTAGGCCGGGACCGCGTGTTCCTTCGCCACCGCCGCGCGCCAGGCGCGCAGCCGGTCGAACAGCGCGAGATCATCGGCCGACAGCGCCTGCATCGCCGGACGCGTCGCCCCGGCCTGCCGTGCCCGCCGTCGCCCGGCGGCGGGGTCGTGGTGCTTGAGCGCGATGCGGCGCTCGCCGCGCAGCACGTCGCGGCTGGTTTCGGTGAGATGGAGCACGTTGAAGTGCGCGGCGTCGACTTCGAGCAGGTGCTGCGCCGCGAGCTGGCGCACCAGCGCCCGCCATTCGGCTTCGCTGCGGTCGGCGCCGATGCCGAAGGTCGACAGCCGCTGGTGGCCGAAGCGCTCGACCTTGTCGGTGACCTTGCCGCGCAGCACGTCGACGACATGGCTCGCGGCAAAGCCGATGCCGCTCGCCTGGCGGCAGCGGTAGACGGTCGAGAGCAGCTTCTGCGCCGCTTCGGTGGCGTCGACCAGTTCGGGCGGATCGAGGCAGTTGTCGCAATTGCCGCAGGGTGCGGATGCCTCGCCGAAATAGGCGAGAAGCTGGACGCGGCGGCAGTCGGCGGCCTCGGCGAAGGCCAGCATCGCGTCGAGCTTGGACGACGACAGCCGCTTGTACGCGTCTTCGGCGTCGGACTGCTCGATCAGCCGGCGCTGCTGCACCACGTCGGCCAGACCGTAGGCCATCCAGGCCTGCGCCGGCTGGCCGTCGCGTCCGGCGCGGCCGGTTTCCTGGAAATAACCCTCGATCGACTTGGGCATGTCGAGGTGCGCGACGAAGCGCACGTCGGGCTTGTCGATGCCCATGCCGAAGGCGATGGTCGCGACCATGACCACGCCGTCGTCGTCGAGAAAGTGCCGCAGGTGCCGCGCCCGCTGCGCCGCCGGCAGCCCGGCGTGGTAGGGCAGGGCGTCGATGCCGTGGCTGGCAAGCAGCGCCGCGACCTCCTCCACGGTGTTGCGCGACAGGCAGTAGACCACGCCGCAGTCGCCGGGATGCTCGCTGCGGATGAACTGCAGCAGCTGCGCCCGGCCGTCGCGCTTCTCGATCACGCGGTAGCGGATGTTGGGCCGGTCGAAGCTGGAGACGAACTCGCGGCCGTCGTGCAGCAGCCGCTGCACGATCTCGTGCCGCGTCGGCACGTCGGCCGTTGCGGTCAGCGCCACCCGCGGGACCTGCGGCCAGCGCTCGCGCAGCACCGCGAGCTGGCCGTATTCCGGGCGGAAGTCGTGGCCCCACTGCGACACGCAATGGGCTTCGTCGATCGCGAACAGCGCGATGCGACAGGCGTCGAGCAGCGCCATGCCGGAGTCGCTCAGCAGGCGCTCGGGCGCCATGTACAGCAGGTCGAGCTCGCCGCTGCGCGCCTGGCGCTGCACCGCCCGCGCTTCGGCGGGATCGAGGGTGGAGTTGAGAAAGGCCGCGCGCAGGCCGAGTTCGCGCAGCGCGGCGACCTGGTCCTGCATCAGCGCGATCAGCGGAGACACCACGACGCCCATGCCGTCGCGCAGCAGCGCGGGGATCTGGAAGCACAGCGACTTGCCGCCGCCGGTCGGCATCAGGACCAGCGCATCGCCGCCGGCGGCGACATGGTCGATGGCCTGCGCCTGCAGCGGACGGAATTCGGGGTAGCCCCAGATCGTGCGCAGCAGATCGAGGGCGGAGGAAACAGACGGCATGGAGCGCTATTGTCGCCGCGCGTTCAGCGGCGCATCAGCGTCGACTTGCCGAACAGGCTCTCGATCAGGTCGACCGCGACCTCGGCGGTGCGGTTGCGGCTGTCGAATGCCGGGTTGAGCTCCATCACGTCGAGCGAGGCGAGCAGGCCGGTGTCGGCGATCATCTCCATGCACAGCTGCGCCTCGCGATAGCTCGGCCCGCCGCGCACCGTCGTTCCGACGCCGGGCGCGATCTCCGGGTCGAGGAAGTCGACGTCGAAGCTCACGTGCAGGTGGGTGTCGGCGTCGAGACCGGCCAGCGCCGCCTCCATCACCGCGCGCATGCCGAGTTCGTCGATGCTGCGCATGTCGTAGACGTCGAGCCCGGCGGAGTGGACCAAGCGGCGCTCGCCTTCGTCGACGCTGCGCACGCCGATCTGGCGGATCTGCGCGGGCGCCAGCTGCGGGGCAGGGCCGCCGAGCGTGGTCAGCGCCGGCGGGCCCCAGCCGCAGAGGCAGGCCACCGGCATGCCGTGCAGGTTGCCGGTGGGCGTGATCGTGCTGGTGTTGAAGTCGGCATGGGCATCGAGCCAGAGCACGCGCAACTTGCGCCGCTGCGCCCGGCAGTGCTGCGCCACCGCGCCGATCGATCCGATCGCCAGGCAGTGGTCGCCGCCGAGCAGCAAGGGCAAGGCGCCGGCCCGCAGCGCCGCGGCGACCGCGCCATGGACCGCCGTGTTCCATTCGACCACCTCGGCGAGATGGCGGTAGCCGTCGTGTGGCGGCTGCCAGGGGTTGTGCGGACCGGCGAGGTTGCCGGTGTCGTCGACCGCCAGTCCGCGGGCCTGCAGGGCCCCCCCGATGCCGGCGACGCGCAGCGCTTCCGGTCCCATCGATGCGCCACGGGTGCCGGCGCCGATGTCGGTCGGCGCACCGATCAGCCGGACGGTCTGCGGCGCCGTCATGATCCGGCCTGCGGCGGTTCGACGGCGGCGAGGCCGAACTCGGCCTCCAGCGCCGACCAGGCCTGTTCCGCAGTCTCGACGAAATGGAACAGGTCGAGGTCCTCGGCGGCGATCATCCCCATCTCGACCAGATGGTCGAAGTTGATGAGCCGGCGCCAGAACGTCTCGCCGAACAGCAGGATGGGGCGGCGGCGCACCTTCTTCGCCTGGGTGAGCGTCAGCACCTCGAACAGCTCGTCGAGCGTGCCGAATCCTCCGGGGAAGCACACCAATGCGACCGAGCGCATCAGGAAGTGCATCTTGCGCAGCGCGAAGTAGTGGAACTGGAAGCAGAGCTCGGGGGTGATGTACGGATTCGGCACCTGCTCGTGCTGCAGCACGATGTTGAGCCCGATGCTCTTGCCGTCGGCTTCGTGCGCCCCGCGGTTGCCGGCTTCCATGATCCCCGGGCCGCCGCCGGTGACCACCACCAGCGGTTCGTCGAGGTCGCAGGCGCGGCGCGTCACGATGCCGGCGAAGCGGCGCGCCTCTTCGTAGTAGCGCGACATCTCGACGTGGGTTCGCGCCCGGGCGATCGATGCGGCATTGCCGTCGACCAGGGCCGCCGCCAGATGCTGCTCGGCGACGTCGCGCGGCAGGATGCGCGCGCTGCCGAAGATGACCACGGTCGATTCGATGCCGTGTTCGGACTGGATCAGCTCGGGCTTGAGGAGTTCGAGCTGCATGCGCACCGGACGCATGTCCTCGCGCAGGATGAAGTCGGGGTCGGCGAAGGCCAGCCGGTAGCTGCTGCCGGCCTGGTCGTAGGGCCGCGGACCGACGGCCATGATCGCGGCATCCTCGCCCGCGGTCGGATAGTTGCGCGCGCTGAGATATCCCCGCTTGTGGCGCGCGAGGCGTTGCTTGTTCATCCGCGAAGCATAGCGGCACGATGCGCGATCCAGCGCGGCGCAGCCGGTGTCCACGGGTCGTCTGCGCCGCGACCGCGGAGCCGCGCGGGTCGCACCCTGGGCGGACTGTTACGTTTGCTGACTGCAATGTGTGCCGCGCTGGCCTAGAAATAAAAAAAAGAGCAGCGCCCGACATCGTCGCGGGCGTTTCCATGCACATCCCAAAAGGAGACCATCATGGCAAGCGTCAACATCGCTGGGGCAGCGAGCCCGACGGCCGGCGGCAACCAGATCCGCAAGGTCGCCGGCATCTGGAGTCTGCTGTTCGCCAGTCTCACCGCGATCATCGGCTCGGGCTGGCTGTTCGCGCCGCTCACCGCGGCCAAGACCGCGGGGCCGGCGAGCATTCTGTCCTGGGCCATCGGCGGCCTCGCGATCCTGCTGCTGGCGTTCGTCAACGCCGAACTCACCAGTACGTTCCCGGGGATGGGCGCGGTGATCACCTTTCCGAAGCTGAGCCACGGTCATCTGGCCGCATCGGTGATGAGCTGGGTGGTGTTCCTCGGCTACGTCAGCGTCGCGCCGGCGGAGGTGCTGGCGGTGGTGACCTACGCCAACAACTATCTCCCGGGCATGGTCGATGCCAAGACCTCGCTGCTCACCGGTACCGGACTGGCCATCAGCGTTGCGCTGCTCGGTGTGTTCATCCTGATCAACGCCTGGGGGGTGCGGGCGTTGCTACGCCTGGGCAACACGCTGATGGTGTGGAAACTGGTCGTCCCGCTGCTGGCCATCGCCGCACTGATGGTTGCATCGTTCCACTCCGGAAATTTCACGGCGCAGGGGTTCGCGCCGTTCGGCGTTCAGGGAACCATCTCGGCGATCGCCACCTCCGGGATCGTGTTCAGCTATCTCGGCTTCCGCCAGGCGATCGAACTGTCCGGAGAGGCGGCCAATCCGCAGCGTGACGTGCCGATCGCAATCATCGGATCGGTGGTGATCTCCGGCATCGTGTTCATCCTGCTCGAGGTGGCGCTGATCGGCGCGGTCAACCCCGCCGACATCGCGCAGGGCTGGGACAAGCTGCACTTCACGGGCGCCTCGGGTCCGTTCGCCGGACTGGCGACCCTGCTCGGACTCGGCTGGCTCGCGCTGCTGCTCTACATCGACGCCGTGATCTCGCCGGCCGGCACCGGGCTGGTGTACGGCGGCACGACGGCGCGGGTGATCTACGCCACCGGCAAGGACGGCCTGTCGTCGAGCGCATTCGCACGGCTCAACCGCTTCGGCGCGCCGTCGACCGGACTGTGGATCACCTGGATCGTCGGCATCCTGTTCTTCCTGCCGTTCCCGTCGTGGCAGAAGATCGTGACCTTCATCGCATCGGCCACCGTGCTGGGCTACGGCATTGCCCCGGTGGCGCTGATGACGCTGCGGCGCAGCCTGCCGCTTGACCGCTTCCCGCGGGCATACACCCTCAAGGGCGCCTCGCTCTGGGCACCGCTGGCCTTCATCGTGTCGAACCTGATCATCTTCTGGTCGGGCGCCGGGACGGACAACGTGCTGTTCGGCGGACTGGCGGTGATCTTCGTGCTGTACGTTGCCTACCAATGGGTGCAGCACAAGGGAGTCGGCCACCTGCACTGGAAGGGCGCGTGGTGGCTGTTCCCTTACTTCCTGGCGATGTGGCTGGTGACCTACCTCGGCCCGGTCAATCCCGTCGGCGGCACCGGGCTGCTGTCATTCAACCAGGGGATGGTGGTCGTGGTGCTGATCAGCCTGGCGATCCTGGCGCTGGCCGTGGCCAGCGGCCTGCCCGAGCCGGAGGAGGCGCGCGAAATGATCGCGATGGGAGGCCGGACCGAAACCTGATCGGGGGCGTGCCGCATCCGGCGGCATTGCCTACGGCGCGCGCCGGTCGTTGAGGTCGTGCCGGTAGAAGTCGCGTTTCTGCGCATACATCTGCTGGTCGGCGCGGCCGATCGCCGCCTCGATGCGCTCCCCCCGATTCCAGTCGGCGACGCCGACGGAAAAGCTCAAGGGTGGCGACTGGTAGAACTGGTTGTTGAGATCGAGAAGTTCGTCGATGCGCTGGCGCACGCGCTCGACTTCGGCGGCATCGGCGTCGGGGAGCAGCAGCACGAATTCGTCACCGCCGATGCGCGCGGCGACCTGCGGCTTGTCGACCGCCTTGCCCAGGACTTCTCCCGCGCGGCGCAGCAGCGTGTCACCGGCGGCATGGCCGAGCGAGTCGTTCACCGTCTTGAGGCCGTTGACGTCGAGCAGGATGATGCCCAGCGGCGCCGTCTGCTTGCGCTCCAGCCGGTTGATCTCGTCGACGAAGAAGGTGCGGTTGCGCAGGCCGGTGAGCACGTCATGATTGCCGAGGTATTCGAGGTAGGCCTCGGCCTTCTTGCGCGCGGTGATGTCGGTCAGCGACACCAGCACCAGCGACCAGTCGAGCTGATGGCCCGGCATGACCGAGAACTGCATGTGGGCATGGACCGGGTGCCCGCTGAGGCTGTAGTTGACCACTTCGCGCTGGTGCGCAAGCCGGCCGTTCCACAGGTCGACGAGCTGGTCGGCGAAATGCGTGCGCATGTCGTCGCGGAAGACGTGCGGCAGGTTGTGCAGCAGCTGCGGTTTGCTGGCGGCGCCGAACATCTCGAGCGTCTGCTGGTTGACGTCGACGACGCGGATCTCCTGCATGCAGCGGTCGACGAACTCCGGATGCACCTGCAGGAACACGTCGAAGTCGGTGATGCCCTGGTCGCGCAGCATTTGCAGCAGCCGCCGCACGGCGCTGAAATCCTCGACCCACAGCGACACCGGGGAATGCTCGAACAGCCCGCGCGCGTAGCGCTCGCTCTCGGCCAGCCGGTGCTCGGTGCGCAGCCGGTCGGTGACGTCCTCGACCGAGAACAGCACCCGCTCCCAGCTGGCCTCGCTTCCCGGCAGCACGTGGGCATGGAGCACGATGTCGAGACGGCGGCCGCCGAGCGTGTAGTTGACCGTCTGGCTGGTGTAGCGCAGCGCGCCGCTCCAGAGTTCGACCAGTTCGTTCAGGTGCGCCTCGTGCATGTCGTCGCGGAACACTGCGTCGAGGTTCGCCGCGAGATGCGCCAGGTCGCGGGCCTCGAACAGCTCAAGCGTGCGCCGGTTGACCTGGAGCAGCCGGATCGCCGCAGTGCATTCGCGCAGCCGCTGTCGGTCCTGCCGCAGCCAGGCGCGCAGGTCGACCACGCCCGACTCGCGCCACTGGTCGAACAGGCGCCGCAGGCCGCTGAAATCCTCCAGCCAGAGCGACACCGGCGCAAGGTCGAACATGTCGGCGAGGGAGGAGTCGGCGGACGGTGGGGGCATGGGGCTTCGACGGGAGAGCGGGCGGATCCATTCTAGG
>JAKAIB010000071.1 GCA_021814605.1 Pseudomonadota bacterium | reverse complement strand
TCCGATCTGCGGCTGCTGCTGGTGCTGCTCGACGAGATCCGGCTCGCCTCGCGGCAACCCTTGCAGCTGCCGTGGCCGCGGGATGCGCGGCTGCTGGGCATCACCCGTGAATTGCTGGCCGACGTGTCCAGCGCGCGCCGGCTGGAGCAATGGGCGCGCTGGGCCGACATCAGCCCGCGGTCGCTGAGCCGCAAATTCGCGCAGGAGACCGGCATGACCTTCGCTCAGTGGCGGCAATGGGCGCGGCTGACCCAGGCGCTGGAATGGCTGGCCACGGGACAGAGCGTCAAGCATGTCGCGCTGTCGCTGGGCTACGACAGCGTCAGCGCGTTCATCAAGGTGTTCCGCCAAGTGCTCGGGACGACCCCCGCCGCGTACTTCAACCCGCGGCGCGATGCGCTGCGCGCGCTGCCGTCCGAGGCGGCGGCCGCAGGGCCGGAGGTGGTGATCGGCTGAAATCGGCATACCGGTCTGCCCAATCGATCGTTGGAACTTGGCCGGTTGCGACGTAGGCTCGCGGACTGCCGGCGCGCGCGCCGGACACCATCACGACACGGCACGATTCCCCAAAGGAGGCAGAAGATGAAATTCGAAACGCTTGCGGTCCACGCCGGGTACTCGCCCGATCCGGTCACGCGGTCGGTGGCGGTGCCGATCTACCAGACGGTGTCGTATGCGTTCGACGACACGCAGCACGGCGCCGACCTGTTCGACCTCAAGGTCGCCGGCAACATCTATACGCGGATCATGAATCCGACCACCGACGTGCTGGAGAAGCGGCTCGCGGCGCTCGAAGGCGGCGTCGCCGCACTGGCCGTGGCGTCGGGCATGGCGGCGATCACCGCGGCGATCCAGACGCTGGCGCGGGCGGGCGACAACATCGTGTCCAGCAGCACGCTCTACGGCGGCACCTACAACCTGTTCGCGCACACCCTGCCGCGGCAGGGCATCGAGGTGCGGTTCGCCGATGCGAGCGATCCGGCGAGCTTCGGCCGGCTGATCGACGCCCGCACCAGGGCGGTGTACTGCGAAGCCATCGGCAATCCGCTGGGCAATGTGACCGACATCGGTGCGCTGGCCGCGGTGGCGCACGCCGCCGGGGTGCCGCTGATCGTCGACAACACCGTCCCGAGCCCCTACCTGTGCCGGCCGTTCGAGCACGGCGCCGACATCGTGGTGCATTCGCTCACCAAGTACCTCGGCGGACACGGCACCAGCGTCGGCGGGGCGATCGTCGATTCCGGGCGGTTCGACTGGGCCGCGCACGCCGACCGGTTCGGGTTGCTGGTCGAGCCGGACCCGAGCTACCACGGCGTGCGGTACGTCGAGCATTTCGGCGCGGCGGCCTACATCGCCCGGGCCCGCGTGGTTCCGCTGCGCAACATGGGCGCGGCGCTGTCGCCGCTCAACGCCTTCCTCATCCTCCAGGGCATCGAGACGCTGCCGCTGCGGATGGACCGGATCTGCCACAACGCGCAGCACATCGCCGAGCATTTGCGGCGGCATCCGCAGGTCAGGTGGGTGCGTTACGCCGGGCTGTCCGACCATCCCGATCACGACATCGTCCAGCGGCTGATGCGGGGACGCGCCTCGGGCATCCTCAGCTTCGGGCTCGACGGCGGACGCGATGCCGGGGCGCGCTTCCAGGACGCGCTCAAGCTGTTCACCCGGCTGGTGAACATCGGCGACTGCAAGTCGCTTGCCTGCCATCCGGCGACGACCACCCATCGCCAGCTCGGACCGGAGGAACTGGCCGCCGCCGGGGTCAGCGAGGACATGGTTCGCCTGTCGGTCGGCATCGAGAACATCGACGACCTGCTGGCCGACTTGGACCAGGCGCTGGCGGCAGCGCGCGCGTAACATTTCGCAACAAACGTCGCGCGGAACGGGCGGCCGCGGTGTCGGCTATTCCCGTTACAGTCCCGTTTCCTGCGCATCATTTCACGGTTTGGAGAATCTCCATGTCTTCGCTTCCCCCGCAGCCGCCGTCCGGAGCCGCCGGACGAGGTGTCTGGATTGCCGTCTTCGTCCTCGGTGCGGTGATCGTCGCCCTGCTGGCGGCGGTGCTGTTCAAGCTGAATCAACAGGCGCCTGGCGCCGCGCCGGCGGCATCGGCTGCGCTGGCGCAGGTTGCGCCCGCGCAGCCGGCGTCCGCGTCGGCGCAATCCGCGGCAGGGAACGGGCCGGCGCCTTCGCCGACCACGGCCGCCGCGCCGGCGACGGTCGCTCCTCCGCCGGCGCAGCCGGCGGTGAGGCCTGCCGCCGAACCGCGCGAGCGCCGCACCGCGGAGGTGCGCCCAGCGCCGGCTGCCGCGCCGGAGCAGTTCGCGCCCCAGCAGTTCGCCCCGCAGACCGCGCCCGGCGCAGCACCGCAGGCGCCGGTCTGCAGCAATTGCGGCACGGTGATCTCGGTCCAGGCGCATGAGGTGCAGTCGCAGAAGACCAACCCGCTGGGCGTCATTGCCGGCGGCGTGGTCGGCGGGCTGCTCGGCAACCAGATCGGTGGCGGCAACGGGCGCACCGCGGCCACCGTGGTCGGGGCGATCGGCGGCGGGATCGCCGGCAACGAAATCGCCAAGCGCGTCGACACCCAGACCATCTACCGCGTGCAGGTGCGGATGGACGACGGGCAGGTCCGGACGCTGGACCTCAAGGTCGCGCCGCCCGTGGGGCAGCGCGTGCAGATCGGCGCGGACGGAGGGTTGAATCCGATCTGATCTCCGCGCACAGAGCGTCCTGCAGCGCAGTGTCCGCGCTCTCGCGCTCCGCCCGTTCGCGGGGAGCGGATCTGCGGGTGCAGGATTGACGCCAGGCGCGCCTGATCCCAAAATCAGTCGAACTTTTTTCCGGTTGTCGAAACCAAATCGGTGCTGTGGTGATGTCAAGCGCGAGCTTGCATCGCGCAGCCCTCCAAGTTGCCCGGTAGTCTGCTCTTCAGACTCTCCCCCCGATCCGGGCATTTCCAGCCAGGTGTGCAAAGCACCTGGCTTTTTTTTTGCTCGATGCAGCCGCCAGATGGAAGAACGACGCAGGGCCGTGACCCTGCCGCCGTTGCCTCCGGGTGACCGAAGCCCGGCGGCAACGGCCACCTGCCCGGGGTCAGATCGACTTCTTCGAGAAATACCAGTCGGTCACGTCCATGCCCTGGGCCGGGCCCTGCGAGACGCGCTCTTCGGCGGCCGCGCTGGTTTTCGGTGGCGGGACGATGACCTTGTCGCCGGGACACCACGCCTCGGGGGTCGCCACGCCGTATTTGTCGGCGGTCTGCAGGCCCTGCAGCAGCCGCAGGAATTCGTCGATCGACCGGCCGTTGCTCATCGGGTAGTACACCATCGCGCGCAGGATGCCGTTCGGATCGATGAAGAACGTGGCGCGCACCGCCTGGGTGTCCGCCGCGCCAGGGTGGATCATGCCGTAGGCGCGGGCGACGGTCATCTTCAGGTCTTCGATGATCGGGAACGGGATGTCCACATCGAAGTTCTGCTTGATCGAGCGGACCCAGGCGAGGTGGGCGAAGATCGAGTCGATCGACAACCCGAGCAGTTCGCAGTTCAGCGCCTTGAACTTGTCGTGGTTGCGGGCGAATCCCATGAACTCGGTGGTGCAGACCGGGGTGAAGTCGGCAGGGTGCGAGAACAGGATGAGCCATTTGCCCTTGTAGTCCGTCAGGGCCTTCTCGCCATGGGTGGTCATGGCGCGAAATGCCGGCGCGGGCTCGTTGAGCCGCGGGAGACCGGAGGTCGCTTCTGCTTGTTCCATTGCAGTCATCCTTGAGATCGTGGAAACGGCGAGGCCGGCAGGGATCTGCCGGCGAGAAGAGTCTAGGCAGTCCCGGCGATTGATCCAATCCCCCGGGGTTGCATCCGGGGGCGGTCCTCATCGCGGAGGCCGGCGCGGGGTCAGGCCGCGCCGGCCTGCAGCGGGAACGTCAGTTCGACCCGCGTTCCGGGGCCCGGCGCCGAAGCGTCGCCGCCGTCGCCGGATTCGGCGCAGGTGGGCGCCGCGTCGGTCGCGGCCGGTCTGGCGGGGCGCCAGTCGATCCGGCCGCCCAGGGCGCGTGCCCGGATCTGCATGCTGGTCAATCCGTGGCCGGCCGCGGCGCGTTCCGGCGGGATGCCGATGCCGTCGTCGATCACCTCCAGGCGCATCAGCGCGCCGTCCTGCTGCAGCGTCAGCCGCACGCGCACGCAGCGCGCGCGCGCATGCCGGATGGCGTTGCTCACCGCCTCCTGCAGCAGCGCGCGCAGGTGATACTGCCGGGCCGCGTCTTCGGGGATCACGCCGAACCCGCCCGCCGGTCCGGCGATCAGCGGCGCCGGCCAGTCGAGCCCGACGCCGGCGGCTGCCAGCCGTTGCGACGTCTCGGCGCGCAGGTCGGCGACGAAGTCGTCCCACGGCTGCGCCGGCTGGCGCAGCCCGCGCACGATGGCGCGCAACTGGTCGATGGTGGTCATCAGCATCGCCTGCTCGCGCTCGCCCTGGATGCAATGGCGCAGGGTGAGCAGCTTGGCGCCGATGTCGTCATGCAGATCGCTGGCGATGCGATCGCGTTCGCGCTGCACGCCGGCTTCGAGCGCGTCGCGGCCGGCGGCGGCCTGGTCGAGCAGCGCGACCAGCGACGCCGCGAGCGCCGCGTCGATCGGGCTGAACAGCCGCTGTCCCGCGCTGCGACCCTGCAGGCAGCGGGCGGCGACACCGCCTGCCGCGGCGATGCGGAGCTCGGAGCCATCGTCGGCCAGTCCGGCGTCCGGGGCGCCGTCGAACTGGTCGAGCGGCACGTTGCGCTGAGGCTGGTACAGGCGGTCGAGCAGGCCGACCCAGCGGCGCTCGCGCTCGGCACCGACCGCGGTGAAGGCCACGGCGATGATCTCGGGCAACAGCCGCTCGATGGGCGGCAGTTGCGCGTGCATCATGCGTCTCCAGAACCAGCGCCGCAGCGGAACGAACAGCAGCGCCGCGATCATCAGGGTCAGCGCCAGCGCCAGCGTGTGGCGGCCGTGCAGCAGCACCAGGAGCATGAGGTCGAGCGCGACGACCACGGCCAGACCCAGCGCCCAGAGCAGGACGCGATAGGCCCAGCGGTCGAGGTCGAACAGGTGGTAGCGGCCGACGCCGAGCCCCAGTCCCACGTACATCAGCAGGAAGAGCCCGAACGCGTAGCCTTGCTGCAGCGGCGGGAAGAATCCCATCAGCGTCGAGCCGAGGGTGAGGATCATGAACAGCGCCGAACCGACCAGGGCCGACAGGATGAACCAGCGCAGCGCGGCCCGGTCGGCGGCGCGCGCCGCGCTGCGCTGCCACTGGAGCACAGCGAGCGCGACGGCCAGCAGCAGTTCGGCCAGCATCGGCGCGCGGATTCCCCAGGTCACGTCGGGCGCGAAGCGCAGCGCGTCGGCGAACCACCAGCCGAGGACCGTGGCGGCAAGCAGCCACAGCAGCGGCTGCGGCGCCAGCCGCGCCGGGTACACCAGGAACAGCGCCGCGAGCGCACCGCCGAAGCCCAGCGCGCCGAAATGGTTGACGACGGACAGCACGCCGAACAGCGCTCCGGGCAATGCCAGTTCGCGCGAGCTGTAGACGGCTGCCGCGAGGGTGGTCGGCAGGAAGAGCAGGCCGGCGACGGCAAACAGCTGCGCGCTCCGGCTCCGTGGCTTGAGCGCGAAGACCCAGGCGCCGGCGAGCAGCGCGATGATTCCGCACGCCAGCTGGAACCAGAATGCCGCCGGCAGGCTGGCCAGCGGTCGTTCGGGAAGCGGCTGCAGCTGCTGCCGCAACGTCCGCCCGGACGGATCGCGCCATTCCACTTGCACCGTCCCGCGCTGGATCGCGGCGAGACGGTCCTGGCGCCGGAAGAACCCGTCCATCGCGGCGTACGAATCGAAGAAATCCGGATCCTCGATCAGATCGGACGGACCGAGCCGGACCGGCCGCGCCGCGGCGCCGGATGCGCGCAGGCTCAGCAGAGTCGAGCCGGGGGCGACCATGGCCGCCGGTCCGTCCGCCGCCGTGGCCCGGACCACGATGCCGCCGTGGCTCATGTCGGCGTCGGTCGTCGGCGTGAGGTCGAGGCCGAGCCAGGGCTGGCGCAGGGCCAGCGACAGCGCGGCGGTGACCCCGAGCAGGGCCAGCAGCAGCGCGCCCAGGATGGTTCGGGCGAGTTGGGTCGGCGGCGACATGATGCCGCCATTGTCCATGCAGCGGGTCGCGCTCCCAAGCGCGGTGTTGCGGCGGCGATGCGCGGCCGTCAGTGCGCCGGCGCCGCCTGCACGGCGCGCTCCAGCGCGTCAATGAACAGGCGGGCGACGTCGCATCCGGTCTGCTGGGTGATCTCCTGGAAGCAGGTCGGGCTGGTGACGTTGATCTCGGTGAGCACGTCGCCGATGATGTCGATGCCGACCAGCAGCAGTCCGCGCGCGGCGAGGATCGGTCCGATGCCGCGGGCAATCTCCCGGTCGCGCGCACTCAGCGGCTGCGCCACCCCCAGCCCGCCCGCGGCAAGATTGCCGCGCGTCTCCCCGCCCTGCGGAATGCGCGCCAGGCAATAGGGGACCGGCTCGCCGGCGATGATCAGCACGCGCTTGTCGCCCTGCGCGATCTCCGGCACGAAGCGCTGCGCCATGATGGTGGTGCGGCCGCCGCCGGTGAGCGTCTCGATCACGACGTTGAGGTTCGGATCCGGGGCGCCGCCGGGCTGCTGCCGCAGCCGGAAGATGCCGGTGCCGCCCATGCCGTCGAGCGGCTTGAGGATGACGTCGCCATGCTCGGCGTAGAACGCCTTGATGTCCGCCGCGCGGCGGCTGACCAGGGTCGGCGCGATGAACTGCGCGAACTCCATGATCGACAGCTTCTCCGGGTGGTCGCGCAGCGCCCGCGGCGAGTTGAACACCGCCGCGCCTTCGCGCTGCGCCTGTTCGAGCAGGTGGGTGGCGTAGAAGTACTCGCTGTCGAACGGCGGATCCTTGCGCATCAGCACCGCGCCGAAGCTGCGCAGCGCCCGCGGACGCCGGTCGAGCACGCGGAACCAGTCGGCGTCGTCGCCGGCACCGGTCAGCTCGATGCGCCGGCAGACGGCCGTGACCGCCGCGGCATCGGCCGACCAGTGCAGGTCGGCGCTCTCGCAGGCCCAGATCGCGTGTCCGCGCGACTGTGCCTCGCGCATCATCGCGAACGTCGTGTCCTTGTAGGTCCGGAACGATTCGACCGGGTCGGCGACGAACAGCAGGTCCATGTCCTCAGGCCAGTTCGGGCTGCGGGTCGGTGCGCTCGAGCTCGTAGCTCGCTGCGACCATCGCCAGCCGAGCCACCACGCCGTACATGTAGAAGCGGTTGGGACCGTTCGTCCCGGGCGCCGCCTCGGGGTGGGTGATGTTGAACTGCTCGTCGAACGCCAGCGGCACGAAGTGCATCCCCGGGGCGTTGAGGTTCTCGTCCGGTCCGCGCTCGGCGTGGACCCGGTAGAAACCGCCGACGACGTAGCGGTCCATCATGTAGACCACCGGTTCGCAGACGGCCTCCTGCAACCGTTCGGCGCTCGGCACGCCTTCCTGGACGATGACCTCGCTGACCTCCAGCCCCTCCTTGACCACGCTCATCTTGTTGCGCGTCTTGCGGTTGAGGTCGCGCACGTCGTTCGCGTCGCGCACGGTCATGACGCCCATGCCGTAGGTGCCGGCGTCGGCCTTGACGATCGCGAACGGCTTCTCGTGGATGCCGTATTCCTTGTACTTCTTGCGGACCTTGGCGAGCACGCCGTCGACCGCATCGGCCAGGCTGTCCTCGCCGATGCGCTCGTGGAAGTTGATCTTGCCGCAGCGGGTGAAGTACGGGTTCAGCATCCACGGGTCGACGCCGATGACCTTGGCGAACTTCTTCGCCACCTCTTCGTACGCCTGGAAGTGGGTGGACTTGCGCCGCACCGCCCAGCCGGCGTGCAGCGGCGGCAGCAGGTACTGCTCGTGCAGGCCCTCAAGGATGGGCGGGATGCCGCCCGACAGGTCGTTGTTGAGCAGGATGGTGCAGGGGTCGAAGTCCTTGAGCCCGAGGCGGAGCTTGTGCCGAACCAGCGGTTCGACGACGAGTTCCCCGCCCGACGGCAGCCGCAGGTGCTGCGACTCGGTGACCGCCGGATCGAGCGAACCCAGCCGCACGTTCAGCCCCGCCTGGCGGAAGATCTGCGTCAGGGTGGCGACGTTCTCCAGGTAGAACGTGTTGCGGGTGTGCTTCTCCGGGATCACCAGGAGGTTCTTGGCCTCGGGGCAGATCTTCTCGATCGCCGCCATCGCCGCCTGGACCGCCAGCGGCATCATCTCCGGCGACAGGTTGTTGAAGCCGCCGGGGAACAGGTTGGTGTCGACCGGGGCCAGCTTGAACCCGGCGTTGCGCAGGTCGACCGAGCAGTAGAACGGCGGCGTGTGCTCCATCCACTCCAGGCGGAACCAGCGTTCGATCGCCGGCTGCGCCTCGAGGATGCGTTGCTCGAGTTCGAGCACGGGGTCGCCCGAGGATGTGACGAGATGAGGAATCATTGTGCAGTGCAAAAAAGCGGTCGCCAGCCGCGATTCTTGCAGAGGCCGCACGATTCTGCACCGGCACCGGTGTCGCACGGCGCGCCGCCGGAGCACAAAAGACAAAAACGGCCGCCCGTGGGCGGCCGGAACATCCCGGCAGGGATGGGGAGACGCCTTCCGGGGCGGCAGCCGCCCCGGGCAGGAAAGTCGTCAGAGCACCTGTTCGCCGTGCAGGCTGATGTCCAGACCTTCGCGTTCCTGTTCCTCGGTCACGCGCAGGCCGATGATCATGTCGACGATCTTGAGGATCACGAAGGTCACCACGGCGTCGTAGACGATGGTGATCGCCACGCCCTTGAGCTGGATGAGGAACTGGCCCGGGTTGCCTTCGAGCACGCCGGCGGTACCGCCGATCGCCTTGACCGCGAACACGCCGGTCAGCAGCGCGCCCAGGATCCCGCCGATGGCGTGCACGCCGAAGGCGTCGAGCGAGTCGTCGTAGCCGATCATTTCCTTCATGTACACCGCGGTCCAGAAGCACACCACGCCCGCGGCGATGCCGATGACCAGCGCGCCGGTCGGCCCGACGAAGCCCGAAGCCGGGGTGATCGCAACCAGGCCGGCCACCGCGCCCGAGGTGATGCCCAGGATCGTCGGCTTGCCGCGGGCGATCCACTCGGCGAACATCCAGCCCAGCGCGGCTGCGGCGGTGGCGATCTGCGTCGCGGCCATCGCCATGCCGGCGCGGTCACTCGCCGCGACGGCGGAGCCGGCGTTGAAGCCGAACCAGCCCACCCACAGCAGCGAGGCGCCGATCATCGTCAGCACGAGGTTGTGCGGCGGCATCGGCTCCTTGCCGTAGCCGACGCGCTTGCCGAGCACCAGCGCCGACACCAGGCCCGCGACACCGGCGTTGATGTGCACCACGGTGCCGCCGGCGTAGTCGAGCACGCCGTCGCCGCCCAGCCAGCCGCCGGGGCCCCAGACCATGTGCGCGATCGGCGCGTAGACCGCCAGCAGCCAGGCGCCCATGAACACCAGCAGCGCGGAGAACTTCATCCGGTCGGCGAACGACCCGACGATCAGCGCCGGCGTGATGATGGCGAAGGTCATCTGGAAGGTCATGTACGTCGTCTCGGGAATGGTCGGCGCGAGCGAGTTGGCGCTGTCCAGCCCCATGCCGCTCAGGAAGAACCGACTCAATCCGCCAATGAATCCACTACCCGAGGTGAACGCCAGGCTGTAGCCGACGATCATCCACAGCACGGTGACCAGGCAGGTGATGGCGAAGCTCTGCATCACCGTGGCGAGCACGTTCTTCTTGCGCACCATGCCGCCGTAGAACAGCGCCAGGCCCGGAATGGTCATCATCAGCACCAGCGCGGTCGACGTGAGCATCCAGGCGTTGTCGCCGGAGTTGATGAACGCGGCGGGATTCTTGGCCGCGGAGGCCGCAGGTGCCGGTGCGGCGGCGGGAGCTGCCGCGGGTGCCGGGGCGGGGGCCGCAGCGGAAGCCGCGGCGGGAGCGGAGGGCGCGCTGGCCGTCTGCGCCCAGGCGCTGCCCGGGCCAGCCAGCGCCGCCATCGACAGGGCGATGATCGCGAGGAGTTTTTTCATGATGGAAACCTCAGGGAAGGGGCGGGTTCAGAGGGCGTCGTTGCCGGTCTCGCCGGTGCGGATGCGCACGACCTGCTCGAGCGCGGAGACGAAGATCTTGCCGTCGCCGATCTTGCCGGTGCGGGCGGCGTTTTCGATGGTTTCGATGGTGCGTTCGACCAGCGCTTCCGGCACGGCCGCCTCGATCTTCACCTTGGGCAGGAAGTCGACGACGTACTCCGCGCCCCGGTAGAGCTCGGTGTGGCCTTTCTGCCGGCCGAATCCCTTGACCTCGGTGACGGTGATGCCCGTCACCCCGATTCCCGACAAGGCTTCTCTCACCTCGTCGAGCTTGAACGGCTTGATGATGGCCGTGACCATTTTCATGATGTGCTCCTTCAGTGGGCCCGAAGGCCCGTGGAATCAGAACGAGTAAACGGCCATCAACTCAAGCGAGTTCTGCTTGGTCGTGGGGGTGCCGTCCTTGTTGGTGAAGATGGCGGTGTCCGACTTGTCCTGGCGGATTTCGGCGGCCAGCTTGACGTTCTTCACCGGCGTGTAGTTCACGGCCAACGTGAGCTCCTTGAGCTTGTTGGCGGTGCCGTTGGTGCCTGACACCAGGCCGTCCTTGTCGTCGACGTATTCGCCGCGCGCGGCGACTCCCCATGCGCTGGTCAGCGCGTAGCTTGCATACAGCGCGAGTCCGTTGGACTTGCCGGTGCCCGTGCCGCCGCTTGCCAGGGGCACGTCGTCCTTGGACAGCAGGTCGACGTTGGCGCCCAGGGTCAGCGCGCTGTTGACGTTGAAGGTGCCGACCAGATCGAGCAGTTGCAGCACGCCGTTGGTCGAACCGCCGAACAGCGGCGACTGGCCGCGGTAGTAGTCCGCGGTGTACGAGAACAGGCTGCTGGGGCTGCCGGTCAGGCCCAGTTCGACTGTCTTGCCGGTGTTGGATGGTTGTGGGCTGACCCAGCCGTTGTTCACGCCGCCGATCACCGTCAGCGCGGGCGACACGGCGTAGCTGGCGCGGGCGCCGGTCACCGAGCCGGGCTCCATGTCCCAGAACAGGATGCTGCGCGACACCGTGGTGTTGTTCATCGGGTTGGTGACTTCGGCGCCGGCCAGCGAGCCGAACTTGCCGCCCATCAAGGTCAGCCCGCCGGTGGCGTACTGCACGAAGGCGTTGTTCAGGTAGAGCGAGTTGCTGCCGTTCAGCGCCTTGGCGTCATTGCCGCCGATCACGGTGACCTGGCCGCCGAACCCCGAACTCGGCAGAAAAGCCACGGTGGCCGCGGCGCCATTGGCGTTGAATCCGTTGGGCTTGGTGTCGTAGGCGCGCAGCAGGGTCGACGAGGTGTCGAAGTAGTCGTAGCTGCCGTAGACGTAGCCGGTGATGCTCAGTCCCGGGGTGGCGGCGAGGACTGCGCCCAGGCTCGGCGCGGCGGGAGCCGCGGGCGCGGTCTGTGCCGAGGCGGCGGCGGAATACCCGCCGATGACGGCGGCCACGGCCGCAGCGATCGCGATTCTGTTCATCCAAGTTTCTCCTGTGATTGCAGCCGGGCAAGGCGCCCATCATCGAATGCCGGTGGCTCTCTGCAGCTTTCGTGCCAACGCCGCAAGCGCGGACGGCAAGGTGCGACGGGCGGTTTTGGCCGGCGCCGGGTGCGCGCCGCTGCCCCGAAGCGGTGCATCGGCGAAGCCGTGCACCACGGAAGTGCTGCGGCGCAAGAAACGAGACGGTCGAATTCCGGCGCGGCGGCAAATCGGTCAAAATGCGCATGGGGTGAATTCACCGGAGTCCGGAAATGAATGAGAGCTTTCGCCAGCGCAACACGGCGTTCTTCGACCAGATCGGTCGGCTGATCCAGCAATCCCCGCTGCACGACGCGCAGCGCAACCTGCGGGCGCTGGCCCATTCGGCGGCGGGACGGCTCGACCTGGTCACGCGCGACGAGTTCGAGGCCACGCAGCGCATGCTGCTGGCGGCACGGCAGCAGGTCGACGCTCTCGAGCAGCAGGTGCGCGACCTTCAGGCGCGGCTCGATGCCGCAGGCCAGACGCCGAGCGGCCCCGAGGACGCCTGGCGCTGACCACGGGCGAGGCCGGGGCATGGTGCTCCGGCCGCATTCCGGAGTGAGCCGTCGATGACCCTGGCGCAGGTCGCCAGCCGGGCGTTGCTCGGCATGGCCGCGCCGCCGGTGGCGGTCGAGGTGCATCTGTCGCCCGGGCTGCCGGGCTTCACCATCGTCGGCCTGCCCGAGGCCGAAGTGCGCGAGGCGCGCGACCGGGTGCGCAGCGCGCTGATCAACAGCGGCCTCGGCTTTCCCTCGAACAAGCGCATCGTCGTCAACCTCGCGCCAGCCGACCTGCCGAAGGAGTCGGGGCGGTTCGACCTGCCGATTGCCATCGGCCTGCTTGCGGCGCAGGGGGC
>JAKAIB010000329.1 GCA_021814605.1 Pseudomonadota bacterium | reverse complement strand
GTAGTCGTGGAGCACGATGGCGTTGTCCATCGAGCCGCCCAGCGCCAGGTTGCGCTCGCGCAGCATCTCGATGTCGCGCATGAAGCCGAAGGTGCGCGCGCGGCTGACTTCCTTCACGAACGAGGTGGTCGAGAAGTCGATCTCGGCGGTCGAGGTGCGCGAGCTGAAGATCGGGTGACGGAACTCGATCGAGAAGCCGACCTTGAAGCCGTCGAACGGCTCGAACCGGCACCATTTGTCGCCGTCCTCGACCCGTAGCGATTTCTTGATGCGGATGAAGCGCTTGGGCGCGTTCTGCTCCTCGATGCCGGCCGACTGCAGCAGGAACACGAAGGGTCCGGCGCTGCCGTCCATGATCGGCACCTCGGGCGCCGACAGGTCGACATAGGCATTGTCGATGCCCAGTCCGGCCATCGCCGACAGCAGGTGCTCGACGGTGGAGACGCGCGCCTCGCCCTTGACCAGGGTGGTGGACAGGCGGGTATCGCCCACGTTCTCGCAGCGCGAGGGAATGTCCACCGGCACGGCCAGATCGGTGCGGCGGAACACGATGCCGGTGTTGGCAGCAGCCGGACGCAGGGTCATGTAGACCTTGTCGCCCGTATGCAGCCCGACGCCCGTCGCCCGGATGACGTTCTTGAGCGTGCGCTGCTTGATCATTTTTATGATGGACCCGGGGCAGCAGCCAAAAGTGGGCCGGAATGTAGCACAGGGTTTACGGTCTGAAAACAAACCGGCGCGTTCAGGAATATCACGATCCGCGCGCCGGCGCACCCGGTCACACGACGGCGCGCCGCCCGCGGCCGGGGACGGAGACCCGGTCGCGGGCGGCACGGTCCATGCGCATCCCGCGCACGGACGTCCCGCCGCTCAGCCGCCTTCAGTCGGCCTGCCGGCGCAGGAACGCCGGGATGTCGAGGTAGTCGATGCCCGGATCGGCGGTGCCGGTCTTGGCTTCGGCCGCCGGTTCGGCCTGCGCGCGCGGCACCGCGGCCGCCCGCAGCGGCACGTTCATCACCTCGGCCCCGCCGGTACCGGTACGCAGCATCACCGGCCGCGGGCGCGGCGTCGGCGCGACATCCTCGCGCGCGGCATGGCGCACCGGCTGGCGCGCGGCGACGCCGCGGTTGAGGCCGGTGGCGACCACGGTCACGCGCACGTCGTCCTGCAGGTCCGGATCGAGCGCGGTGCCGATCACCACGGTGGCGTCCTCGCTGGCGAAGTCGTGGACGATGCGGCCGATCTCGTCGAACTCGCGCATGGTCAGGTTGGGGCCGGCGGTGACGTTGACCAGGATGCCGCAGGCGCCGGCCAGGCTGACGTCCTCCAGCAGCGGGTTGTTGATCGCCGCCTCGGCCGCGGCCTGGGCGCGGTCGTCGCCGCGGGCGGTGCCGCTGCCCATCATCGCCATGCCCATCTCGCTCATCACCGTGCGCACGTCGGCGAAGTCGACGTTGATCAGGCCCGGACGGGTGATCAGGTCGGCGATGCCCTGCACGGCGCCCACCAGCACCTCGTTGGCGGCCTTGAACGCCGACACCAGGGTGACCTCGCGGCCGAGCACGGTCAGCAGCTTCTCGTTGGGGACCGTGATCAGCGAGTCGACGTACTGGGCCAGGTCCTCGATGCCCTTCAGCGCCACCTGCATGCGCCGGCGCCCCTCGAACGGGAACGGCTTGGTCACCACCGCCACGGTCAGGATGCCGCGCTCCTTGGCCAGCTGCGCCACCACCGGCGCCGCGCCGGTGCCGGTGCCGCCGCCCATGCCGGCGGTGATGAACACCATGTCGGCGCCGCTGAGCATCTCCTCGATGCGCTCGCGGTCCTCGAGCGCGGCCTGGCGGCCGACCTCGGGATTGGCGCCCGCGCCGAGGCCCTTGGTGACGTTGGCGCCGAGCTGCAGGGTGACGCGGGCGCCGGAGTTCTTCAGCGCCTGGGCGTCGGTGTTGGCGCAGATGAACTCCACGCCCTCGATATCGGCGTTGAGCATGTGGCTGATGGCGTTGCCGCCGCCGCCACCGACGCCGATCACCTTGATCACCGCGTTGGGGGTGAGTCTCTCGATCAGTTCAAACATGATGCGTTCTCCGTCGGTATCGCTGTCGTTGTCGTTCGGACCGCCCCGCGCATCCGGCGCGTGACGGCTGTGCGGCGTGTCCGCCGCCTGCGGCGCTTCCTGCGCCGCCAACGGGGCCTGGCAGGGCCCCTCCCTCCGCCCGGGGCGAGCCCGGGTCAGAAATTCTTCGAAAGCCAGCCGCGCATGCGGCCGAGCACGTTGCCGACGCTGCCCGTCACCGCGCCGCCGCCGCGCGTCGCGTCGCCGCGCGCGCCGTGCAGCAGCAGGCCGACCGCGGTCGCGTGCACGTGCCCGGACACGGTTTCGGACAGGCCGCCGACGTGCTGCGGCAGGCCCACGCGCACCATCTTGTGGAACACCTCCTCGGCCAGCTCCAGCGCGCCTTCCATCTGCGACGCGCCGCCGGTCAGCACGATGCCGGCCGCGACCATGTTCTCGAAGCCCGAGCGGCGCAGTTCGTCCTGCACCATCTCGAAGATCTCCTCGTAGCGGGCCTGGACGCTCTGCGCCAGCGCCTGCCGCGCCAGCCGCCGCGGCGGGCGGTCGCCGACGCTGGGCACCTGCACGGTCTCGTCGGCGTGCGCCAGCTGCGCCAGCGCGCAGGCGTACTTGACCTTGATCTCCTCGGCGTGCGCGGTCGGCGTGTGCACGCCGTAGGCGATGTCGTTGGTG
>JAKAIB010000328.1 GCA_021814605.1 Pseudomonadota bacterium | reverse complement strand
ACAGTCCAGCATCGATCGGCTGACCGCCAAACTGCGTCGGGCCGGTTATGCGAAGACCTGCCTCGCGCCTGCGCGGATTCGAGGGCTGCAGCCGTTGTACGTCGGGCCGTACGTCGACGCGGCGGCCGCCGCGATTGCCCGCACGCACCTCCGCAGTGTGACGGGCAACGAGGGCATCGTTCGAAATATTTCGCGTTGACCGTGGAATAGTGCACAGATCGCGCACGCGCGGTCTGCAAGAATTTGCGAATGTCCACGCTGCACGCCCCCATCGACTTTCTTGAAGCGCCCGAAGGCGCGGAACTGCTGCTCGGCGAGTGCGCGCCGATGCGCGCGCTGCGCGAGCAGATCGGCCGCGTTGCCCGGACCGACGCCACCGTGCTGGTCCTCGGCGAATCGGGAACCGGCAAGGAACTCGTCGCACGCTCCTTGCATATCTGTTCGAATCGCGCCGGCCGGCCATTCGTCGCGGTGAACTGCGGCGCGATCCCGGGCGAACTGATGGAAAGCGAACTGTTCGGGCACGAACGGGGGGCGTTCACCGGTGCGCAGACGCAGCGCAAGGGGCGGTTCGAACTCGCCGGACGCGGGACCCTGTTCCTCGACGAGATCGCCGAGATGAGCCCGGCGCTGCAGGTGAAGATCCTGCGCGTGCTGCAGGAGCGCCAGTTCGAGCGGGTGGGGGGCAGCGAGGTGCTGTCGGCGCCGGCTCGAATCGTCGCTGCCACGCACCGCGATCTCGAGCAGCAGATCGCGCTCGGCCGGTTCCGCGAAGATCTCTACTATCGGCTGAACGTCTTCCCGATTCAGGTTCCGCCCCTGCGTGAGCGCGGCGACGACATCCTGCTGCTCGCCGAGCACACCCTGCAACGCCTGGAGGCGCAGGGTCTCGGGAAGATCCGCCTCGGTGACGGCGTGCCGCAGGCGCTGCTTGCCTACCGCTGGCCGGGGAACGTGCGCGAATTGCAGAATCTGATGGAGCGGCTGGTGATCCTGCATGCCGGTTCGACGGTGCGCCTGGCCGACCTGCCGCCGAAGATGCGGTCAGGCGATGCGGCGCCGCCGCTCGAGGCCGGTCTGGCCGCAGCACAGGTCAATGCGACCCTCGAACCCGCCGAGGGCGACGGATTGCACGAGCTGATGGCGGCATTGGCCGAGCCCGATCCGGTGCCGGCGCTTCCCCCGGAGGGCCTGGACCTGCGCGCCTACCTGGAGCGGATCGAGCGCGGGCTGATCCAGCAGGCGCTGGAGCGCCACAACCGGGTGATCGCACATGCTGCCCAGCATCTCGGCCTGCGGCGCACGACGCTGGTCGAAAAGATCCGCAAGTACAGTCTGAGCGCGGAGCTCCGCTAGACGGCGGACCTCCGCTCTGGACGAGCGGGTGGCAGGGCGTGACCGCCCAAGGCGGCGTCGGAAAACCGTCACGAACCGGGCCCCGGAATTGCTAACCGTCCCATCGTCAGGCGCTGCGCCGGCCGTTTCCTTTGCTGACTGCTCATGACCGTGCTCCCGAATTCCACGACCGATGCCGATTCCGCGCCGCCCGTCCGGCCGGGCGTCGAGGCACCGGCTGCGCGGTCGCCGGCAATGCGGCAGGTGCTGGACGTTGCCCGCCGCGCGGCACAGACCGACGTGACGGTGATGCTCCTCGGGGAGAGCGGCGTCGGCAAGGAGGTGATGGCCCGCTACGTCCACGCCCAGTCGCGTCGCGCCGCCGGGCCGTTCATCGCGATCAACTGCGCCGCGATTCCGGAAACGCTGCTCGAAGCGACCCTGTTCGGTTTCGAGAAAGGCGCCTACACCGGGGCTGGCCAGTCCGCCCCGGGAAAGTTCGAGCAGGCGCAAGGCGGGACGCTGCTGCTCGACGAAGTCACCGAAATGGCGCCGGCGCTCCAGGCCAAGCTGCTGCGGGTGCTGCAGGAACGCGAGATCGAACGCCTCGGCGGACGCAAACGCATCGTCCTTGACGTACGGCTGGTCGCGACCAGCAACCGTGACCTCCAGCAGGCGGTGCGCCAGGGCGTGTTGCGCGAGGATGTCTATTACCGCTTGAGCGTGTTCCCGATCCAGATTCCGCCGCTGCGGCAGCGGCGCGAGGACATCGTTCCGCTCGCACTGGCGCTGCTGGCGCGATTCGCCACGTCCCAGGGCATTGATCCGGTGCCGCAACTGGACGAGTCGGCGCAGCGGGCATTGCTCGCGCACGACTGGCCGGGGAACGTGCGCGAACTGGAAAACGTCGTGCAGCGGGCAACAATCCTGTGTGCCGGCGGGCGGATCACCGCGGCCGACCTGATGTTCGCTCCGGCGGCGTTCGCGGCGTCGCCGCGGCCGGCGCCGCCAACGCCGACAGTCGGGTCCGCCGGCGATCTTGGCAGCGAATTGGCGGAAAGCGAGCGTCAGCTGATTGCCGATGCGCTGCAATACACCAACGGATCGAAGTCGCTCGCGGCGCAACGTCTGGGAATCAGCCCGCGCACGCTGCGGCACAAGCTGCAGAAGCTGCGCGAGGCCGGACTGGCGCTGCCGGATCAGATCGATTGACGGCGGAACGGTGGCTGGAACGTGATTTGCTTCGGCCTAGGCATATCGTCAAGGAATCGTGGGGGGAGCAATGCAGGTCGATCCGATGCAGGGAGTGCTGGCACAGATGCGCGCCCTCGCCGCGCAGGCCGCGGCGCAGCCCGTGCCCGGCAATGCCGCGGCGGCGTTGGGATCGGCTGCCCAGCCGCCGGAAGGTTTTGCCGCCACTCTGAAGAGCGCGATCGA
>JAKAIB010000327.1 GCA_021814605.1 Pseudomonadota bacterium | reverse complement strand
TGGAACGCTCCAACTGGGCCGGGTTCGTGGACGACGCCTGCGCCACGTCTGAAGGCCGCCCGGTCAAACGCCTGCTGAAACGCGCCTATCTCGGCGGCGCCGGTGCGCTGATGCAGGTCATGGAAGATTTCCAGACTGCAGCGCCGGCGCTGGCCCGGGCGATGAAGTTCCCCGCTGCCGTCTCGCCGGCCTCGCCGCATTTCGCCAAGGATCCGTCCGCGCGGCGCCTGGAGTTCCGTATCCCGGTGGCGTGACAGCCAACCGCGTCTTCCGCATGGTCCACGACTTCGCCACTTCACGACGTCAAGCCTCGGCGCCGCCGCTGCCGCGCTCGATGGCCTGCGACTGTCCCGTCGACGACTGCGGCAGGCGCATCGTCTATCACGCCGATCCGGACATCGCTGCGCCGCCCCTCCACGCGTCCGGCGAAGTGCAGGTCTGGTGGATTCCGCTGGACGGCGCAGCGCAGCCCGCGCGCGAGGACGCCGACCTCCTCGATGCCGACGAGCGTGCTCGCGCGCAGCGCTTCGTCTACCCGCGCCACCGCGCCCGCTACGTCCAGGCGCACGCGGCACTGCGTCGGATCCTCGCCGCGTGCTGCGGCAGCGGAGCGGACGGAATCGCCCTGCAGCGGGATCCGAACGGCAGACCCGAACTCGCCCCACCCCACGACCACATCACGTTCAACCTCAGCCACGCCGACGACTGGGCGGTCGTTGCCGTGATGGACGCGCGCCAGGGCTGGGTCGGCGTGGACGTCGAACCGATCGCCGGTGCGGATGCGCGCGCCGCGGAGCTGGCATCGACCGTGCTGGACACCGACGAACGTCGACAATTCGACGCACTGCCGGCTGCGGCACGCGGCGCCGCCTTCATCACCGCGTGGACCCGCAAGGAGGCGGTGCTGAAAGCCACCGGCTGGGGGCTTCGCATTCCGCCGGACACACTGCATACGGGCATCTTGCCCGATGCCACCCGCACGATCCTTCCGGGGCATCTGCCCATCTGCCCGCCTGTGCGGCTGCAGCCGCTCGCCGCGCCCCCCGGGCACGTCGCGTCGATCGCCATCCTTCCGCCGTCGGCACCCGCTCCGACGGCCGCACAACCGAGAGCCTTTCCGCATGCCTGAGTTCGAGCCCATCCGCTTTCACAACGACGCACGCGAACTGTTCGGCCTCTACCTGCCTTCGGCGGCATCGGTCCGGCGTCGACACGCCGTCCTGCTCTGCAGCCCGTTCGGGCAGGAAGCCATTCGCGCCAGCCGCCTGTATCGCGTGCTCGGTGACCGACTCCAGGCGGCCGGCTTCGACGTGCTGCGTTTCGACTATTACGGCACCGGCGATTCCGCCGGAGACGATGCCGAGTTCGACCTCGACGGCGCGGTGCGCGACGCGGTCCGCGCAGCCGCCCTGCTGCGCGAGCGCAGCACGCCCGCACGGCTGTCCTTTGCCGGGCTGCGCCTCGGTGCCTCGATTGCCGCCCTGGCTTCGGCCGAATTGCCCCAGGGCCTCGACCATCTGGTGCTGTTCGAGCCGATCGACGATGGTCCGGCGTACCTGTCGGCTCTGATCGACGCCAATCGCACTGCGCTGGCCAGCGCGTTCAGTTCGCGCTGGTCGATCGACGCGGCCCTTCGCGCCTTCAACCTGCCCGGCGATGACACCGAGTCCCTCGGCTTCGCCACGACGCCCGCACTGCGCGCACAGCTGGCGCTGCGGCTGCCGGCAGGCGGCCGCTGGCCTGGACAGTCGCGCGCCCTGCACATTCTCGCCGCCAATGGCCAGACCTACGCGTCATGGCGGAACACCGCCGGTGCGACACGGGTCGTCGTGCAGCCATCGCGGTCGGACATCGACTGGGCGACCAACAGCGCACTCAACAACGCCATCGTGCCTCGCCCCTGGATCGAGGCGCTGCTGGCCGCGCTCGACGAGGTTCCCGCCAATGCATGAATCGACATTCGCGTTCGGTCCGGACCAGGGACTCGTCGGGACCGTCACCCACGCCGATTCGCCAAACCCGACCAGCACCGGCGATCTCGGCATGATCCTGTTCAACGCCGGCGTGGTCTCGCGCACCGGCCCGCACCGCATCAACGTCAAGCTGGCCCGCCGGCTGGCGGCTCAGGGCGTGTCGACGATCCGTTTCGACCTGCACGGCATGGGCGACAGCCGCCGTCCAGACGGTCGCCTCGACTACCGCCAGCAGGTCATCGCCGACCTGCAGGCGGCGATGGACGCGCTGCAGCGGCAGGCGGGCGTCTCGACCGTCGCGCTGCTCGGCTTCTGCTCCGGCGCGCTGCCCAGCTACTGGGCCGCACAGGCCGATGCCCGCGTGCGGCACATCATCCTGTATGACGCATTCGACCTGCAGACCCGGCGCAGCCGGTTGCGCTACCTCGCACTGCGGCTGCGCCGGCACGGTCTGGCATCCGGCGCGGTCATGCTCTACCTGCGACGCGCCTTCGGGGCGTTGCGTGCCTTGCCGCAGCGGTGGCGAGCCGGCGCTGCGGTCGACGTCGAACCACAGGGCGACGACAGGCCGTCCCTGCCCGACCTGGCGCGTGGTCTGGGCGAACTGGTCGGCCGGGGCGTGCACGTGTCGGTGCTCCATTCGGGCGCCGACTTCAGCAACGTCAACCATGCGGAGCAGATCGCCGAGGCGTTCGGCTTCGCGCGCAATTCCGGCGTCGCGCCGCGGACGGGTTTTCTTGCGTCCATCGACCATATCATGACGTCGGTCAATGCCCAGACCGCATTCGTCGACTGGATCT
>JAKAIB010000070.1 GCA_021814605.1 Pseudomonadota bacterium | reverse complement strand
CCCGCCTGCCGCCGCCCAGCCGCGTGGAACGAGCACCCGAGGTATCCGCGCAGGCCGCGAACGCCCCCCGGACGCCCGCGGAATCGGCCATGGCTAAGGTGTGGGCCGAGCTCCTGGGCGTGGCGGGGGTCCATCGCGACGACAACTTCTTCGACCTCGGCGGCCATTCGCTGCTGGCGATGCGGGCCGTTGTCGAGATCGAGAAGCGACTGGGCATTCGCCTGGAACCCCGGAGGCTGATCTTCGAAAGCCTCGCGCAGCTGGCATCGAATCTGGGCGGACAGTAGCGCTCAGCCGCGTCGGATCGACCCATCGCCGCCTGGGAGTTCGATCGGCGGGAGACTTTGATATCGCCGGCAAGGACTTTGGCACCTGCCGCATCACGCCGCCGAATCGGCAGCCAAGGCTGGCGATTTTCTCGATGGCTGCGCGGCGCATTGGGGCCGCTGCACAAGACGCAGATCTGGCACAGTCCCAAAAACAAAAAAGGCCTAGCGTCAGCTAAGCCCTTCAAATCTCTGGTTGCGGGGGCAGGATTTGAACCTGCGACCTTCGGGTTATGAGCCCGACGAGCTACCGGGCTGCTCCACCCCGCGCCGGAAAAACGAAATCATAACGGAATCGCCGTCCGCTGGCAACCTGTGGCGGCGGGTGCGCTTGGCACGCCCGCCGCCACAACCCGCTCAGGGCTGGTCGGCGGAATGGTCCGACTGCTCGGCCTGTTGCGCAGCGTTGTCCTCCAGCGCCTGCAGTTCGGCCGCCGCCTGCGCGGCACGATCCGCCTGCTCTGCTGCGTCCTTCGCCTTGCGCGCCTGGTGGAACGCCAGGCCGGTACCCGCCGGGATCAGCCGGCCGACGATGACGTTCTCCTTCAAGCCGCGCAGCTCGTCGCGTTTGCCCATGATCGCGGCCTCGGTCAGCACTCGCGTGGTTTCCTGGAACGAGGCTGCAGAGATGAAGCTGTCGGTCGACAGGCTGGCCTTGGTGATACCGAGCAGCAGGTTGGTGAAGGTTGCCGGCAACTTGCCGTCACGGGTCAGCTCGTCGTTCGTGGCGAGCACCTCGGAGCGCTCGACCTGTTCGCCGGCGATGTAGGTGGTGTCGCCCGGATCCTTGATCTCGACCCGGCGCAGCATCTGCCGCACGATCACTTCGATGTGCTTGTCGTTGATCTTCACGCCCTGCAGACGGTAGACGTCCTGGACCTCGTCGACGATGTAGCGCGCCAGTGCTTCGACGCCGAGCAGGCGCAGGATGTCCTGCGGCTCCGCCGGGCCGTCGACGATGAGCTCGCCCTTGTTGACCACCTGGCCTTCGTGCACGAGGATGTTCTTTTCCTTCGGGATCAGGAACTCGTTGGAGTTGCCGTCGAGGTCGGTGATCACCAGCCGCACCTTGCCCTTGGTCTCCTTGCCGAACGACACGGTGCCGGTGGTTTCCGCCAGCATGCCGGCGTCCTTGGGCGAGCGTGCCTCGAACAGCTCCGCCACACGCGGCAGACCGCCGGTGATGTCGCGGGTCTTCTGGCCTTCCATCGGGATGCGGGCGAGCACTTCGCCAGGGCCGACGTCCTGACCGTCGCGGACCTGGATCAGCGCGCCGACGGTGAAGCCGATGGTCACCGCGTGATCGGTGCCCGGAATCTTCACTTCCTGGCCCTGCTCGTTGAGCAGCTTGACCTGCGGCCGCACCACCTTGGCCGAGCCGCGGCGCTTGGGATCGATGACCACCAGCGTCGACAGGCCGGTGACTTCGTCGACCTGCTTGGCGACGGTCACGCCCTCCTCGATGTTCTCGAACTTGATCTGGCCGGCGTACTCGGTGATGATCGGGCGGGTCAGCGGATCCCAGTTGGCCAGTGCCGTCCCGGCCTTGATCGCCATGCCGTCCTTGACGAACAGCGTTGCGCCGTATGGCACCTTGTGGCGTTCGCGCTCGCGGCCATGGTCGTCGGTGACCAGCACCTCGCCCGAACGCGAGATCACGACCTGCTCGCCCTTGGTGTTGGTGACGTAGCGCATGGTCGAGGTGAAGCGCACCGTGCCGGCGCTCTTGGCCTCGACGCTCGACGCAACCGCAGCGCGCGACGCGGCACCGCCGATGTGGAAGGTCCGCATCGTCAGCTGCGTTCCCGGCTCGCCGATCGACTGCGCCGCGATCACACCCACTGCCTCGCCCATCGTCACCAGCGAGCCGCGGCCGAGGTCGCGGCCATAGCACTTGGCGCAGATGCCGTAGCGGGTTTCGCAGGTCAGCGCCGTGCGCACCTTGATCTCGTCGACGCCCGCGGCCTCGACGCGGTCGAGCGCGTCCTCGTCGAGCATCTCGCCGGCGGCGACGATCACTTCCTGGGTCTCGGGGCTGACGACGTCGATCGCCGCGACGCGGCCGAGGACGCGGTCACGCAGGCTCTCGATCACCTCGCCGCCTTCGACCAGCGCGCGCATGTTGGTGCCGTTGGACGTACCGCAATCGGTTTCGGTGACGACCAGATCCTGCGTCACGTCGACCAGGCGCCGCGTCAGGTAGCCGGAGTTCGCCGTCTTGAGCGCGGTATCGGCCAGGCCCTTGCGGGCGCCGTGGGTCGAGATGAAGTACTGCAGGACGTTCAGCCCCTCGCGGAAGTTCGCGGTGATCGGGGTCTCGATGATCGAACCGTCCGGCTTGGCCATCAGGCCCCGCATGCCGGCGAGCTGGCGGATCTGCGCGGCGGAACCGCGGGCTCCGGAGTCGGCCATCATGTAGATGGAGTTGAACGACTCCTGCCGCACCTCCTTGCCGTGGCGGTCGACCACGCTCTGGTTCGACAGGTGGCTCATCAGCGCCTTGCCGACCTCGTCGCCGGCGCGGCCCCAGATGTCGACCACCTTGTTGTAGCGCTCGCCCTGGGTGACCAGGCCCGAGGCGTACTGCTGCTCGATCTCCTTGACTTCCGTCTCGGCTCGGGCGATGACCTTGTGCTTCTCTTCCGGGATCAGCATGTCGTCGATGCTGATCGAGATGCCGGCCTTGGTCGCCAGCGAGAAGCCGGACTGCAGCAGCTTGTCGGCGAAGATCGCGGTCTCGCGCAGGCCGCAACGGCGGAACGAGGCGTTGATCAGGCGCGAGATCTCCTTCTTCTTCAGCGCCTTGTTCATCACGCTGAACGGCAGCCCCTTGGGCAGGATCTCCGACAGCAGGGCACGGCCGACCGTCGTCTCGACGACGCTGGTCCGCGGGGTGAACGTGCCGGTCGCCTTGTCCTTCTCGTACTCGGTCAGGCGCACGCTGACGCGGCTGGTGATCTCGACCTGCTTGGAATCGAGGGCACGCAGCACTTCGCCGATGTCGGCGAACACCATGCCTTCGCCGCGGCCGTTGATGCGCTCACGCGTGGCGTAGTACAGGCCCAGCACCATGTCCTGCGACGGCACGATCGACGGTTCGCCGTTGGCCGGGAACAGCACGTTGTTCGACGCCAGCATCAGCGCGCGCGCCTCGACCTGCGCTTCGAGCGAGAGCGGCACGTGAACGGCCATCTGGTCGCCGTCGAAGTCGGCGTTGAACGCCGCGCACACCAGCGGGTGCAACTGGATGGCCTTGCCTTCGATCAGCACCGGCTCGAACGCCTGGATCCCCAGGCGGTGCAGCGTCGGCGCGCGGTTGAGCAGCACCGGATGCTCGCGGATCACGTCTTCGAGGATGTCCCAGACGATGGGGGTCTGCGATTCGACTTCCTTCTTGGCCGCCTTGATGGTGGTGGCCACGCCCATGACTTCGAGCTTGTGGAAGATGAACGGCTTGAACAGCTCCAGCGCCATCAACTTGGGCAGACCGCACTGATGCAGCTTGAGGGTCGGGCCCACGGTGATCACCGAACGGCCGGAGTAGTCGACGCGCTTGCCCAGCAGGTTCTGGCGGAAGCGACCGCTCTTGCCCTTGATCATGTCGGCGAGCGACTTGAGCGGACGCTTGTTCTGGCCGACCATGGCCTTGCCGCGACGGCCGTTGTCCAGCAGCGAGTCCACCGCCTCCTGCAGCATGCGCTTCTCGTTGCGCACGATGATCTCGGGCGCGCTCAGCTCGAGCAGCCGCTTGAGACGGTTGTTGCGGTTGATGACCCGGCGATACAGGTCGTTCAGATCGGAGGTCGCGAACCGTCCGCCGTCCAGCGGCACCAGCGGGCGCAGGTCGGGCGGCAGCACCGGCAGCACGGTCATGACCATCCATTCCGGCTTGGTCCCGGCGTCCTTGAACGCCTGCAGCACCTTCAGCCGCTTGACGTTCTTCTTGACCTTGGTGTCCGAGCCGGTCATGTCGCCGCGCAGCTTCTCGATCTCGACGTCGAGGTCCATGTTGTGCAGCAGCGCATGGACGCCTTCGGCGCCCATCGAGGCGCTGAACTCCTCGCCGAATTCCTGGCGGCGAGCGGCGTACTCCTCCTCGGACAGCACCTGGCTCGACTTGAGCGGGGTCATCCCCGGATCGGTGACGACGTAGGCCTCGAAATACAGCACCCGCTCGATGTCGCGCAGCGCCATGTCGAGCACGATGCCCAGGCGGGACGGCAGACTCTTGAGGAACCAGATGTGCGCGGTCGGGCTGGCGAGTTCGATGTGGCCCATGCGTTCGCGCCGGACCTTGCTCTGCGTGACTTCGACGCCGCACTTCTCGCAGATCACGCCGCGGTGCTTCAGGCGCTTGTACTTGCCGCACAGGCACTCGTAGTCCTTGATCGGGCCGAAGATCTTGGCGCAGAACAGGCCGTCGCGCTCGGGCTTGAACGTGCGGTAGTTGATGGTCTCGGGCTTCTTCACCTCGCCGAACGACCAGGACCGGATCTTCTCGGGCGACGCCAGACCGATGCGGATGGCGTCGAAATGCTCATCCTGGTGGAACTGCTTGAACAGGTCGAGTAGCGCTTTCATGCTTTCACTCCTTCAGGTGCGGGAAGCCGGGAACGCTGGCGCGTCCCGGCGATCGGCACGATTCAATTGCGTTCGAGTTCGATGTCCAGCCCGAGGGAGCGGATTTCCTTGATCAGGACGTTGAACGACTCGGGCATTCCGGCTTCGATGATGTGGTCGCCCTTGACGATGTTCTCGTACATCTTGGTGCGGCCCTGCGTGTCATCGGACTTGACCGTCAGCATTTCCTGCAGCACGTACGACGCGCCGTACGCCTCGAGCGCCCAGACTTCCATCTCGCCGAAGCGCTGGCCGCCGAACTGCGCCTTGCCGCCCAGCGGCTGCTGGGTCACCAGCGAATACGGGCCGGTGGAGCGGGCGTGCATCTTGTCGTCGACCAGGTGGTGCAGCTTGAGGACGTGCATGATGCCCACCGTCACGGGGCGCTCGAACACCTCGCCGGTGCGGCCGTCGGTCAGCATGACCTGCTTCTTGGCGCCGGTGAGCTGCAGCCTGGCGGCGGCGGCGTCGGGGTAGGCCATGTCCAGCATCTGGCCGATCTCGGCCTCGCTCGCACCGTCGAACACCGGGCTGGCGATCGGCAACCCGGCCTTCAGGTTGCTCGCCAACTCGAGCACGTCGACATCGCTCAGCCGGTCGAGCTCCTCCTGCTTGCCGCTGAAGTTGTACAGCGAAGCAAGGAACTTGCGCAGTTCGGCGGCCTTGGCGTGGGCGTGCAGCATCTCGTCGATGCGCTTGCCGATCCCGACCGAGGCCCAGCCGAGGTGGGTCTCGAGGATCTGGCCGATGTTCATCCGGCTGGGCACGCCCAGCGGGTTGAGCACGATGTCGACGGTCGTGCCATCGGGCATGTGGGGCATGTCCTCGACCGGAACGATCTTCGACACCACGCCCTTGTTGCCGTGACGGCCGGCCATCTTGTCGCCGGGCTGCAGACGGCGTTTGACGGCGAGGTAGACCTTGACCATCTTGAGCACGCCGGTCGGCAGCTCGTCGCCCTGGGTGAGCTTGCGGCGCTTCTCCTCGAACATCAGGTCGAACTCGTGGCGCCGCTTCTCGAGCGATTCCTTGAGCTGCTCCATCTGCTGCGCGATCGCCTCGTCGGCCGGACGGATGTCGAACCAGGTGTAGCGATCGAGCTCGCCGAGGTAGTCGGCGGTGATCGCCGCGCCCTTGGCCAGCTTCTTCGGTCCGCCGTTGGCGGCCTTGCCGACGAGCAGCTTGCCCAGGCGGTCGAAGGTGTCCGCCTCGACGATCCGCATCTGGTCGTTGAGGTCCAGGCGATAGCGCTTGAGCTCGTCGTCGATGATCTGCTGCGCCCGCTTGTCGCGCGGGATGCCTTCGCGGGTGAACACCTGGACGTCGATGACGGTGCCGTACATGCCCGACGGCACGCGCAGCGAGGTGTCCTTCACGTCGGACGCCTTCTCGCCGAAGATCGCACGCAGCAGCTTTTCTTCAGGGGTCAGCTGGGTCTCGCCCTTGGGCGTGACCTTGCCGACCAGCACATCACCCGCCTCGACTTCGGCGCCGACGTAGATGATGCCCGACTCGTCGAGTCGGGCCAACTGGTGCTCGGACAGGTTGGGAATGTCGCGGGTGATTTCCTCGGCACCGAGCTTGGTGTCGCGGGCCGGAACGCTCAGTTCCTCGATGTGGATCGAGGTGAACCGATCCTCGGCGACGACGCGCTCGGACAGCAGGATCGAGTCTTCGAAGTTGTAGCCGTTCCACGGCATGAACGCGACCAGCATGTTCTGGCCGAGCGCGAGCTCGCCCAGATCGGTCGAGGCGCCGTCGGCGACGACGTCGCCCCGGGCGATGCGGTCGCCCGGCTTGACGATGGGGCGCTGGTGGATGTTGGTGTTCTGGTTCGAACGCTGGTACTTGATCAGGTTGTAGATGTCCACACCGACTTCGCCGGCCTGGTTCTCTTCGTCGTTGACGCGCACCACGATGCGCGCGCTGTCGACGTAGTCCACCACCCCGCCGCGCAGCGCGGTGACCACCGTCCCCGAGTCGACCGCGGTGACGCGCTCGACCCCGGTGCCGACCAGCGGCTTCTCGGGGCGCAACACCGGCACCGCCTGGCGCTGCATGTTCGCGCCCATCAGCGCGCGGTTGGCATCGTCGTGCTCGAGGAACGGCACGAGCGAGGCCGCGACCGAGACGATCTGGCTCGGCGAGACGTCCATGTACTGGACGCGCTCGGGCGACACCAGGATGGATTCGCCCTTCTCGCGCGCCGACACCAGCTCGTCGTTCAGCAGGCCGCTCTCATCCATGCCGGCGTTCGCCTGGGCGATGACGTACTTGCCTTCCTCGATCGCCGACAGGTAGTCGATCTGGTCGGTCACCTTGCGGTCGACGACGCGGCGGTACGGCGTCTCGATGAAACCGTACTCGTTCAGCCGGGCGAACAGCGCCAGCGAGTTGATCAGGCCGATGTTCGGACCTTCCGGCGTCTCGATCGGGCAGACGCGGCCGTAGTGGGTCGGGTGCACGTCGCGCACCTCGAAGCCCGCCCGCTCCCGGGTCAGACCGCCCGGGCCCAGCGCCGACACGCGGCGCTTGTGGGTGATTTCCGACAGCGGGTTGGTCTGGTCCATGAACTGGGACAGCTGGCTCGACCCGAAGAACTCCTTGATCGCCGCGGAAATCGGCTTGGAGTTGATGAAGTCGTGCGGCATCAGGTTCTCGGTCTCGGCCTGGCCGAGGCGCTCCTTCACCGCGCGCTCGATCCGCGACAGGCCGGCGCGGAACTGGTTCTCGGCGAGCTCGCCGACGCAACGCACGCGGCGGTTGCCGAGGTGGTCGATGTCGTCGACCTCGCCGCGGCCGTTGCGCAGTTCGACCAGCAGCTTGATCACCGCCAGGATGTCGTCGTGCGACAGCACCATGTCGCCCTCGATCTCCTCGCGGCCGAGACGGCGGTTGAACTTCATCCGGCCGACGCGCGACAGGTCGTAGGCGTCGGCGTCGAAGAACAGGCGGTTGAACAGCGCCTCGACGGCGTCTTCCGTCGGCGGTTCGCCAGGGCGCATCATGCGGTAGATCGCCACCTTGGCGCCGAGCTGGTCGGCAACCTCGTCGATGCGCAACGTCTGCGAGATGAACGCCCCCTGGTCGAGGTCGTTGATGTACAGCGTCTGGATCTGCTGGATGCCGGCGTCGCGGATCTTCTTGAGCAGCGGCTCGGTCAGCTCGTCATTGGCGCGGGCGACGATCTCGCCGGTGTCCTGCGACACCAGGTTGCGCGCCAGCACCTTGCCGATCAGGAAGTCCTCGGGCACCGACAGGCGCTGCGTGCCAGTCTGCTCCAGGTCACGCAGGTGGCGGGTGTTGATGCGCTTGTCCTTGGCGACGACCACCTTGCCGTTCTTGTCGATCAGGTCGAAGCGGGCGACTTCGCCCTTGAAATGCTCGGGAACGAATTCCATCAGCGCACCGTCGTCCATCAGCTGCATGTGGTCGAAGCTGAAGAAGTGCGCCAGGATCTGCTCGGGGTTCAGGCCGAGCGCCTTGAGCAGGATGGTGACCGGCATCTTGCGGCGGCGGTCGACACGGAAGTAGAGGATGTCCTTGGCGTCGAATTCGAAGTCGAGCCACGATCCGCGGTAGGGGATGATGCGTGCGGAGAACAACAGCTTTCCCGAACTGTGGGTCTTGCCCTTGTCGTGCTCGAAGAACACGCCGGGCGAGCGGTGGAGCTGGCTGACGATGACGCGCTCGGTGCCGTTGATGATGAACGAGCCCTTGTCGGTCATGAGCGGGATCTCGCCCATGTAGACCTCCTGCTCCTTCACCTCCTTGACGGTGGGCTTGGCCGCCTCGCGATCCATCACGATCAGCCGCACCTTGGCGCGCAGCGCCGAGGCGAAGGTCAGTCCGCGCTGCTGGCACTCGCGCACGTCGAACACCGGACGCGCCAGGGTGTAGCCGTTGTACTCCATGCGCACGTTCTGGTTGTGCGACACGATCGGGAAGATGGCGCGGAATGCCGCTTCCAGGCCTTCGTCCTTGCGCTGCCCCGCCGGCTGATCCTTCTGCAGGAAGGTCTCATACGAGTTGATCTGCGTGGCCAGCAGATAAGGGACATCCAGGACGCTCTGGCGGCTGCCAAAGCTCTTCCGAATGCGCTTCTTCTCAGTGAATGAGTAGGACATGGATACGCTCCGCTCCACAGGGACAAAACAGTTGTTGCATGCCCCGGACGACGCCAGACCATGCAAAAACCGCTCTGCGGTTTGAGCCGGCAGAAGGCGCGAAAGCCCGGAAGGCCAGACGACCTTCCGGGCCCACGCGCAACGACGGCCTTACTTGAGTTCGGCCTTCGCGCCAGCTTCCTCCAGCTTCTTCTTGGCCGCTTCGGCGTCGGCCTTGGCCAGGGCTTCCTTCACCACCTTGGGCGCGCCGTCGACCATGTCCTTGGCTTCCTTCAGGCCCAGGCCGGTCAGCTCGCGCACCGCCTTGATCACGCTCACCTTGTTGGCGCCGGCTTCCAGCAGGACGACGTTGAACTCGGTCTGCTCCTCGGCTGCCGGGGCAGCGGCGCCAGCGCCCGGGGCGGCCACGGCCATCGCCGCGGCGGACACGCCGAACTTCTCTTCGAACGCCTTGACCAGGTCGTTCAGTTCGAGGACGGTCATTGCACCGACCGCGTCGAGGATCTCTTGTTGATTGATTGCCATTTGATGACTCCGGGAATTAGGGTTGAAATCGATGAATTGGATGCTTCGCGCCGGTCAGGCGGCTTCGGCCTCGCGCTTCTTCGCCAGTTGGCCGAGCGCCACGGCGAAGCCCGAAACCGGGGCCTGCATGACGCCGAGCAGGCGTGCCAGCAGCACTTCGCGCGACGGGATGCTTGCCAGGTTCTTCACACCAGCGGCGTCGAGCGCCTTGCCGTTGACCATGCCGGCGCGGATGACCAGCTTGTCGTTGGTCTTGGCAAAGTCGTTGATGATCCGCGCCGCGGCCACGGCGTCTTCGGAAAATCCGTAGATCAGCGGCCCGGACATCTCGCCGGTCAGCGGCTCGCAGGCGGTGCCGGCGACGGCGCGCCGCGCCAGGGTGTTCTTGAACACCCGAAGCTGCACGCCGTTCTCGCGAGCCAGCCGGCGCAGCGTGGTCATCTCGCCGACCGCGATGCCGCGGTACTCCGCCAGCACCAGGGACTGCGCCTTGGCCGCCAGCGCCGAGATTTCCTCGACTGAAGCTTGCTTTTCAGAGCGGTTGAGACTCAAGATTGACTCCTGAAGAAAAATGCCGCGAGCCCGAAAGCCCGCGACGCCTGATTGCAGCGTCCTCTGGAGTGACTGCAGACCGCGGCAGCAACACCTCGGTCCGATCTATCGCCCAGCGGGTTCGCCATCTGCGCAGGCCGGGCGCGGGGATTGGCACCCCCTGCCCGATTAAGCGCGGCTCACGCCGCGCGCCTGCGGTCTTGGATCGCACGAACCGGCTTGCGCCGGCTCGTCCCACCAATTTCTGCTCCGCCCGGGACCGGCCCGGGCACCGTTCAACGTTTCTCGTATTACTGTCCGGCAGCCGCGGCGTTCACCGTGGACGTGTCGACGCGTACGCCGATGCCCATGGTGGACGAAACCGCCACCTTCTTCAGATAGATGCCCTTCGCCGCCTGCGGCCGCGCCTTGTTGAGCGCGTCGATCAGTGCGGCAAGGTTGTTGCGCAGCGCATCGGGCTGGAACGAGGCCCGCCCGATCGTGCCGTGGACGATGCCGGCCTTGTCGGCACGGAACTGCACCTGACCGGCCTTCGCGTTCTTGACCGCAGTCGCGACATCGGGCGTCACCGTCCCCACCTTGGGGTTCGGCATCAGGCCGCGGGGACCGAGAATCTGGCCCAGCGCACCGACCACGCGCATCGCGTCGGGCGACGCGATCACGATATCGAAATCGAGCTTGCCCGCCTTGACCTGCTCGGCCAGGTCGTCGAAACCGACGATGTCGGCACCGGCGGCCTTGGCCTCGTCGGCCTTGGCACCCTGTGCGAACACCGCGACCCGCTTGGTCTTGCCGGTTCCGGCCGGCAGAACAACCGAGCCCCGGACCACCTGGTCGGACTTGCGGGTATCGACGCCGAGGCTCACGGCCACGTCGATCGATTCGTCGAACTTCGCGACAGCGCACTCCTTGACCAGCGCCAGCGCTTCGTCGAGCGCGTAGAGCTTGTTGCTATCGACCTTGGCGCGCAGCGCCGCATAACGTTTGGGCAGCTTGGCCATTTACACGCCCTCCACAGTCACGCCCATCGAACGGGCGGTCCCGGCGATGGTGCGAACAGCCGCGTCCAGATCGGCAGCGGTCAGATCCTTCATCTTGGTCTTGGCGATTTCCTCGAGCTGGGCGCGGGAAATCTTGCCGACCTTGTCGGTGTGCGGCTTGGCCGAGCCCTTCTCGAGCTTGATCGCCTTCTTGATCAGCACGCCGGCGGGCGGCGTCTTGATGATGAAAGTGAACGACTTGTCGGCGAACGCGGTGATGACCACCGGCAGCGCCAGGCCCGGCTCGACACCCTGGGTCTGCGCGTTGAACGCCTTGCAGAACTCCATGATGTTGAGGCCGCGCTGACCGAGCGCCGGGCCGATCGGCGGCGACGGATTGGCTTTACCAGCCGGCACCTGCAGCTTGATGAAGCCGACGATTTTCTTTGCCATAGTGACTCCTTGCGGGTATTAGCGCCTTGCGGCTCCCCGGTTGCCCGCCCTCGCAACCGCTGCGGCCCGGGCGGGATGGGCCGTAGCACAGCCAGGGCCGACGGCGCAGCGCGCCATGCGGCCCGTCGAGCGACTCAGAGCCGCTCGATCTGCTGGAACTCGAGTTCGACCGGCGTGGCCCGACCGAAGATCGTGACCGACACACGCAACCGCGACTTCTCGTAGTTGACTTCCTCGACGTTGCCGTTGAAGTCGGTAAACGGGCCTTCCTTGATGCGCACCATTTCGCCGACCTCGAACTGAACCTTGGGACGGGGCTTCTCGGCACCCTCCTGCATCTGGTTCATGATCTTGTTGACGTCGGCCTCGCTGATCGGCACCGGGCGGTTCTTCGCCCCGCCGACGAATCCGGTCACCTTGCTGGTGTGCTTGACCAGATGCCAGGTCGCATCGTCCATTTCCATCTCGACCAGCACGTAGCCGGGAAAGAAACGGCGCTCGGTGATGCTCTTGTGGCCGTTCTTGATCTCGACCACTTCTTCGGTCGGCACCAGGATCCGGCCGAACTTGGACTGCATTCCCGAACGCTCGATGCGCTCGGTCAGATTGCGCTGCACCGCCTTTTCCATGCCCGAATAGGCATGGACGACATACCACTGCTTGACGCCCGCGCTGTGAGCCGCCTGTGTTTCACCCATGGTCATGCCCCTAGTGCGTCCAGCCCAGAATCAGGTCGTAGAGCACGTACTCAAGCGACTTGTCGGTGACCCAGAGAAAAATCGCCATCAGAATGACGAACGCAAACACGATCGCGGTCATCTGCATCGCTTCCTTGCGGGTCGGCCAGACGACCTTGCGGGTTTCGCGGATCGAGTCCTGACCGTAGGCGATCAGCGCCCGACCGGGTTCGGACAGGAAGAACACGCCGACCGCCCCCGCCAGCAACACGAGCAGCGCGACGATGCGAACCCACATCGGCTGGCTGGCCAGACCGTAGAACAGGCCCAGCGCGCCCAGCAGCAACACCGCTGCCCCCCAGAGCTTGACCTTGTCCGCTCCGGTGGATACGGTTTCAACAGACGGA
>JAKAIB010000069.1 GCA_021814605.1 Pseudomonadota bacterium | reverse complement strand
GGCGCCGCTGCCGCCCCGGCGCGAATGGGGCGAGCTGGCGCTGGTGAGCGCCGGCGTGGTGTTCGGCTTTCCGCTGCTGTCGGCGCTGGCGCTGCGTCGGGTCGACGCCGTCCACGCCTCGCTGATCCTCGCGCTGCTGCCGCTGTTCACGGCGATCGTCGGCGCCTGGCTCGCGCGGCAACGCCCGTCGCCCGGATTCTGGGCCTGCGCCGGCGCCGGTGTCGCGCTGGTGATGGCCTACGCGCTGCTGCGCGGGCACGGCCCGACGCAACGCTGGCAGCCGGCCGACGGCCTGCTCGCCGGGGCGATGCTGGCCGGCGCGATCGGCTATGCGCTCGGCGGCCGGCTGTCACAGCGCCGGCCGGCGGGCGACGTGATCGGCTGGGCGCTGGTGATCGCGCTGCCGCTCTCGCTGCCGGCGAGCGTCGCACTGTTCCCGCACCGGCCGGTCCCGGCGTCCGCCTGGGGCGGCTTCGCCTACCTCGCGGTCGTGTCGATGTGGCTCGGCTTCCTTGCCTGGTACCGCGCGCTCGCCCTCGGCGGCACGGTCCACGTGTCGCAGCTGCAGCTGCTGCAGCCCTTCCTGTCGATGCTCGCCGCGGTGGCGCTGCTCGGCGAACGGCTCGATGCATCGACCGTCGGCTTCGCCGCCGCGGTGCTGGCCATCGTGTTCCTCGCCCGCCGCATGCCGGTCCACCCCGCGCGTCGCCTTTCCTCCCCGCCTTCCGGAGCCGCTCCATGTCCATCGTCCTGTCGCAACGCAGCGCCCTCTACACCACCTCGCCGATCCGCGAACTGCTCAGGCTGACCGAGCAGCCGGGGATGATCTCGCTGGCCGGCGGACTGCCCGCGGCCGACAGCTTCCCGGTCGACGCCTTGCGGGCGGCCTGCGACGCCGCGCTGCGCGACCAGCCGCAGGCCGCGCTGCAGTACGGCCCGAGCGAAGGCATCGCGCCGCTGCGCGGGTGGATCGCCGCGCAGTTGCGCGCGCAGGGCATCGCCGCCGATCCCGACGAGGTGCTCATCACCAGCGGGTCGCAGCAGGGGCTCGACCTGGTCGGGCGGGTGCTGCTCGATCCGGGCTGCACGGTTCTGGTCGAGCGGCCGACCTACCTCGGCGCGCTGCAGGCGTTCGCCCCCTACGGACCGCGGTTCGCCGACCTGGCCGGCGACGCCGAAGGCCCGCTGCCCCCGGCCGCCGGGACCGCGGCACGCCTGGTCTACCTGCAGCCGAACTTCAGCAACCCGACCGGCAGGACGATGTCCGAGGTGCGGCGCACGCAGTGGGCCGCCGCGCTGCGCGACAGCGACGTCGCGCTGGTCGAGGACGATCCCTACGGCGAACTCTGGTTCGACGCCCCGCCGCCGCGGCCGCTGTCCGGGCGGGTTCCGGGCCAGGCCATCCGCCTCGGCACCTTCTCCAAGATCCTCGCCCCCGGCCTGCGGCTGGGCTACGTCCACGCGCCGCGCGAGGTGATCGCCAAGCTGGTGCTGGCCCGCCAGGCCGCCGACCTGCAGACCCCGAGCCTGACCCAGCGTCTGGTGCTGCAGGTGCTCGACTCGGGCATCCTCGACACCCAGCTGCCGCGCATCCGGGCGCTCTACCGCGCGCAGCGCGACGCCATGCTCGCGGCGCTCGCGCGCCACATGCCGTCCGGTGTGCGCTGGGACGCGCCGGACGGCGGCATGTTCCTCTGGCTGCGGCTGCCCGAGGACGCCGACGCCACCGCGCTGCTGCCGCAGGCGCTGGAACGCCGCGTCGCGTATGTTCCGGGAGACGCATTCCACGCCTGCAAGCCGGCGCCGCGCAACACGCTCCGGCTGTCTTACGCGACCGCAACGCCGCAGCAGATCGACACCGCCATCGCCCGGCTGGGCGAATTGTTCGCCACGCTTCCTTCCGCCGAGACCGCCCATGAACCTGCCGTTCCTGCAGCTTGACGTCTTTGCCCCGGCCGCGCTGAGCGGCAATCCGCTGGCGGTGGTGTTCGGCGCCGACGCACTCGACGACCGGGCGATGCAGTCGGTCGCGCGCTGGCTCGGGCTGTCGGAGACGACCTTCCTGCTACGCCCGACCACGCCGGATGCCGACTACCGCGTCCGCATCTTCACCCCGGGCGGCGAGCTGCCGTTCGCCGGCCACCCGACCCTGGGCAGCGCCGCCGCCTGGCTGCTGCGGGGCGGCCGGCCCGCCCGCGGCGACACGGTGATGCAGCAATGCGGCGTCGGGCTGGTGCCTGTACGGCGCGATCCAGCGACCGCGAGCGGTGGCGACGCGCTCAGTCTCGCCTTCGCCGCCCCGGCGATGCGCGCCGAACCGGTCGCGCCAGATCTGCTGCGGCAGGTCGCCGCGGCGCTCGGCATCGATCCGGACGGCATCGTCGCTAGCGCCTGGCTGGACAACGGCCCGCGCTGGCTGGCGCTGTGGCTGCCGAGCGCCGCCGCGGTGCTGGACGTCGACCCCGATCACGCCGCGCTGCGCCGGCTGCAGGTCAAGGTCGGGCTGGCCGGACCGCATCCGGCAGGCAGCGCCGCCGCGATCGAGGTCCGCGCCTTCGTCGCCCATCTCGGGGTCCCCGAGGATCCGGTCACCGGCAGCCTGAACGCCAGCCTCGGCCAATGGCTGATCGGCACCGGCGTCCTGCCACCGGGCTATCTCGCGGCGCAAGGCACTGCGATCGGACGGGCCGGCCGGGTGCGCATCGACCGCGACGCGCAGGGACAGATCTGGGTCGGCGGCGCGGTGCGGCGGATGATCGCCGGCGACATCGCGCTCTGACACCGCCCCGATTTCGCCGCGGCGGCGGGACGATCCCGCCCGCGCCACCGCAATCGCGGGAATTGCCACGAACGCGACGCCGGGTTGCAAAAAAGTTGCGCCGGCTTGCCGCGCCGGCCGCACCACGGCTTAAGATGCGCTGCATTGAGCGGGTTCGCCCGGCGGCGGCGCGTCGATCGGGGCGCGCGCATCGCCCCTGCTGCCGGGCACGCAGCCCTTCTCAATCGTCCTGCTTGTCCGGCCGCCCGCCAGCCAATCCAGGTGAAGAACAACGGTAAACGCTCAACACAACGGAGTGCATTCATATGGCCACTGCTAAACCCGCGGCGAAGAAGGCCGCCGCCACCAAGACCACCCGTCAGCCCAGCGCGGCGTTCATGAAACCGCTGACCCCGTCGGCGCAGCTGGCGGCAGTCGTCGGCGCCGCACCGATGCCGCGCACCGAGGTGGTGAAGAAGTTGTGGGAATACATCAAGAAGCACAAGCTGCAGGACGCGGCCAACAAGCGCATGATCAACGCCGACGACAAGCTCAAGCCGGTGTTCGGCAAGGCGCAGGTCAGCATGTTCGAAATGACCAAGCTGGTCAGCGGCCACCTGAAGTGATCCGTCTGCGTGGCCGTGGACCCGGCACCGCCGCGTCCGCCGCACACCGAGCCCGGCCTGGCCGGGCTTTTTGTTGACCGCGTCGTCCCCGATGCCGTCTTCCCGACTCAGACGCCGCATCGTCGTCGCGCTGATCGCCGCGCTGGCCGTGGTTCCGCGCCCGGCCGCCGCTGCGTCCGTCGAGCCGGGGATCGATGCGGTATCGTGTGCGTTCTCGCCCTCGGGCGACGGGCTGCGGCTGGTGCTGCAGGCCATCGACCGGGCGCGGCGCAGCATCCGGGTGGCGGCGTACAGCTTCACCTCGTCCGACGTCGCCCGCGCGCTGATCGGCGCGAGGCGCCGCGGGGTCGACGTCGCGGTGCTGGTCGACTGGAAGGCCAACACCGAGGACGATGCCCGCTACGCCCGCCACGCATTGGGTGCGCTGCGCAACGCCGGCATCGCGGTGCGAACCATCGACGCCTACCCCTTGTTCCACGACAAGTACATGGTGATCGACGGCCGGACGGTCCAGACCGGCAGCTTCAACTACACCTACTCAGCGGCGCACCGCAACGCCGAGAACGTCGTCGTGGTCTGGAACGCGCCGGAACTGGCCGGCCGCTTCCTCGCCGACTGGCAGCACAACTGGGCTCTGGCGCGGCCGCTGGCCCTGCCCGAGTGAATCCCTTCGCCTCACAGGGCCGCGAGGCGTCCTAGAATCCGCGCGTGGGCCGAGCACGGCCCGTGCCGGAAATGCGCAAATGAAGCCCCTGTCCAAATCGCTCGCCATCGTCGCGGTGCTGGTCGTCCTGGCCGTCGGCGGCTATCTCGGCTGGTCGGCGCTCGATCAGAAACCCGCGGCGCCGAACGTCGCGTTCAATTTGATCGACGGCAAGACCATCGACACCGCGGCACTGCGCGGCAAGGTGGTGCTGGTCGATTTCTGGGCGACCAGCTGCACCACCTGCGTCGGCGAAATGCCGCAACTGGTGAAGACCTACGACCAGTTCGCGCCCAAAGGATTCGATCTGGTCGCGGTGGCGATGCACTACGACTCGCCCGAATTCGTGCGCAACTTCGCGCAGCAGCGCCAATTGCCGTTCACCGTGGCCTATGACGCCAGTGGGTCGGCGGCGCGGGCGTTCCGCGAGGTCCGGCTGACACCGACCAGTTTCCTGATCGACAAGTCGGGCCATATCGTCAAGCAGTACGTTGGTCCGCCGGACTTCCCCGAACTGCACCAGCTCATCAACCGGCTGCTGGCGCAGAACGCCTGACCCGCGGCGGCGGACGGTTCGCCCCCACGCTCGCTCACGCTCGCTGCCCCCCGAGGGGGCCTTCGCCGCCTTGGGGCGGCCCGGCGGCGGCGAACGGTTCGCCCCCACGCTCGCTCACGCTCGCTCACGCTCGCTGCCCCCCGAGGGGGCTGTCGCCGCCTTGGGGCGGCCCGGCGGCGGCGAACGGTTCGCCCCCACGCTCGCTCACGCTCGCTGCCCCCCGAGGGGGCTGTCGCCGCCTTGGGACGGCCCGGCGGCAGCGAAGTGCGCCTTGAGATAGTCCAGCCAGAGGCGCAGGCGCAACGGCAGGTGCTTGCGTTGCGGGAACACGGCGTAGATGCCGTTCGGCGGCGCGGCGAAGTCCTCGAGGATCGCCACCAGGCTGCCATCGGCCAGGTTCGCGCCGACCTCCCAGAAGGAACGCCAGGCGATGCCACGGCCTTCGAGGCACCACTGGTGCAGCACCGCGCCGTCGGTGCAATCCATCCGGCCGCCGACGCGCACGTGGGTGACCGCACCGGCGCCGTCCTGGAACACCCAGCCGCGCGGCTGGCTGCTCACCGAGGCGTAGGCCAGGCATTGGTGACGGCCGAGATCGGCCGGCGTCGCAGGAGTGCCGTTCCGTTGGAGATAGGGGGGCGACGCGACGCACACTCGCCGGTTGTCAGCCAGTCGCGCGCTGACCAGCGACGAATCCGCCAGATCGCCGACGCGCACGGCGCAGTCGTAGCCCTCGTTGACCAGATCCACCACCCGGTCGTTGAGGTCGAGCGACAGGCTCACCTCCGGATGCCGGTCGAGGAAATCGGGCACCAGCGGCGCGATGTGCCGCCGGCCGAATCCCGCCGGTGCGGTGACGCGCAGGTGGCCGCTGGCCTTCACGCCGCCGGCGCTGACGCCGGCCTCGGCGTCGCGCAACTCGGCCAGCACCCGCTGGCAGGATTCGAGGAAGGCGCTGCCCTCGTCGGTCAGGGTGATGCGACGGGTGGTGCGCAGCAGCAGCTTGACGCCAAGCCGCGCCTCGAGGGCATCGATCCGGCGGCCGATGACCGCCGGCGCGACACCCTCGACCTGCGCCACCGCGGTCAGGCTGCCGCGGGTGGCCACGGCCACATAGCTCTCGATCTGCTTGAATTTGTCCATCGGGGTCGGCGATTCATCAACTCAAAGTAAAAAATCTATTGCATTCCAGGTAATTTCGCGACGGTGCACTGCAACATAAACTTGCTGCATTCCCAGCGAGCACCCGCAGCCCGCCGCGATGCGCACCCGGCATCGCCCCGCGACGCCCGGGCGCGCCGGCTCATCCTCCGGCCCGTCAAGACCCGCAAGCCTGACCGCAACCGCATTCCACCCGGAGATTCGCATGACCACCCAGTCCCTTCCTCAAGGCGTCGCCATCACGGCGCCGCTGCGCCCCGGCTTCGACCGCATCCTCACCCCCGAGGCGCTGGCCTTCGTCGCCACCCTGCATCGCGCCTTCGAGCCGCGGCGCCGCGAACTGCTCGCCGCGCGCGTGGCCCGGACTGCCCGGCTCGACGCCGGCGAGAAGCCCGATTTCCTGGCCGAGACCCGCGCCGTCCGCGACGGCGACTGGACCATCGCCGCGCTGCCGCCCGCGCTGCAATGCCGCCGGGTCGAGATCACCGGCCCGGTCGACCGCAAGATGATCATCAACGCGTTCAACTCCGGCGCCGACAGCTACATGGCTGACTTCGAGGACGCGAACACCCCCAACTGGGACAACCAGATCCAGGGCCAGATCAACCTGTTCGAAGCCATCCGCCGCACCATCACGCTCGATCAGGGCGGCAAGAGCTACCGTCTGAACGACAAGGTCGCCGTGCTTCAGGTGCGGCCGCGCGGATGGCACCTGGACGAGAAGCACGTCCTGGTCGACGGCCAGCGCGTCAGCGGCGGACTGTTCGACTTCGGCCTGTTCCTGTTCCACAACGCCCGCGAGCTGATGGCCCGCGGCGCCGGGCCGTTCTTCTATCTGCCCAAGCTCGAAGGCCACCTCGAGGCCCGGCTGTGGAACGACGCGTTCGTGCTCGCCCAGGACACACTGGGGATTCCGCGCGGAACGATCAAGGCGACGGTGCTGATCGAGACCATCCTCGCGGCATTCGAGATGGACGAGATCCTGTACGAACTGCGCGACCACAGCGCCGGGCTGAACGCCGGCCGCTGGGACTACATCTTCAGCGCGATCAAGAAGTTCAAGGTCGACCGCGATTTCTGCCTCGCCGACCGCTCGCAGATCACGATGACCGTGCCGTTCATGCGAGCCTATGCGCTGCTGCTGCTCAAGACCTGCCACAAGCGTAAGGCCCCGGCGATCGGTGGCATGAGCGCACTGATCCCGATCAAGAACGACGAAGCGAAGAACGCCAAGGCGATGGACGGCATCCGCATGGACAAGCGGCGCGACGCCACCGACGGCTACGACGGCGGCTGGGTCGCCCACCCGGGACTGGTGTCCGTGGCGATGGAGGAATTCGTCGCCGTGCTGGGCGACAAGCCCAACCAGATCGGCAAGACCCGCGACGACGTCGCCGTCGCCGCGGCCGACCTGCTGAACTTCAAGCCGGAGAGCCCGATCACCGAGGCCGGGCTGCGCAACAACATCAACGTCGGCATCCACTACCTCGGCGCCTGGCTCTCCGGAAGCGGCGCGGTGCCGATCCACAACCTGATGGAGGACGCGGCGACCGCCGAGATCTCGCGCAGCCAGGTGTGGCAGTGGATCCAGTCGCCCAAGGGCGTGCTCGACGACGGGCGCAAGGTCACTGCCGACCTGGTCCGGTCGCTGATCCCGGAGGAACTGGCCAAGGTCAAGGCGACCGGCGCCGAAGGGCAGTTCGACAAGGCGGCGCAGATCTTCGAAGGCATGGCCACCGGCCGGGATTTCACCGAGTTCCTGACCCTGCCGCTGTACGAAGAGCTGAACTGACCCCGCGCCGCCGCGCCGGCCGGAACACCCGGCCCGGCCGGCGATTTGCGCCGGTCCGCCGCTGAGGCATACTGGCGCAATGTCCATCGCCCGTCATTCCCCGGCCGACACCCGGATCGCACGCGCCGAGCGCCTGTGCTCCGCCCGCGGCGTGCGGCTGACGCCGCTGCGGCGTCGGGTGCTCGAACTGGTGCAGTCGCAGCGCGAGGCGGTCAAGGCCTACGACCTGCTGGCGATGCTGTCGACGATGGAGCGCGCCGCCAAGCCGCCGACGGTCTATCGCGCGCTCGATTTCCTGATCGAACAGGGGCTGGTGCACCGGGTCGACAGCCTCAACGCCTTCGTCGGCTGCGACCATCCGGATACCCCGCACGCCGCGCACCTGCTCGTCTGCACCCGCTGCGGCCGGGTGCAGGAACTCCACAGCACCGCGGTCGACGCCGCGGTCGATGCCGCGGTTGCGGCGGCCGGCTTCGTCGCGCACCGCGCCCGCCTCGAAGTGCACGGCCTGTGCGCGCGTTGCGCCGCGCTGGATCCGCAGGACGCTCAGCCGGCCGGGTGCAGGGTGTAGAGCCGCGCCAGCGTCAGGCCCAGCCCGCCGAGCGCACCCAGCGTCAGCCACAGGCGCAGCGGCAGATACCACGCCGGCCACGGCTGCAGCTTGCGCAGGAACACGTCGGCGGCATAGGCGATGGCGATGCCGAGGAACAGGCCGCTGACGCCGTAGACCCAGTTCGATGCCCAGGTCATGCGCCAGGCCCACAGCGGCAGCACCGCACCCCAGCCCAGCAGCAGCCACGGGTTCTGCACGTCGGCCTCGGGGCGCACCAGCGCGGCGCCCCAGTGCAGCGCGCCGAGGAACGCCAGCACCGCGGCGGCATATTGCGCCTGGATCACCACCACCGCGGTCAGCGAGGTGGCCGGCGCGGCCCAGGAGGCCAGCCCCAGTCCGATAAAGGGAACGAGCCCGGCTATGCCGAGCGTGTAGGCGGCGAGTTTCATCGATCGGTCTCCCTGCGCCGGCGGCGTGCGCGCCGGCATCCGGTGGCTATTGTCGCGGCTGCCGCGGTGCGGCAGGCTGCGGCAGCGCAATCCCGCGACTCGCAGTCGCGCCGGGTGCTGCGCTGCGGCGGGCGCACGCGAGGTCCGGCACGCGGACGCGCCGCCCGCGCGCCAGAACCTCAATCGCCGAGCTGCGACAGGTCGCGCACCGCGCCCTTGTCGGCGCTGGTGGCGAGCTTGGCGTAGGCCTTCAGCGCGGCCGACACCCGACGCGAACGCGGCCGGGCGGGCTTCCAGCCCCGTGCATCCTGCTCGGCACGGCGGCGTTCCAGTTCGGCATCGTCGACCAGCACGGCGATCGACCGGTTCGGAATGTCGATGCGGATGCGGTCGCCGTCGTGCACCAGGCCGATGGTGCCGCCGGCGGCCGCCTCGGGCGAGACGTGGCCGATCGACAGCCCGGCGGTGCCGCCGGAAAAGCGGCCGTCGGTGATCAGCGCGCATTGCTTGCCCAGCCCCTTCGACTTCAGGTAGGAGGTGGGATAGAGCATCTCCTGCATACCCGGGCCGCCGCGCGGCCCCTCGTAGCGGATGACCACCACGTCGCCAGCCTTGACCTCGTCGCCGAGGATGCCCTTGACCGCGGCGTCCTGGCTTTCATAGACGCGCGCGGTGCCCTCGAAGACGAACAGCGACTCGTCGACCCCCGCGGTCTTGACCACGCAACCGTCCCGGGCGATGTTGCCGTACAGGATGGCCAGCCCGCCCTCCTTGTTGTAGGCATGCGCGACGTCGCGGATGCAGCCCTTGGCCCGGTCGAGATCCAGGCTGTCCCAGCGCGTGTCCTGGCTGAACGCCTGCTGCGTCGGGATGCCCGCCGGCCCGGCGCGGTAGAAGGTGTGAACGGCCTCGTCGCGCGAGGCGGCGACGTCGTAACGGGCCAGCGCCTCGGCCAAGGTGGGCGAGTGCACCGTCGGCACGTCGGTGCGCAGCAGGCCGGCGCGCCCGAGTTCGCCCAGGATGGCCATGATGCCGCCGGCGCGGTGCACGTCCTCCATGTGATAGTGGCTCGACGGCGCGACCTTGCACAGGTTCGGCACGCGCCGCGACAGCTGGTCGATGTCGTGCATGCCGAAGTCCAGTTCGGCCTCCTGCGCCGCCGCCAGCAGGTGCAGGATGGTGTTGGTCGACCCGCCCATCGCGATGTCCAGCGACATCGCGTTCTCGAACGCCTCGCGGCCGGCGACGCTGCGCGGCAGCACCGAGGCGTCGTCCTCCTGGTAGTAGCGGCGGCAGAGATCGACGATCAGCCGGCCGGCGCGCAGGAACAGGTCCTTGCGGTCGGCGTGGGTCGCGACCACGCTGCCGTTGCCCGGCAGCGCCAGGCCCAGCGCCTCGGTCAGGCAGTTCATCGAGTTGGCGGTGAACATGCCCGAGCAGGAGCCGCAGGTCGGGCAGGCGCTGCGCTCGTATTCCTCCACCTCGGCGTCGCTCGCCTTGGGATCGGCGGCGATGACCATCGCGTCGATGAGGTCGAGCTTGTGCGCGGCCAGTCGCGTCTTGCCCGCCTCCATCGGCCCACCCGAGACGAACACGGTCGGAATGTTCAGCCGCAGCGCGGCCATCAGCATCCCCGGCGTGATCTTGTCGCAGTTGGAGATGCACACCAGCGCGTCGGCGCAGTGCGCATTGACCATGTACTCGACCGAGTCGGCGATGATGTCGCGGCTGGGCAGCGAGTACAGCATGCCGTCGTGCCCCATCGCGATGCCGTCGTCGATCGCGATGGTGTCGAACTCCTTGGCCACCCCGCCCGCGGCCTCGATCTCGCGCGCCACCAGTTGTCCCAGGTCCTTCAGGTGCACATGTCCCGGAACGAACTGGGTGAACGAGTTGGCGATGGCGATGATGGGCTTGCTGAAGTCCTCGTCTTTCATCCCGGTGGCGCGCCACAACGCGCGCGCGCCCGCCATGTTGCGACCGGCAGTGGAAGTTTTGGAGCGGTAGGCTGGCATGGAAAAACCCTTCGGACAGATGAAGTCTCGGCCGCTGCGGGCCGCGCGTCCTCCATTATCCGGTCCGTTGTAAAACTCCGGCGTTCAGGCCGGAGATATAAGACGGCGCCGCGAAGCGGGTCATTGCGCGCGACGCTCGCATGCACAGAATTTACATAGCCGAAATTCGCGTGTAAAAGAGGTGCATGCATCGCGCCTACCGTTTCCGCTGCTACCCCACGCCCGAGCAAGTTCAACAGCTTGCGCGCACGTTCGGATGCGTACGGCACGTATACAACTGGGCACTCGATTTGCGCTCCACGGCTTGGGGCGCGTCCAAGAAGCGGGTGAGCTACCACGAGACGGCCCGGCGTCTCGCGCTGCTCAAAACGGACGCGGAGAAATCCTGGTTGAACGACGTCTCCAGTGTCGCGCTCCAGCAGTCCCTGCGGCATCTGGACAAGGGCTTCGCCAACTTCTTCGCCGGCCGCGCCAAGTACCCGCGGTTCAAATCCAAGCGCGACAACGTGCAGGCGGCCAGCTACATGTCCAACGGCTTCACGTTGCGCGAGGGTCGACTGACGCTGGCCAAGCACAAGGAACCCCTGAATGTTCGTTGGAGTCGCCCGCTGCCGGACGGCTGCGCGCCCACCAGTGTGACCGTCACGCGTGACGCAGCCGGTCGCTACCACGTCTCGATCCTTGTGGACGAGGCCGTGGCGCCCTTGCCTGCAACCGACCACGCGATTGGACTAGACATGGGGTTGACGGACTTGGGCGTCACCAGCGATGGCGCTCGTGTGGTCAACCCGCGCCTGCTGCCCAAGAAGCTCGCCAAGATTCGTCGCTGGCAGCACAAACTCGCGCGCAAGCGTGAAGCCGCCAAGGCGAGCATGGGCCTCAAGGGCGAAGTCGTCCCCAAGGGCGCCCGCATCCCGCGCTCGAACAACGCCATGCGCGTTGCTCGGCGTGTAGCCAAGATTCACGCGTCGGTGCGCGATGCCCGGCGCGATCATTTGCACAAGGTCTCCACGCAGCTCATCCGCGAAAACCAAGTGGTGTGCGTGGAAGACCTCGCAGTCTCCAACATGGTGAAAAACCCGAACTTGGCGCGTGCAATTGCGGACGCGTCCTGGCGCGAGCTTCGCTCCATGCTGGAGTACAAGGCGGCGATGTATGGCCGCCAATTTGTCGTCGTCAACCGCTGGCTGCCGAGCTCCAAGCGTTGCAGCGCCTGTGGTCACGTGCTGGAGTCCTTGCCGTTAAGCGCTCGGGCCTGGACCTGCCCGCACTGCGGCCTCCGTCATGACCGCGACATCAACGCAGCACGCAACATCCTCGCGGCAGGACTTGCACAGCTGCACGAACACAGTACCGCGGGGCCCGCGGGAATTTACGCCTGTCAGGCGCCGAAGGGCGCGTCATGAAGCCAGCCAGCAAGGAGCTTCAGGGCAGGAACCTGGCTTTGCAAAAACCAGGAATCCCCCGTATTCATGCGGGGGAGAAGGTCAAGGTGGCAAGGACGGCCGATCATGTCGGCAGTCCCTTTTCCCGATCGGGGGGCGCCGGTTCGCCACGACAGCGCCAAACCACCGTCCCTCCGCGGGACAACCGCCACCCGCGATCGCCGCAGGCGTGAATTTCTCCACATCCGCCGCAAGTCTTGCAGCGCAAGGCGACCGCGCAGGCCGAGACATTCGGATATTGTTATGCGGATAGGTCGGCAAACGCAGCCGACCCTGCACGCTGCTTGGCAATCGGCCCGACGCGGCGCACTGTCCCGGCGACAGCACCAAGAAGAGGACCGAGGCCATGCCGACACTGCTTTCCCGCGTCAAGCGCCCGCCACCGGAATCTCTGCCGGCCGAGCTGCCGCCCCGGGCTCAGGACGCCCCGGACACCGCGGCCGATCAGGTCCGCGCCCTCCTGGGCACGATTCCGGTCGGATTTGCCGGCAGCCTCATTCCTGCTGCCGTCCTGGCCTGGATCTTCCGGGCGAAGATTCCGCCGGCCGCGCTCTGGACCTGGCTGGGCTGGATGGTGGCGATGCATGCCGCGCGGTTCCTCATCTGGTTCCCG
>JAKAIB010000068.1 GCA_021814605.1 Pseudomonadota bacterium | reverse complement strand
ATGATGCTGCAGGTGACCTATCCGCTGGAGGAGGCGATCCGGCGGGTCCCCGGCGTGGTCGACGTCCGGTCGACCACCAGCCGCGGTGCCGCCGACATCTCGGTGACCTTTCACTGGGGCAGCAACATGAACCTGGCGGCCGTGCAGGTCAACGAGGCGGTCACACAGAAGCTGCCCGACCTGCCACCGGGCACCCGGATCGAGACCAAGCGCATGGATCCGACGGTCGATCCGGTCATCGCGTACAGCCTGACCTCGACCGCCGTCACCCAGACGCGCCTGTATGACCTGGCCGAATTCCAGTTGCGCCCGCTGCTGTCGAGCATCGACGGCGTCGCAAGGGTGCAAGTCCAGGGCGGCGCGCAGGAGGAATATCACGTCATCGTCGATCCGGCGAAGCTGCAGGCCGACGGACTGAGCCTGGGCGATGTCGACCGCGCCCTCGCGGCCGGCAACGGCGTGCGCGCGGTCGGCCGCCTCGAGGATCGCTACAAGCTCTACCTCGTGCTGGCCGATTCGCGGCTGCACGATGCGCGGCAAATCGGCGATCTGGTGCTGAAGTCCACGCCGACCGCGGCGGTGCGCGTCCGCGACGTGGCGACGGTCACGCGCAGCACCGTGCCCCAATGGATCACCGTCACCGCCGACGGGCAGAAGGCGGTGCTGCTCAACATCTACCAGCAGCCCGGCGGCAACACGGTGCGGATCGCCCGCGCGGTGCGCCGGACGCTGCGCGCCTATGCAATGCCGCCGGGCGTGAAGCTCGCCAACTGGTACGACCAGAGCGTGCTGGTCACCGAATCGGCCGCCAGCGTGCGCGACGCCATCCTCGCCGGCGTCGTGCTGGCCGGCATCGTGCTGCTGGTCTTCCTGCGCAGCCTCAAGATCACGCTGATCGCGATGCTGACGGTGCCGGCGGTGCTGGCCGCGACGGTGGTGCTGCTCTACGCGCTGGGGATGAGCTTCAACATCATGACCCTGGGCGGGATGGCGGCCGCCGTGGGGCTGGTGATCGACGACGCCATCGTGATGAGCGAGCACATCGTGCGCCGGCTCGGCGAGCGCCACAACGGCGACGACCCCGCGACCCGCCACGGCGGCGTGATGCACGCGGCGATGGAGTTCTTCCGGCCGCTGGCGGGGTCGAGCGCATCGACCGTGATCATCTTCGTCCCGCTGGCCTTCCTCTCGGGCATCACCGGCGCGTTCTTCCAGGCGCTGTCGCTGACCATGGCAGCCGCGCTGGTGATCTCGTTCTTCGTGTCGTGGCTGGCCGTGCCGCTGCTGGCCGACAAGCTGATCACCCGCCGCGACGCCGAACGCGAGGAGCAGCGCGGCCACGGTCCGCTGCTCGGGGCGCTGCACCGCGGCTACGCGCGGCTGCTGCCGCTGCTGCTGCGCCGTCCGGCGCTGGCGCTGCTGGGCATCGTGCCACTGCTGCTGGTGGGCTGGCTCGCCTATGCACGCGTCGGCAGCGGCTTCATGCCGCACATGGATGAGGGCGGTTTTGTCCTCGACTACCGCACGCCGCCCGGAACGTCGCTGGCCGAGACCGACCGGCTTCTCGCGCAGATCGGACAGATCCTGCGCACCACGCCGGAGGTGCAGACCTGGTCGCGCCGCACCGGCGCGCAACTCGGTGGCGGCATCACCGGCGCCAACGAAGGTGACTTCTTCGTCCGGCTCAAGCCACCGCCGCGCAAGCCGATCGAACAGGTGATGGAGGACGTGCGCAAGCGCATCGACGCGCAGGTTCCGGGAATCGACATCGACATGGCGCAGCTGATGGAGGACCTCATCGGCGACCTGACCGCCGTGCCGCAGCCGGTGGAGATCAAGATCTTCGACGACGATCCGACGCAGCTCGCCGCGCTCGCGCACAAGACCGCAGCGGCGATCGGCCGGATCCCGGGTATCGTCGACGTGCGCAGCGGCATCAAGCCGGCCGGCGACGCACTCGACATCCACCTCGATGCGACCCGCATGGCGCTCGAGGGCGTCGATGCCCGCCAGGTGCAGACCCAGCTCGCCACGCTGGTCGGCGGCTCGGTCGCGACCCGGCTGATCCAGGCACCGAAGATGGTCGGCGTCCGGGTCTGGGATTCCCCCGATCTGCGCCGCACCCCGCAGGACCTCGCCGCGCTGCCGCTGCGCGCCGCCGACGGCCACGTGTTCACCCTCGGCAGCGTCGCACGCATCGACGTGCTCACCGGCCAGCCCGAGATCGTGCGCGAGAACCTCAAGCGCATGGCAGCAGTGACGGCGCGCATCAGCGGCCGCGACCTGGGATCGACCATCGCCGCAGTCAAGGGGGTGATCGGCACACCGGGATTCTTCCCGCGGGGCATCTACATCCAGTTCGGCGGGCTGTACAAGCAGCAGCAGATCGCGTTCAAGGGACTGCTGCAGGTGCTGCTGGCCGCGGTGCTGCTGGTGTTCCTGCTGCTGCTGTTCCTGTATGAGCGGTTCAAGGTTGCGCTGGCGATCCTGGCGATGCCGTTGGCTGCGCTGCCGGCGGTGTTCGTCGGCCTGTGGATCTCGGGAATCGAGTTGAACATCTCGGCGATGATGGGCATGACCATGATCGTCGGCATCATCACCGAGGTCGCGATCTTCTACTTCAGCGAAGTGCAGGAGCTGCATCGCGCCCATCCCGACATGGCGCTGCACGACGTGCTGGTCCAGGCCGGCATCAACCGGATGCGGCCGATCGCGATGACCACGCTCGCCGCTATCCTCACGCTTGCGCCGCTGGCGCTGGGGATCGGACAGGGCTCGGCGATGCAGCAACCGCTGGCCGTGGCGATCATCGCCGGGCTGGCGGTGCAGCTGCCGCTCGTGCTGCTGCTCATGCCCGTGCTGTTCGCCCTGCTGCGCGGCAGCCTGCGGGACGAAGACATTGCCGACTTGCCGGAGGACGCCGACGGTGCGCATTCTGCTGGTTGAGGATGACCGGATGCTGGGTGCGGCGACGCAGCAGGCGCTGCGCGACGCCGCCCACGCCGTCGACTGGGTGGTCGACGGCGAATCGGCGCTGGCCGCCGTCAAGGCCACGCCCTACGAGGCGCTGCTGCTCGACCTCGGCCTGCCGCGCCGCGACGGGCTCGCGGTCCTCGAAAGCCTGCGGCGCTCCGGCAACATGGTGCCGGTGATCGTCGTGACGGCGCGCGACGCGGTCGAGGACCGCGTCCGTGGCCTCGACCTCGGCGCCGACGACTACGTCATCAAGCCGTTCGAGAGCGATGAACTGCTGGCGCGGCTGCGCGCAGTGACGCGACGCAAGGCCGGGCACGCCCGGCCGATCCTGTCGAACGGCCGGATCGAGCTGGACCCGGCGACCCGCGAGGCGCGTTGCGACGGCACCTCGGCGCGGCTGTCGGCGCGCGAATATGCCCTGCTCCACGCCCTGCTGCTGCGCCCGGGTTCGATCCTGTCGCGCGGCGACCTCGAGGAACGGATCTACGGCTGGAACGAGGAAGTCGAGAGCAATGCCGTCGAATTCCTGATCCACGGCATCCGCCGCAAGCTCGGTGGCGCGGCGATCAAGAACGTCCGCGGGCTCGGCTGGATGGTCGACCGCGAATCCGGTCCGGTCGCAGACACCCCGGAAGCCGGCGCATGAGATCGCGTCCGCTCGCCGCGCTGCGCCTCTGGCTGCGGTCGTCGCTGCGGGCGCGGCTATGGTTCTGGCTCGGCGGGCTGGTGCTGCTCACCGGGTCGGTCACCGCGGCGCTCTCGTATGTTCTCGGTCTGCAGGAGGCCAACGAACTGCAGGACAACCAGTTGCGCCAGATTGCGGCACTGGTCGACACGGGAGAGCTGCGCACGCGCGCCCCGCGTCCACCCGTCGGCAGCGATGGCGACGGTGACGCCCGCTTCGTCGTGCAGCGCGTCGGCGAAGCGGGCGCGGGCACCATTCCCGTGCCCACTGCCTACCGGCCCGGCATGCACACGCTGCGCGAACCCGGAGGCAACGAATGGCGGGTGTTCGTCAGCGACACCTCGATCGGGCGCATCGCGGTGGCGCAGCGGATGGACCTGCGTGACGATGCCGCCGGCGACAGCGCGCTGCGCACCCTGCTGCCGATGCTGGCGATGCTGCCGGCGCTGGTGCTGCTGGTCGAGGTGGTGGTCCGGCGCGCGCTGTCGCCGGTCCGGCATCTCGCCGCGCAGGTCGACGCGCGCGATGACAGCGACCTGCGCCCGCTCGCGATGCGCGACGTTCCGCGCGAACTGTCGCCGTTCGTTGCCGCGATCAACCGCCTGCTGACGCGAATGGCGGCGCTGATCGACCGCGAGCGGCGCTTCGTCGCCGATGCCGCGCACGAGCTGCGCACACCCATCGCCGCCTTGTCGCTGCAGGCGGAGAACCTCGGCCGCGCAGTCGATCTGCCGCAACAGGCGCGGGAGCGCCTCGACAGCCTGCAACAGGGCCTGCGCCGGACCCGTTCGGTGGTCGAACAGCTCCTCAGCCTGGCGCGCACCCAGGCCCCGACCCGCACCAGCCGCACACCGCTCGATCCGGCGCATGTCCTGCGCCACGTGATCGAGGACCTGATGCCGCTGGCGAACAAGCGGGGCATCGACCTCGGACTGGATCGTGCCGACCCCGCGACCATCCTCGCCGACTCGGCGTTGCTCACCGTGCTGCTGCGCAATGCGATCGACAACGCGTTGCGCTACACGCCGCACGGCGGGCGCGTCGACGTGCGCGTCGTCGCCGAGGATGCCGATGCGCTGGTCGAAGTTGCCGACAACGGGCCCGGAATCCCGCCGGATCAGGTCGCGCGGGCATTCGAGCCGTTCGAGCGGCTGGACGCCACCGGAACTGGCGACGGCAGCGGGCTCGGCCTCGCGATCATGCGCAACGCCGCAGACCGCCTCGGCGGCGAACTCCAGCTGCTGCCCAATCCCGGCGGCGGCCTGCTGGTGCGCTACCGCCAGGCGAAGGCCTGAGGTGCGGCGATCGCGCCGCCGCCGACGAATTCGACCATCGCGTCATCACCGCGACGACTCGAGCGTTGATGCATCATGACCTTGAACCCGAAGGGATGACGATGAAACGGATCCTGGCGCTGGCATTGGCCGGCACGCTGGCGCTCTCCGCCAGCCAGAGCGCCTTCGCTTTCGACCGCGACGGCGGCAGATTCCATGGCGATCACGACGGTTTCGGCCCCGGACTGCTCGCCGGCGCGGTGATCGGCGCACTGACGCTGCCGTGGCTGCTTTCGCCGCCGCCGCAGCAGACCGTCGTGGTGCCGGCAGCACCGGCGTACGTTCCGCCGGCGACCTATGCGCCTCCGGTCGCCTACTGGTGCGGCAACCCCGCGGGCTACTACCCGGCGGTCCAGAGCTGCTACGTCCCCTGGCAGACGGTGCCGACAGGCGCGCCGCAATACTGACGGCCCGACCGGCGGTTGCCGCGGTCAGGACGCCACGGCGGCCGCGGGACCCAGCAGGTCGCGCAGGTCCACGTCGCTCAGCGTTTCCTTCTGCAGCAGTTGGCGCGCTCCCTCGTCGAGGACGGCGCGCCTGGCCTTCAGGATGGACTCGGCGCGGCCGAACGCCGCGTTGACCAGTTCGCGCACCGCGCAATCGATCTCGCGCGCCGTCTGCTCGCTGTACTCGTGCGGCTGCGGCACCGGCGGGCCGCCGAGCATGCTCTGCGGCGTCGTGTCCAGCGCAATCTGACCGATCGACTCCACCATGGCGTAGCGCGTGACCATGCTGCGCGCAATATCGGTCACCTTGGCCAGGTCGTCGGCGGCGCCGGTGGACCAGTGGCCGTACACCAGGTGCTCGGCGGCTCGCCCGCCCATCAGCACCGCCATCTTGTTCTCCAGCTCCCCGCGGGTCATCAGATAGCGGTCCTCGGTGGGGCGCTGGATGGTGTAGCCGAGCGCGCCGACGCCGCGGGGGATGATCGACACCTTGTGCACCACGTCGGTTCCCGGCAGGCTCATCGCGACCAGCGCGTGGCCCATCTCGTGGTGCGCGACGATCTCGCGCTCCTTGGGATTGAGCAGCCGATTCTTCTTCTCGAGTCCGGCGACGATGCGCTCGACCGCGCGGGTGAAGTCGGACGTGGTCACCGTCTGCGCGTTCTCCCGGGTCGCCAGCAGCGCCGCCTCGTTGACCAGATTGGCCAGGTCGGCACCGGAAAAGCCGGGAGTGAGCGCGGCAACCTGTTCGAGGTCCACCGCCGGGTCGAGATGGATCTTGCGCACGTGGACCCGCAGGATCTGCATCCGACCGATCTTGTCCGGCCGGTCGACCAGCACCTGCCGGTCGAAGCGGCCGGCGCGCAGCAGCGCCGGATCGAGGATCTCGGGGCGATTGGTCGCCGACAGGATCACCAGCCCCGATGACGGATCGAATCCGTCGAGTTCGACCAGCAGCTGGTTGAGCGTCTGCTCCTTCTCGTCGTGCCCGCCGCCGAAGGGATAGGCGCCGCGCGCCCGTCCCAGCGCGTCGAGTTCGTCGATGAAAATGATCGCCGGTGCCTTCTGCCGTGCCTGCTCGAACAGGTCGCGCACCCGAGCCGCGCCAACGCCGACGAACATCTCGACGAACTCGGACCCGCTGATCGAGAAGAACGGCACGCCGGCCTCGCCGGCAACGGCCCGAGCGAGCAGGGTCTTGCCGGTGCCGGGTGGGCCGACGAGCAGCACGCCCTTCGGCGCGCGCGCGCCCAGCCGGCTGTGCGCCGCGGGATCCTTGAGGAAGTCGACGACCTCTTCCAGCTCGGCCTTCGCCTCGTCGACCCCGGCGACGTCGGCGAACGTCACTCCGGTGCTGCTTTCCATGTAGACCTTGGCGTGGCTCTTGCCGATCGACATGAAGCCGCCCATGCCGAGCCCGCCCTGCTTGTCGGCGAACTTGCGCACCATGAAGTACCAGACGCCGAAGAACACCAGCGCCGGCAGCACCCACGACAGGATGTTGGACAGCCACGTGTCCTGGTAGGTCTGCGAATACGTCACGCCGCTGCGCTGGAGGTCGGCGGCCAGCCGCGGATCGACGCGCACCGCGACGACGATCTTCTTGCCGTTCGCCTCCGGCGTCTTGAGCGTCCCGGTGACGGTCTGGTCGCCGACGACCACGCTGGCGATCTTGCCCTGCTGCAGATAGGTTTCGAACTGGCTGTACGGCACCGTCTGCACGTCGCGCGACGACGACCACAGGCTCTGCAGCAGGAACACGACGGTCAGCGCGATCAGCCAGTAGCCGAGGTGCACCTGGGTCTTGGGATCGATCCGGGGGCGCTTGCCGTTTCCCGGCGGCGCAGAGGGTTTGGAATCGCTGTCGTCTTGGCTCGCCATGGCGGAGAGGGTCGCGTGAATGCTCGAACGGGACATGCCGGCCGCCGATCGGCGGTGAGGCGACATGCGCTCATACTGTACTCGCGCCGCTCCCCTCGTCGCTCATGATGAGCAGCCAGGCCGCACGCAGCTGCAGCGGCAGCCCCGCTGCGAACATCACCAGGCCGGCGTAATGCTGGTCGTCGAGCGGGCTGAGGTTCCACAGGCAGAGGACGTCAAGGTATGGCGTGTACAGCACATGCCCGCTCCAGACCCACACCGCCGCGATGACCATCATCGGCAGCCCGGCGAACCAGCCCCAGATGCCGGCCACCCAGCGTCGCCCGATGGCCCGGCTGCCATCGAGCAGCTGCGCCCAGACCAGCAACCCGCCGACCAGCACCAGCAGCCCGATCGGCGCGCTGAACAACGCGTCCGCCAGCGCCGTCTCGAAGACGCCGGGCAGGTTGATGCCCACGGTCAGCAGCACGAACACCGCGAACGCCACCCACGGGTCGAGCAGCCAGCCCGCCCAGATGCGGTTGCGTCCACGATGCCAGCCGGCCCGGACCTCGGCCGGGAACCCGAGCAGCAACAGCGGCGACACCACCTGCCCGAGGACCATCAGCGCTGCCGTATAGCCGGTCATCGACGCCAGCGGGTCGTCCAGCCCCCGCGCCGCGACCACGGTCATTGCCACGCCGGCGCCGAACACCGCGACGCGCCAGCGCGCCCAACTTCCGCGCCAGGCATGCCAGCCATAGGCGCCGGCCGCGACCAGCGCCAGTGCGATCCAGCCGCCCGCCGCGGCGAGGGGCCACGCCGCGTGGCTCATCCCGCCCCCGCCGCAGCCCGACCCGCACGCCGCGCAAGAACGACGCGGATGTCGGCGTCGAGCCAGGACGGATCGGTCAGCTGGCCGTAGCCGTAGCGTGCCCGCAGGTGACCACCCGGCCCGATCAGCGTGACCGCTGCGGTGTGGTCGATCCAGTAGCTGCCGTCCCGGGCCGCCACCCGTCGCCAGGTGACGCCCCACGACCTGGCTGCCGCGCGGACCGCGGCGGGCGAACCGCGCAGCCCCACGATGCCCGGAAAGAAGGCATCGACGTAACCCTGCAGCACCGCCGGCGTGTCGCGTTGGGGATCGAGGGTGACGAAGACGACCGTCACGTCGCGCCGCATCGGACCGAGCGCGTTGAGCGCCCGGGCCAGCGCGGCCAGCGTCATCGGACAGACGTCCGGACAGTGGGTGTACCCGAAGAACACCAGCACCGCCTTGCCGCGCAGGCCCTGCCAGTGGAACGCCTTGCCCTGCGGCGTGACGAAGCCGGCGAACGATGGCGCCGGCCGGGGCTCAAGCGGCGTGCCGTGCAGCCGCGCCTGCGGCTGCACGATCCGTGACCATCCGAACAGCAGTGCGATCAGCACCGCCGAGACGGCGGCGGCCCGCCATGCGGAGACCATCCAAGCCGGATGGCCTCGCGGCGGAATCGCCGCAGTCAACGCGCCGTCACCACAGGACGAAACCTGTGGCATGGATCGGATGGGTGATCATCGGCCAGAGCACGGGGATGTAGACCGCCAGCGTGATGATCAGCGTCACGACGGTCCAGAAGCCCAGATGCTCGCTCAGCTGCGCCAGGGTCGAATGCTCCGGCCCGGCGACGACTTCGCAGAACGGGATCTCGACCATCGCCTTGGCGTCGCGGCGCCCGAACAGCGTGCCGAAGAACACGATGAAGAACGCGAGGCCACCGAGCGCCGCGATCACGCCACCGAGGGCGACCAGCAGCAGCGACGTGTGGACGGCGCCATAGAGCTGCATGTACTGATCATGCGGCAGGCTGGAGATCCACGCACGGCGCGGAACGCCGTCGAGACCGGCGTAGTGTCCGGCAAAGCCCCACAGCATCAGTCCGGCAAACCACAGCCAGACGCCCGTCAGCGCAAGCTTGGGGCTGTACAGCCGGCGCCCGGTCAGGTGCGGCAGCAGCCAGAAGCTCACGCCCATGAACACCAGCGTGGTCATGGTGCCGACGGTCAGGTGGAAGTGCGCCGGGATCCACAAGGTGTTGTGCACCACGTTGTCGAGCTGCCAGCTGGCGTTGACGATGCCACCTGCTCCGCCGAAGATGAAGGTCACCAGCGCGAGCACCTGCGCGGCGACCGATGCATCCTTCCACGGCAGCGCAAACCACCACCCCATCACACCCTTGCCGCCGCGACGACGACCGGCGTATTCCAGGCTGAGCGCCACGGTGAACGCGGTGATCAGGCTCGGGATCGCGACCGACAGCGTCAGCGCCGTGACGATTCCCTTCATCACCGGGGCGATGCCGGGATCGGTGTACTGGTGGTGTGTCCCCACCGGCACCGAGAACACCAGCAGCAGGATGAACGCCAGCCGCGTCAGCGGATCGGACACCAACTTGCCGCCGGCCTGCCGCGGCAGGAAGGCGTAGATCGAGATGTACCCCGGCATCAACCAGTAGTAGACGATCGGGTGCCCGGTCCACCAGAACAGCGTGCGCGCGAGCAGCGGATTGATGGTCTGGGTCAGCCCGAGCGACCAGGGGTCGAGCAGCAGCACTGCCTCGGCGGCAGCGCCGAGCGCGGCGAGCAGCCACATCAGCAGGATGGTCGCGCTCATGAACGTGACCAGCGGCGTCAGCTTGCCCGGATTTGCCTTCTTCCAGCGCGCGCGCATCTCGAGCACCACGATCAGCGGCAGCAGGCTGGCGACGACCACCAGCGTGATGCCGATGTAGAACCAGGGGCTGCCCTTGAGCGGCGGATAGAAGGTGTAGAGCACGCTCGACGAGTTGTCGAACATGGCGTACGCCGCCATCAGCGTGCCCACCAGCATCAGACCGTAGGTGAACCAGGCCAGCCCCATGTTGGGCTTGAGCTTGAGTTCGCGCGCCGGGAGGTACATCAACCAGCCGGTGATGGTGAAGAACGTGAACACGAAGGCGTTGAGCACCCCGTGCATCGTCAGACCCTGGTAGTAGGTCTTGAGGAAGGGCTGGAGATACGGATACAGGTTGATCCCGGCGTAGTTGAACCCCTGCAGCACGCCGATGGTGATCCCGACGGCCAGGGCGAGGAAGCCCGTCACCCAGAAGGCGAGAAGCATCGCCTTCTCGCCGGCGATGTCCCGGCTGGTCGGCACGGAAAGGGAGTGGGACGGCAGCACTGCGCTCATGACTGTTTGGCTCCGGTGATGACGATCTTGCCGATCATGGCCTGATGGCCGGCTCCGCAGTATTCGTTGCAGATGATGTAGTACGTGCCCGGCTTGTCGAAGGTGTAAGAGATGTGGCCGACCACCCCGGGGATGGCGGTGAGGTTGATGCTGGTGCCCTGCACTTCGAAGCCGTGGATCACGTCCGCGCTGGTCACGTAGAAGGTCACGTGCGCGCCCGCCGGCAGCGTGATCGGCGTGGCGGTGCCGGGCGTCCAGCTCCAGACGCGCCCCATCTCATAGACGTTGTAGCTGTTCGGTCCGGTCTGCTTGATTCCCGATCCCTGGAAGTCCGCCAGGTTCGCCGGGGCGTTCGGGTCGCTGTAGAACTGCGTGGTCTTGGCCACCAGTCCGTAGTCGTGGACCACGAAGTAGACCGCGACCAGGAACAGCACCGCGATCATCGCCGTGGCAAGGAAAATCCAGCTGCGCTCGTGGCGCAGCGCGATGTCGTGGAACTTGTCGTCGAAGGCGTCGTGCGTCGTCGTTGCCATGGTCGTGTCCTATGCTCGCTGCGAGAAGAACATCGCCACCAGCCCGAACAGGGCGATGACGACGAAGAACAGCGCGCCGACGATGACCCAGGCGCCGCGTGGCCGGGTGAACTGCAGGTCAGGCGCCGGAAGGTCGGCTTGTGCAAGCGAACGGCCGTCCGGGGTGATCACCGGATGTGGCACATAGGGAATTTCTTCGGGCATCGAAGGCTCCTCAGGGGTCGTGATTGAAAAGGCGGGGAAACGTCCAGGCGCGCGAGCTTGGCCCGCTGCACCACAAGACCCGCGCTACGGACGGCGCGGGCCGGACTGACAGTCAGCAGATGCGACATACTGTCGCATCCATTTGCAAAGCAAGATACGTGGACGCGAATCCTCCAATTTGTTCTTGATCAACCGTCATGAAGAGCGGATGTGTCCTGCGTAAGCTCATGTAAATTCCAAGACTTTCTTGCCTGCTGGCGCTGTCTGCGGTCTTATTCTGTCTGCGCTGGATCAGTGCAAAGCCGAGCCGCCAGACTGCCGGCAATCCGTCGCGCGACTCCGCCCAGATGGGCGGCGCCGCGCGGACTGCACTCCGCGCGCAACGTTGCATCGAACAAGGCGAGCCAGCGATCGAACTGCTCCGGCACCAAGGCGAACGGCCGGTGCGCGGCAAGTGCGTTTCGGTGGTAGCGTCCAGCGAGCAGTCCGACCGAGGCCCAGAAATCGACCATCTTCTGGTAGTGCACTTCCCAGTCGTCGACATGGGCGGAGAACACCGGCCCGATCAGCGGGTCCTGGAGAGCACGGGCGTAGAACCGCCGGACGACGCGGTCGAGCACCGCCTCGTCCAATCCGGTCTGCTCCCGGACCATGCGCGCCAGTTCGGCCCGGCGGTCGCTCGGCTCGACGCCCTCCAGCGGTCCGTCGAGCAACTGGCGGAACGCGCTTCCATCCGCGTTCAGCACCTGCATCTCGCCCTGCTCCATCGCTCTCCCTATTGTGGTTTACGGAATGCTACTTTAAGATTCACTCACCCCCGAGGCAAGTGACAAAGTGAAACTGACGCAATTTACCGACTATGGTCTGCGCGCCTTGATGGTCCTGGCCTCGAATCCAGATATTCCATTTAACAGCCGCGTCTTATCTGATGTTCTTGATATTTCACGTGAGCATCTGGTGAAAATCCTCAAGCGGCTTTCGGACGGCGGATATGTCCGCAGCCAGCGCGGCGTCGGCGGGGGCGTCCGCCTTGCCATAGACGCAAATTCCATTCCGATTGGCCACCTGATCCGATGGCTGGAGGACGGCCAGGGGCTGGCGGAGTGCATGCGCCCGGAGAAGGGCGGCTGCAACCTCACGCCGCTTTGCCTGCTGCGGCCGATGCTCGAGGCCGGCGCCGCGGCGTTCTATGCCCAGCTCAACGCCTACACCCTCGCCGACTGCATCCATCCGCCGCTGACGCGGTTCGCAGCAGCCGCCTACCACGCTCTGCCTGGCGTCAATTCGTCCGGGCACTCGGGCGTGGCAGCTGACGAACCGGCCGATCTCGACGGCGACGAACTTCCTGCCGCCCATTGATTCCACGACATGTTGCGCGACGCCCTGCTGCTCTATCTCCACATTTCGGCGATCCTCGGTCTCGCCGTCTTCCTGACCGCCAAGACCAGTCTGT
>JAKAIB010000326.1 GCA_021814605.1 Pseudomonadota bacterium | reverse complement strand
TCAGTGCGGCGGGGGAGAGCAGGGCAATCGCGGACATCGTTCGGGAACCTCGGAAGGACATCGGCCACGGCGGGCCACCACAACGAAGCGCCCGCCGTCGCGGCCGGCGAGGGCGGGCGCGGGGCGTGCGCAGCCGCAGGTCAGAACGTGCCGGCCAGCTTGAAGATCGGCAGGTACAGGCCGACGACCATGCCGCCGACCATCACGCCGATCACGACCATGATCATCGGCTCGAGCAGGGTGCTCAGCGTGTCGACGGCGTTGTTGACCTCTTCCTCGTAGAACTCGGCGACCTTGAACAGCATCGCGTCCAGCGCGCCGGATTCCTCGCCGATCGCGGTCATCTGCACCACCATGTTGGGGAACAGGCCGGTCTGGCGCATCGCCAGCTGCATCTGGTGGCCGACGGCGATGTCGTCGCGCATCTGCCGGATCGCCTTGGCGTAGACCACGCTGCCGGTGGCGCCGGCCACGGCATCCATCGCCTCGACCAGCGGCACGCCGGCGCGGAAGGTGACGCCGAGAGTGCGGGCGAAGCGCGCGATCGCCGACTGGCGCAGGATGTTGCCGATCACCGGGATCTTCAGCGACAGCCGGTCGACGGTGTGGGCGAAGCTCTCGGAGCGCTTGTAGGCGCTGACGATGAACACGATGCTGCCGACGATGATGATCAGCAGCAGCCACCAGTAGGACTGCATGAACTCCGACATGTTGACGATCATCTTGGTGAACGCCGGCAGGTCGGCACCGGCGTCCTTGAACACCTGCTGGAACACCGGCACCACGAACAGCAGCAGGATCACGCTGACCAGGATCGCGACCGCGAACACCATCGCCGGGTAGAACAGCGCCTTCTTGATCTTCGACTTGATCGCCTCCATGCGTTCCTTGTAGGTGGCGACGGTGTCGAGCACGGTGTCGAGCACGCCCGCGGATTCGCCGGCCTTGACCAGGTTGCGGAACAGCTCGTCGAACTGCACCGGATGGCGCGCGAGCGCCTCGTGCAGGGTCGAGCCGCCCTCGATCGTCTGCTTGATGTCGACCAGCATGTTCTTCATGCGCACGTTGCGCTGGCCGCTGGCGATGATGTCGAAGGACTGCACCATCGGCACGCCCGCCGCCATCATCGTGGCCAGCTGGCGGCTGAAGATGGCGATGTCGCGCGGCTTGATGGCGCTGCCGGCGGAACCGAACAGAGGCTTCGACTTCTCCTTGACCGTCTGCGGGTTCATGCCCTGCTTGCGCAGTTCGGCCTTGACCAGGCTGGCGTTCTTCGCCTGCATCTCGCCGTGCATCTTCTGGCCGCGCCGGTCCAGCGCGATCCACTCGTACGCGGTCAGTTTGCTGACCTCGGCGCGCGCGGCACCGACGTCGCGCGTGTTCTTGGCGGTAGCGGCGGTGGCCATGCGGAGCTCCCCTAGTCCTTGGTGACGCGGTTGATTTCGGCGAGGCTGGTGACGCCGTTGCGCGCCTTCATCAGGGCCGAGGCGCGCAGGTCGCGGATGCCGTCCTTGCGTGCCACCTCGGCGATCTTCAGGGCGCTGCCGCCCTCGAGGATGATGCGCTGGATGTCGTCGGTCATCGGCATCACCTGGTAGATGCCGACGCGGCCCTTGTAGCCCTCGGTGCAGGCCGAGCAGCCGACGGCGTCGTAGAGCGTGACCTTGCCGCTGCTGATGTCGGCGATCTCGGCGTCGCTGAAACCCTCGGCCTTCAGCGCCGCCGGCGGCAGCAGCAGCGGCTTCTTGCAGTCGTGCAGCCGGCGCGCCAGGCGCTGCGCGATCACCAGCGTCACCGACGAGGTGATGTTGTAGGGCGCGATGCCCATGTTCATCAGTCGCGCGATGGTCTGCGAGGCGTCGTTGGTGTGCAGGGTGGACAGCACCATGTGGCCGGTCTGCGCGGCCTTGATGGCGATCTCGGCGGTTTCGAGATCGCGAATCTCGCCGACCATGATCACGTCGGGATCCTGGCGCAGGAACGAGCGCAGCGCGGCGGCGAAGGTCATGCCGCGCTTCTCGTTCTGCTGCACCTGGTTGATGCCGGGAACGCGGATTTCGACCGGGTCCTCGACGGTGGAGATGTTGCGCCCCTCGACGTTGAGGATGTTCAGCGCGGTATACAGCGACACCGTCTTGCCGGAGCCGGTGGGGCCGGTCACCAGCACCATGCCGTAGGGCTTCTCGATGGCGTCGAGGAAGAGCTTCTTCTGGTCCTCCTCGTAGCCCAGCTTCTCGATGCCCAGCTTGGCCGCGCCACCGTCGAGGATGCGCATCACCACCTTTTCGCCGGCCAGCACCGGCAGCGTGCTGACGCGGAAATCCATGGCCTTGGACTTGGAGATCGCCAGCTTCATGCGGCCGTCCTGCGGGACGCGGCGTTCGGCGATGTCGAGGCTGCTCATCACCTTCAGGCGCGAGGCGATGCGCGGCCCCAGCTTGACCGGCGGGTTGGATACCGTGCGCAGCACGCCGTCGACGCGGTAGCGCACGCGGTAGCCGGTTTCGTAGGGCTCGAAGTGGATGTCGGAGGCGCCGCGGCGGATGGCGTCGACCAGGATCTTGTTGACGAACTTGACGATCGGCGCCTCGTCGTTGGCCGAGGCGTCGGGCCCGGGATCGGCATCGCCGTCGCCGGACTCCATTTCGAGGTTTTCCAGGCCCTCGTCGTCGTCGAGGCCGGAGATGGTGGTGCCCGCCTGCTGCATCGCGAATTCGATCGCGCGCTGCAGTTCGTGCTCCTCGACCAGCACCGCATCGACGCTGTGGTTGGAATGGAACTTGATC
>JAKAIB010000325.1 GCA_021814605.1 Pseudomonadota bacterium | reverse complement strand
CCCCGGCTCCCGCCCGGAATGAAGCTGCGGGTGTTCTACGACCGCAGCCAGCTGGTCGACCGTGCGGTGGGCACGGTGACCCGGGCGCTGGCGGAGGCGGTGGTCCTCGTCGTCGTGATGCTGCTGCTGTTCCTCGGCAACTGGCGGGCCGCGCTGGTCGTGGCGATCACCCTGCCGCTATCGGCGCTGGCCAGCTTCGTGCTGATGCGCTGGGCCGGGCTGTCGGCCAACCTGATGAGCCTGGGCGGACTGGCGATCGCCCTGGGCATGCTGGTCGACGCCGCGGTCGTCGTGGTCGAGAACCTCGTCAGCCACATGGCCCACGACCCGCAACGCCGCGCCGATTCTGCCCCGGGCGCCGCGACCAGCGACCGCCTGGGCCGCATCATGCGCGGCGTCGGCGAGGTTGCCGGGCCGGTGCTGTCGGGCGTGGCGATCATCGCGATCGTGTTCCTGCCGCTGCTCAGCCTCGAAGGACTGGAGGGCAAGCTGTTCCGCCCGGTCGCGCTGACCATCGTGTTCGCGCTGGCGGCCTCGCTGGTGATCTCGCTGACCATCGTTCCGGTGGCCGCATCGATGCTGCTCAAGACCGTGGGGCATTCCGATCCCTGGCTGGTCCGGAAGCTCTCCGCCGGCTATCGCCGCGTGCTCGACTGGAGCTTCGCCCACGCCCGCCTGGTGTTCGTGCTGGCGCTGGCATCGCTGGTCGCCGCCGGATGGGCCTACACCCGCGTCGGCAAGACCTTCATGCCCACGCTCGACGAAGGCGACGTGATCGTGCAGCTGCAGAAGCTGCCGTCGATCAGCCTCGGCGCGACCGCGGCACTCGACCTGCGCGTGCAGCAGGCGCTGCTGAAGGACGTTCCGGAAGTGCGCGCGGTCATTGCCCGCAGCGGGTCCGACGACCTGGGACTCGATCCGATGGGGCTCAACGAGACCGACACCTTCCTGGTGCTCAAGCCGGCGTCGGAATGGCGCGGCAGCAAGGACGACGTGATCGCCGCGATGCGCAAGGTGCTCGAACGCTTCCCCGGGGTGGACTTCAGCTTCACCCAGCCGATCGAGATGCGGGTGTCGGAGATGCTCACCGGCGCCCGCGGCGACCTCGTGGTCAAGATCTTCGGGCCGGACCTGAACCAGCTCGGCGCGCTGTCGCAGCGCGTCGCCCAGGTGCTGCACAAGCTTCCCGGCGCCGAGGAAGTGCTGGCGGCGCGTCCGGAAGGGGTGCAGTACCTGACGGTCGAGGTCGACCGGCTGGCCGCCGGCCGCGCCGGATTCGACGTCGACACCCTGCAGCAGGATTTGCGCGCCCTGGTCGAGGGCCAGCCGCAGGGCGTGGTGCTCGAAGGCGTGCGCCGCACCCCGCTGCTGCTGCGCGGCGGCACCGACCTACGCAGCAACCGGCTCGCGTTCTCCCACGTCACCATCACGGCGCCGGACGGGACGGCCTATCCGCTGTCGCAGCTGGCACGGCTGGTGCCGACCCAGGGACCCGTGCTGGTCGCCCACGAGAACGGCAGCCGCTTCGCCACGGTGCGCGCCAACGTCAGCGGACGCGACCTCGTCGGCTACGTCGCCGATGCCAAGGCGGCGGTCGCCAGCGAGGTGAAGCTGCCCGAAGGCGTGCGGCTTGAATGGGGCGGGCAGTTCGAGAACCAGCAGCGCGCCGCCGCCCGGCTGGCGCTGGTCGTGCCGGTGGCGCTGGCGCTCATCTTCGTACTGCTGATGACCACGTTCGGCTCGGTGCGCCAGTCGGTGCTGGTGTTCGCCAACATTCCGTTCGCGCTGGTCGGCGGCGTGCTTGCGCTGTGGGCCAGCGGCCAGTACCTGTCGGTGCCGGCGTCGGTCGGCTTCATCGCCCTGCTCGGTATCGCCGTGCTCAACGGCGTCGTCATGGTGAGCCACTTCAACGAACTGCTTCAGCGTGGCATGCCGCTGCCCGATGCGGTCCGCCAGGGCGCGATGCGCCGGCTGCGGCCGGTGATGATGACGGCGACGATCACGGCGCTCAGTCTGGTCCCGCTGCTGTCGGCCACCGGCCCTGGCTCGGAGATCCAGAAGCCGCTGGCGGTGGTGGTGGTCGGCGGCCTGGCCAGTTCGACTGCGCTGACCCTGGTGCTGCTTCCCCTGCTGTTCGCCCGCTTCGGCCTGCCGCGCACCCCGCGTGCGGCCGAAGCGTCTGCCCAATCGACGGAGGACAAATGATGTTCCCCATGACGTTTTCACTGCGCCGCCGCGCGATCGCGGCCGCCCTGACGCTGGCATTCGCAGCGGCGGCGAATGCGGCCCCCCCCGCAACGCCAGGACCGACGGCAGGTGCCGCCGCGGCATCGCTGCCGGAACCTGCGGCGCTGCCGGTTCCCACCCTGCCCGCGGCGGCCCGGATCGCCCGGGTGCTCGACGCTGCGCCGTCGCTCCGCGAAGCGCAGTCGCTCTCGCAATCGGCCGCGCACGGCGCGCAGGCGCTGCGGTATGGCTCCAACGAGGTCAGCGCCCAGGCGCAGCTGCAGCAGCGGCGGGTCGAATCCGCTCCGGACAGCGGCCGCTACGCCGAGTGGCAGCTGGCGTTGAATCGGCAGCTGCGCCTGCCGTCGCAGGCGCGCGCCGACAACGGCATGGCCGACGCGATGACGGTGTCGGCGCAGGCCGTCGCCGCCGTTGCCCGCCAGGCGCTGCTGGCCGACGCGCTCTCGGCGTGGTTTGCCGCGCAGCGCGCACAGGCCGAGGCCACGCTGGCGGCCGACGACGTCGCGCTGATCGGGCGGCAGCTACACGCCGTGCAGCGACGGCAGTCGCTGGGGGAC
>JAKAIB010000067.1 GCA_021814605.1 Pseudomonadota bacterium | reverse complement strand
ACCGTGCTCCGCGGTCGGCGCGTGCCAGAAATGATTGAAGCCGGTGCCGTACATCGTCGCCAGCGATGCGAACGACGCGATGTGCCCGCCAAGGTCGCCACCGTCTTCGGGATGAAGCCGGTTGGCGCGCACCACCATCGCCATCGCGTTCCAGCGCATATAGGCGCGCAGCCGCTCCTCGATCTCGACGTTCCCCGGACTGCGAACCTCCTCGTCGGGGGGAATGGTGTTGACGTAGGCCGTGTTGGCCGAGAACGGCATGTCGACGCCGTTCTGCCGCGCCTCGTCGAGCAGCGACTCCAGCACGAAATGCGCCCGCTGCGGTCCCTCCGCAGCGATGAGCGCATCCAGCGCCTCCAACCACTCGCGGGTCTCTTGCGGATCGGAATCCCCCGCGGCAACGGACAGGGGGACGGGCGGAACTTCGGGTTGCGCTGACATCGACTTCTCCTCGTTGAGTTTCAGGCAGTATTGCAGACTATTTTCCGAATGGCAATATGCGATTCCATATTATGGAATAACAGCATCTCGCCGATGCTCCGGCCGTCAGCCACCGGGCTCCGCCGCGCGAGCGCCGCGACAAGCCTCGTCGAGGCGCGACCTCCGACAGCGCAATCGTGCTCCCGGATCGGCCCGGTCACAACCCGGGGCCACACGCAGGGTTTTTCGTTCCGGCCCGGCGCCGCCTCCCGGCCAAACGGCCATCTCGCCGACCGCGGGCCGCAGTCGATAGACTGCGACCGTGAATCGCGCCAACCCGTTGCCAAATACCCGTCCGAAACGCTGGATGCAGCGACTGGGCCTGCTGCGGGCGCGGGCACTGCTGCGCCGGGTGCATTCGGATCGGGCGTTGCTGCTGTTTCCGCTGCTGGTGTTCATCCTGTTCCTGGCGGCGATGGCGGCGCTCGTGCGGTACTCGCAACAGGCCGATCTGCAGCGCGACAAGGACAACCTGCAGCGCGACAGCGAATGGGCGCAGCAACGGGTCAGCCTCGATCTGACGCTGGCACAGGACCAGGTGCAAGGCATCGCCAACGAGCTTGCGCTGCGCGAGGAACGCGCCGCCCCGTTCCATATCCGAGCGTCACGGCTGCTGCAGCGCTTCCCGCAAGCCCTGGTGGTGTATTACGCCCGAGCCGACGGCACGGTGCCCCTGCGACAGGACAGTTCCTCCCTTCCCACCGACCAGGCCAGTGCGCTGATCGGCAAGCAGCTCACCCGCGCGGTCAGCCTCGAACTGATGCAGCAGGCGCTGGCGAGTCAGCGGATGGCGTACTCGCAGCCGTTCAAGTCGCCCGACGGCACCTGGCTGCTCGAAAGCGCCACGCCGGTGGTGCGGCAGGACGAGCTCACCGGCATCGTCGGCGTCGTCTATTCGGTCGATGGCATCCTGCGCAATTCCGTCCCGGAGGATCTGAGCGCGAGCTATGCGGTGTCGCTGCTCGACGCCCACAACCGTCTCCTGGTCAGCGCGTCCAGTCAGCCGGTACGCGACAAGGCGTTGCAGTACCGTGCCCCCCTGCCGCCGTTCGACCCCGGGCTGGTGCTGCAGGTCAGCAGTTATCGCAGCAGCCCGAGCTGGACGACCAAGGGGCTGTACTGGAGCGTGTTCCTCCTTTCGGCGCTGACGCTGTGGACCCTGCTGACCAGCTGGAACCAGTTGCGCCAGCGGCTGCGCGCGCAGGATGCGCTGACCCGCGAGACCGCGTTCCGGCGGGCGATCGAGAACTCGCTGTCCACCGGGATGCAGGCGGTCGACATGCAGGGCCGCATCCAGTACGTCAACCTCTCGTTCTGCCGCATGACCGGGTTCGACGAGGCCGACCTGCTCGGCAACAGCCCGCCCTACCCCTACTGGCCGTCGCAGCAGGGCGCCGAAATGGCGCTGGCCATCCAGCAGAGCCTGGACGGCCTGGCGCCGCCCTCCGGATTCGCACTCAAGATCCGCCGCAAGAACGGCAGCGAATTCGACGCGCGGGTCTACGTGTCGCCGCTGATCGACACGCGCGAGCGGCAGACGGGCTGGATCATGTCGGTCACCGACATCACCGAGCCGACCCGCATCCGTCACGAACTGGCCGCATCGCACGAGCGGTTCGTCGCGGTGCTCGAAGGGCTCGACGCCGCGGTTTCGGTGATCTCGCTCGGCACGGAGGAGCCGCTGTTCGCGAACAAGCTGTATCGCCAGTGGTTCGGCGCATCGGTGCACGGCCACCTGATGCTCAGCGGTCTGCGCCACGACGGCGACGCGCGCGACGACGGCAACGACACCATCGATTCGTACGCCGGCCTGCCGGCCGACGAGATCATCGAAGGCGGAGCGAACGTCCACGAAAGCTACGTCGCGGCGCTCGACCGCTGGTTCGACGTGCGCCAGCGCTACATGCAGTGGGTCGACGGCCGGATCGCGCAGATGCTGATCGCGACCGATATCACCCAGCGCAAGCGCGCCGAGGACCTCACCCGGCGGCAGGAGGAGAGGGCGCAGATGACCAGCCGGCTGATCACCCTGGGCGAGATGGCGTCGTCGCTCGCGCACGAGCTCAACCAGCCGCTGACGGCGATCAGCAACTACAGCTCCGGAATGATCGCCCGGCTGAAGACGCACAACATGGCGCAGCACGAGCTGCTCGATGCGCTGGAGAAGACCGGCCGCCAGGCGCAGCGCGCGGCCGGGGTCATCAAGCGGGTCCGCGACTTCGTGAAGAAGAGCGAGCCCGCGCGGGTGTCCTGCCGGGTGCAGGACATCGTGCACAACACGCTCGAGCTGGCGGACATCGAGCTGACCCGCCGAAACGTCCGGCTGATCCGCTTCGTCGCCCCCGGGATCCCGACCTTGTACGCCGATCCGATCCTGATCGAGCAGGTGCTGCTGAACCTGCTGCGCAACGCCGCCGAGGCGGTGGACAAGGCCGATCGGCACGGGAATCTGCGATCGATCGAACTGCGGGTCGTCGCCGATCCCGAACGCGTCACGTTTTCGGTCAAGGACCATGGCACCGGAATCGACACCGCCGTGATGGACCGGCTGTTCGAGGCGTTCTACACCACCAAGGCCGAAGGACTGGGAATCGGTCTGAACATCTGTCGATCGATCGTCGAGTTCCACCAGGGTCGGCTGTGGGCGGAGAATTATTACAATCAAGACGAGGTTGCCGGCTGCATTTTCAGCTTCACCCTCCCGCTCGGCCCGGCGCATCCCGCCACCAACAATCCGGCGCGGTCGCATGCCGATGCGGAAGCGTCGGCGGATTCCCCGTCTTCCCCAACCTGATCCTGGCGCAAGCGCATGAAGACTGCAGGCAAAGGCACCGTTTACGTGGTCGACGACGACGAAGCCGTTCGCGACTCGCTGCAATGGCTGCTCGAAGGCAACGACTACCGCGTGCGCTGCTTCGATTCGGCGGAAACCTTCCTGACCCGGCTCGATCCCCGCGAGGTCGCCTGCCTGATCGTCGACGTGCGCATGCCCGGGATGACCGGGCTCGAGCTGCAGGACGAGCTGCAGCGGCGCAACGTGAACATGCCGCTGGTGTTCATCACCGGCCATGGCGACGTGCCGATGGCGGTCAACACCATGAAGAAGGGCGCGGTCGACTTCATCGAGAAGCCGTTCAACGAGAACGTGCTGCGCGACCTGGTCGACCGCATGCTGCAGAAGGCGCGCGTCGACGCCGACGAACAGCAGGCCGCCGCCAGCCGCGAGGCGCTGCTCGGCCGATTGACGGCGCGCGAATCACAGGTGCTCGAGCGCATCGTCGCCGGACGGCTGAACAAGCAGATCGCCGACGATCTCAACATCAGCATCAAGACCGTCGAGGCGCATCGCGCCAACATCATGGAAAAGCTCGGCGTGAGCACCGTCGCCGACCTGTTGAAGATCGCCCTGGGATCGGCCAAGTAGCCCATTCCCGATTCGCCCGCAGACTCCCGACACGCCCGCCGCCGCGGGCGTGTCCACTTCCACACCGCTCCGCAACCGGATCCACCACCATGACCGCACAACGCATCGACGGCCTCGCCCTTTCCGCCCGAATCCGCGAGGACGTCGCGCAGCGCGCGCAGGCCTGCGCCGCAGCCGGCCATCGCCCCGGCCTTGCGGTGATCCTGGTCGGCGACAACCCGGCGAGCGAGGTCTACGTGCGCAACAAGATCAAGGCGTGCGAGCAGACCGGCATGCATTCGGTGCTCGACCGCCACCCCGCTGATCTCGGCGAGGCGGAACTGCTGGCGCGGATCGCGGTGCTCAACGCCGATCCGGCAATCGACGGCATCCTGGTGCAACTGCCGCTGCCGCCGCAGATCGACCCGCACAAGGTGATCGAAGCCATCTCCCCTGCCAAGGACGTCGATGGCTTCCACGTCGCCAGTGCCGGCGCACTGATGGTCGGTCAGCCGGGATTCAAGCCATGCACGCCGTACGGCTGCATGAAGATGCTCGAATCGATCGGCCTGCGCGACCTGCGCGGCAAGACGGCGGTGGTCGTCGGCCGGTCGAACATCGTCGGCAAGCCGATGGCGCTGATGCTGCTCGCAGCCAACGCCACCGTGACCATCGCGCACAGCGGCACACCGGATCTGGCAGCCGTCTGCCGGCAGGCCGACATCCTGGTCGCCGCGGTCGGCCGCGCCGGCCTGATCACCCGCGACATGGTCAGGCCCGGCGCCGTGGTCATCGACGTCGGGATGAACCGCGACGCGAACGGAAAGCTGTGCGGTGACGTCGACTTCGCCGGCGTGAGCGAGGTCGCCGGCTGGATCACGCCGGTGCCCGGCGGCGTCGGACCGATGACGATTGCCATGCTGCTGGTCAACACTCTGGAATCCTGCGAACGCCGCCTCGGCGGCGAACAATCCCATGGCTGAGCCGATCCCCGATTCCGCGCCGATGCGCCTGCCCGCCGGCAACCCGCTCTGCGACTTCACCGGCCTGCCCGACTACGCGGCCGTCCGTCCCGAACACGTCGGTCCCGCGATCGACGCGCTGATCGCCGAGGCGGATGCCACCTTGCGGCAGGTCGCCGCCCCGGACACGCCACCGACCTGGCAGGCGATGGTCGAACCGCTCGAAGCCGCGACCGAGCGGCTGGGGCGCGCCTGGGGCGTGGTCAGCCATCTCAACGCCGTCGCCGACACACCCGAGCTGCGCGCCGCCTACAACGCCGCACTGCCGCAGGTGACCGAGTTCTGGACCCGGCTGGGGCAGGACGAGGGGCTGCTGCGTCAGTACCAGAGGCTGCACGACGGCCCCGACGTCGCCCGCCTGACCCCGACGCGGCAGCGCATCGTCGAGCACGCGTTGCGCGATTTCCGGCTCGGCGGCGCACTCCTCCAGGGCGAGGCACGGACACGCTACGCGCAGATCCAGGAACGGCTCGCCGAATTGAGCCAGTCATTCTCCGAACACGTGCTCGACGCCACGGCGGCGCATGCCGACTACGCCACCGTCGACGAAGTCGCAGGCATTCCGGACGACGCGCTGCAGGCGGCGCGCGAAGCGGCACAGCGCGACGGCCGCGACGGGTACAAGTTCACCCTGCACTACCCGTCGTACCTGCCGGTGATGCAGCACGCCGACCACCGGCCGCTGCGCGAGCGCCTCTACCGCGCCTACGTCACCCGGGCCAGCGAACTCGGCGACGCCCGGTTCGACAACTCGGCGATCATGGCCGAGATCCTGACGCTGCGGCGCGAGGAGGCGCATCTGCTCGGCTACGCCGACTTCGCCGAAGTCTCGCTCGAGCCGAAGATGGCCGATACACCGGCGCAGGTGCTGCAATTCCTGCGCGATCTGGCGTCACGCGCACGGCCGTTCGCCGAACACGATCTCGACACCCTGCGCGCCTTCGCCCGCGACGCGCTCGGCCTGCCCGACCTCGAGGCCTGGGACGTTTCCTGGGCCTCGGAGAAGCTGCGCCAGTCGCGTTACGCGCTGTCGGAGCAGGAGGTGCGGCAGTACTTCACCCTGCCCACGGTGATGGCCGGTCTGTTCCGGGTGATCGAAACGCTGTTCCGCGTGGCGATCACCCGCGTGCCCGGCGACATCCAGGCCTGGCACCCCGACGTCGCGCTCTACCGAATCGATGCAGCCGACGGCACGCTGGTCGGTCATTTCTACGTCGACCTCCACGCCCGCGACGGCAAGCGCTCGGGGGCGTGGATGGATCACGTGCGTTCGCGCTGGCTGGATCCGGATGGACGGCTGCAGACGCCGGTCGCAACCCTGACCTGCAACTTCCCCTCGCCGGTCGGCGGCAAGCCCGCGCTGCTCAGCCACGACGACGTCCAGACCCTGTTCCATGAATTCGGCCACGGCCTGCACCACCTGCTGACCCGGGTCGACGACATCGCCGTGTCGGGGATCTCCGGGGTCGAGTGGGACGCCGTCGAACTGCCCAGCCAGCTGATGGAAAACTTCTGCTGGGAATGGGAAGTGCTGCATTTCCTCACCGCACACGTCGACACCGGCGCGCCGATGCCGCGTGAACTGTTCGACAAGCTGATCGCCGCGCGGAACTTCCAGTCGGGGATGCAGACCTTGCGTCAGGTGGAGTTTTCGCTGCTCGACATGCGGCTGCACCACGAGTTGGCCACCTTCACCGCGACGGCGATCGCCGAGCTCGTCGACGACAACCGGCGCGAAGTCGCGGTGCTCCAGCCGCCACCGTTCAACCGCTTCCTGCACAGCTTCTCGCACATCTTCGCCGGTGGCTACGCCGCGGGCTACTACAGCTACAAATGGGCCGAAGTGCTGTCGGCCGACGCCTATGAGCGCTTCGAGGAGGAAGGGCCGCTCAATCCGGAAGTCGGCCGCAGCTATCACGACGCCATCCTTGCCGTCGGCGGCAGCCGCGATGCGATGGAATCATTCAAGGCCTTCCGCGGCCGTGCGCCGCGCATCGACGCACTGCTGCGCCACGGCGGCATGATCGCGCCGCCGGCATGACGTCGTCGCTGCGGCGCCACGGCTGGGCGCCGCAGCGCAACCATGGCAAACTGCGGACTTCCCTTTTCTTTCCACCGATCGGCACGATGAAGCGCTTCTCGATCCATGTGGCGGTCTTCTGGGCCGTCGTCAGCCTGTCCGCGTGGGCGGCATCCCCGGCTTGGGCCATCTACAAGATCGTCGGCCCCGACGGCACGGTGACCTTCAGCGACACACCACCCAGCTCGGGCCAGGGCAAGGTGAGCGAACTCGCCCCGGGGGGCGGCGCCACGCCGCCGGCCGTCGACACCCTGCCCCAACCCCTGCGCGATGCGGCGCGCAAGTATCCGGCGACGCTCTACACCACGCCCGACTGCGCCGGCTGCGACGCCGGACGCCAACTGCTGCAGGCTCGCGGCGTCCCTTACACCGAGAAGACCGTCACCACCGCCGCCGACATGCAGGCGTACAGGCACGTCGCCGGAAACGACGACCGGTTTCCGCTGCTCACACTGGGCGGCACCCGCCTGGCGGTCGGATTCAGTGCGTCGTCATGGAGCGAAGCGCTCGACGCCGCGGGCTATCCGCGGCACGCCGAGCTTCCGCGCAGCTACGTCCAGCCACAACCTTCGCCGCTGGCGCCGCCCAAAATGACACCGGCACGTCCGGCCTCCGGGTCGTCCGACGCCGGACATCGACAACCGCCGGTGCTGCCGCCGCCGAATCCGAAGGCACCCCCCGGATTCCAGTTCTGACCCGCGCACGCGGGCCGGCAATCACCGTGTCCGCGGCGTGAAGTTGCGCTGCTCGACGCCCTCCGACGTGCCCACCAGCGCGACGTCGGCACCGCGCAAGGCGAACAGTCCGACCGTGACGACTCCGGGAATCTGGTTGACCCGGCTCTCGAATTCACGCGGTTCGGTGATCTGCAGCCCGTGCACGTCGAGGATGATGTTGCCGTTGTCGGTGACGTAGCCGGCGCGCTCACGCGGATCGCCACCCATCGACCGCAGCCGCTGCGCGACGAGTTCGCGCGCCATCGGGACAACCTCGACGGGCAGCGGAAAACGCCCCAGCGTCGGCACCAGCTTGCTCTGGTCGACGATGCAGACGAAGCGATCGGCGGCCTCGGCAATGATCTTTTCCCGGGTCAGCGCACCGCCGCCGCCCTTGATCATCGCCCCCTGCGGATCGATCTCGTCGGCGCCGTCGACGTACACCGACAACCGTGGTACGTCATTCAGGTCGAACACGGCAATGCCGTGCGCGCGCAACCGCTCGGTCGAGCGCTCGGAGCTCGACACCGCCCCCTTGATGTCCTGGCGGATGCCGGCGAGCGCGTCGATGAAAAAATTGACCGTCGATCCCGTCCCCACGCCAATCACCTCGCCGCGCGGCACATGCTTCAGCGCCGCCGCCGCCACCTGCTGTTTGAGTTCGTCTTGCGTCATGTCGGTACTTCACGAAAAATGGCCGGTTCCATTATCGCCGCGACGCTGTCCCGCCTCCCAGTCCAGATGCCTGTTCCGTATGCGTTGATCCGCCCGCTGCTGTTCCGCCTCGACCCCGAGGTCGCCCATCGCCTGACGCTGTCCGGGTTGCGGCTGGCGCATGCCGTCGGGCTGACTTCGGCCTACGCCGGTCCGTCCGTGAGCGACCCGGTCGAACTGCTGGGATTGCGGTTCGCCAACCGCGTCGGGCTGGCCGCCGGGCTGGACAAGGACGGTGAGGCGATCGACGCCCTCGCCGCGATGGGCTTCGGTTTCGTCGAGGTCGGCACGGTGACGCCGCTGCCGCAGCCGGGCAATCCGCGGCCGCGGCTGTTCCGGCTGCCGCAGGCGCAGGCGCTGATCAACCGGATGGGATTCAACAACTCCGGCCTCGATGCCTTCCTGCAGAACGTGCGGCGCAGCCGGCACCGCGTGCCGATCGGGCTGAACATCGGCAAGAACGCCGCCACGCCGATCGAACTCGCGCTCGACGACTATCGCCTCGGCCTCCGGGGCGTCTACGCCGCGGCCGACTATGTCAGCATCAACGTGTCCTCGCCCAATACCCGTGACCTGCGGCAGCTCCAGGGCGACGACGCGCTCGACCCCCTGCTTCGCGGCCTGGCAACGGAGCGCGAACGCCTGCGCCAGGAACACGGCCGCTCGGTGCCGATGCTGCTCAAGATCGCTCCGGACCTGGACGACGCCCAGATCGACGCCATCGCCGAACGCCTGGTGACGCACGGCATGGATGGGGTGATCGCAACCAACACCACGGTGTCGCGGACCGGTGTTGCCGGCCTGCCGCATGCTGCCGAGGCCGGCGGGTTGAGCGGTGCCCCGGTCCGCGAATTGTCGATCCGGGTGATCGCCCGCCTGCGCGAGCGCCTGGGGCGTGAATTTCCGATCATCGGCGTCGGCGGCATTCTGAACGGCGCCGATGCCGTGGAGAAGATCCGCGCCGGAGCCGATCTCGTGCAGCTCTACACCGGACTGATCTACCGCGGCCCGGCGCTGGTACGCGAATGCGCGCTCGCGCTCGCGCGCGACGCTACGCGGAATTGATGCGCGGCGGCGCCGGAGACTTCGGTGGTCCGCCATTGCGGCGAACAAAAGAATGCGGGCCTGGAAACGGGGAGCATTGCATTCCCCGTTCCCAGGCCCGCATCGGGATTCACTTCTGCTTCAGGCGCGTCTTGTTGGCCGTGATGTGCTCGTAGATTTCGCGCGAGCGCTGCGACAGCGGCCGCCCGAAACCTTCGCGCCAGGGCGAAGACACCTTCACCTGCGGACGCTTGCGGAAGGTGGAAGCCACTTCCTCGGCATTGCGCATCATCTGATCCCAAGGATCGGACGACTTGGCCTGACTGGGGGAATTCGACTCTTCGAGTTCAACACCGTTGGTTTTGCTTGTGGACGCCGTCTTTGCCACGTTTACCCCTCTGATGGAACTGTGGAACGCATGTGTCTGCCGCACACCACATGCAACACACAAAATCGTCCCGTTAAACACCGAGAAATTATAACTGAAAGTAAGATCCCGCGCCCCAGAGCAGCGTCAGGCGGCGCCGAGATAGGCGTCCAGCCGGGCGAGCACGACATCCTGTCCGAACAGCGCCAGCACCGCATCGACGGCCGGCGTCTGCTCACGCCCGGTGACGATCAGGCGCAGCGGCATCGCCAGCTGCGGCATCTTCAGCCCATGACGCTTGAGCACCTCCTTGATCGTCGCGGCGATCGCCTCGCGCGACCAGGGCGCGAGGTTCCGCATGGCGTCGCGCAGTTCGGCCAGAGCGGCGCGCCCCGCATCCGACAGGTGATGCGCAAGCTGCTCCGCATCGGGGACTGTCGGGCGGTAGAACAGGTGGGCCTGATCGGCCAGTTCATTGACGGTCTGCGCACGGTCGCGCAGCAGTTCGCAGACGGCGGACAGGTCGGGCGACTCGGCCACGACGCCCTGCGCCCAGAGCAGCGGGCGGACCAGATCGGCCAGCACGGTGCCGTCGGTGTGCTTGATGTAGTGCGCGTTGAGCCAGCGCAGCTTGGCTTCGTCGAACTGCGCCGGCGAGCTGCCCAGGTGGTCCAGGTCGAACCATTCGAGAAACTGCGCCCGAGAAAAGATCTCCGCATCGCCGTGCGACCAGCCCAGCCGGGCCAGATAGTTGACCACCGCGTCGGGCAGGAAGCCTTCGTCGCGGTACTGGAGCACGCTCTTGGCGCCGTGACGCTTGGACAGCTTCTCGCCCTGCTCGTTGAGCACCGTCGGCAGGTGCGCATAGCGCGGCGGCGTCGCGCCGAGGGCGTTGAAGATGTGAAGCTGGCGCGGCGTGTTGTTGACGTGGTCGTCGCCGCGGATGACGTCGGTGATGCCCATGTCGATGTCGTCGACCACCACGCAGAAGTTGTACGTCGGGGTACCGTCGGGCCGCGCGACCACCAGATCGTCGAGTTCGTCGTTGCGGATCTCCACCCGGCCCTTGACGTAGTCGTGCCACGAGACCGTCCCGGTCGTCGGCGTCCTGAAGCGCCACACCGGCTGCACGCCAGCGGGCACCGGGGGCAACACCTTGCCCGGCTCGGGCCGCCAGGTTCCGTCGTAGCGCGGCTTCTGCTTGGCGGCCAGCTGGCGCTCGCGCAGCGCGTCAAGCTCCGTGGTCGACATGTAGCAGGGATACACCATCCCCGCCTGGCGCAGTTGCTCGAGGACCTCCCGATACCGCGGCATGCGCTGCATCTGGTAGTACGGACCTTCGTCGTAGCCGAGGCCGAGCCATTCCATCGCCTGCAGGATCACCTGCACCGACTCTTCAGTCGAGCGCTCGGTGTCGGTGTCCTCGATGCGCAGGATGAAGTCGCCGCCATGATGCCGGGCGTAGGCCCAGGGATAGAGCGCGGAACGGATGTTGCCGAGATGCATGAACCCGGTCGGGCTCGGGGCGAAGCGGGTGCGGACGCGCGGAGTGGTCGATGACATGGAAGAAGGGCGTCGGTGATCCGGCGGTTCAGCCGCCGGTGGCATGGTGGATTCGGTGTGCGGTGTCCAGGCCGCGGGCGAGGTCGGCCTGCAGGTCGCCGACGTCCTCCAGCCCGACAGCGAGGCGGATCAGTCCCTGGCCGATCCCCGCCGCCTGGCGCTGCTCCTCGCGCAGCCGGCCGTGGGTCGTGGTCGACGGATGGGTGATGGTCGTCTTGGTGTCGCCGAGGTTGGCGGTGATCGAACAGATCCGCGTCTGGTCGATGACGTGGAATGCCCGGGCCCGCGCCTGATCCGCATCGTCCGCCCGGAGCTCGAACGACAGCACCGCGCCACCCGCCTGCTGCTGGCGCATCGCCAGCGCATGCTGCGGGTGCGACTCCAGCCCGGGGTGAAACACGCGGGCCACCGCGGGATGCTGCTCCAGCCAGCGCGCCATCGTCAACGCCCGTTCGCTGTGCGCGGCCATGCGCACGCTCAGCGTCTCCATCCCCTTGAGCACGATCCAGGCGTTGAACGGCGAGAGCGACATCCCCACCGTGCGCTGCATCGGCAGCAGGCGGTCGTGGATCGCCGCGGCGCCGCCGCAGACGGCACCGGCGATCACCCGGCCCTGTCCGTCGAGATATTTCGTTCCGGAGTGGATCACCCAGTCGGCACCGAGCCGCGTCGGCCGCTGCAGCGCCGGCGAGCAGAAGCTGTTGTCGACAACCAGTTCCGCCCCGGCCGAATGCGCCAGGTCCGCGAGCGCGGCGATGTCGCAGACCTCGGTCAGCGGATTCGACGGGGTTTCGGCGAACAGCATCCGCGTGGCAGGACGGAGCGCGGCCTTCCATTCGGCGATATCGGTCTGCGACACGAAGGTGGTCTCGACGCCGAAGCGGGCGAGTTCGCGACCGAACAGATTGACGATCGAACCGAACACGCCGCGCGAGCAGACGACGTGGTCGCCCGCGCGCAACGTCGCCATCGCCAGCAGCAGGATCGCCGCCATGCCGCTGCCGGTGGCCATGCAGCCCTCGGTGCCCTCCAGTGCGGCCAGGCGTTGCTCGAAGCTCGCCACCGTGGGGTTGGAAAAGCGCGAGTAGACGAAGCCGTCCTGCTCGCCGGCGAACCGCGCCGCAGCGGTCGCGGCGTCGGGATGGACGAAGCTGCTGGTCAGGAACAGCGCCTCGCTGTGTTCGCCATACGGCGTGCGCGGCAACGCGCTGCGCACCGCCAGGGTATCAAGCGCCAGATCGCCTTCCGGTCGTCGGGTCGGGTCGGTCATCGTGGTCTCCTGCTTCCGCGCCGGCTCACGCACCCTGCCCGTCCGCACCGGCGCCTTGCAGGCTCAATGCTCCGGAGGATTCGGCGTCCTCGGGCGACGCGCCTTCGGCGTCCGGGGACACCGCCTGCATCGTCCCGGCGATGTAGCAGCCGTCGAAACACGACGCCTCGAAACCTTCGATGGCCGGATTGATT
>JAKAIB010000324.1 GCA_021814605.1 Pseudomonadota bacterium | reverse complement strand
CCAAGGGCAAGCTGCACAAGCTGGTCGAACTGTGGGTGCGCGGCCTGGCGTTCGACTGGACGCGGATGTACGACGGCGCGATGCCGCGGCGGGTCTCGCTGCCGACCTATCCGTTCGCGCGGGAACGATATTGGGCGCCGCAGGCGCGCACGTCGGACGTCCCTGCCGGCGAGCACCTGCATCCCCTGGTGCAGCGCAACACCTCGAGCCTGGCCGAGCAGCGTTTCAGTTCGACCTTCACGGGCGAGGAGTTCTTCCTCGCCGACCATGTGGTCGAAGGCCGTCGGGTCTTGCCCGCCGCGGCGTGCCTGGAACTCGTCCGGGCGGCGACGATGCAGGCGCTGGAGCTCGCGCCTTCGCAGGCACGCGAGCTTAGGCTGGAGCAGGTAGCGTTCGAGCGACCGGTGGTGCTCGGCGAGGCGCCGGCACAAGTGCACGTCGCCCTGCGCACGGAGGACAGCGGCGCGGTCGGCTTCGAGGTGTACACCGAGGCCGGCGGCGAAGACGACGCGTGCGTGCACGTGCGGGGGCGGGCGCGAGTCACCGCGCCCGGCGAGGCGCCGGCCGAGTACCTCGAGGAACTGCGCTCGCGGTGCCGTCAGGTATTGTCCGCCGCGGACCTCTATGCGGCTTTCTCGCGGCTGGGCCTGGCCTACGGCCCGACGTTCCGGTCGTTGGCGGAGGTCCGGGTGGGCCAGGATGCGGCGGGCCGGTCGCTGGTGGTCGGCAGCCTCACGCTGCCTTCGCAGGCGAGCGAGCAGGCGAAAGCCTTCGCGCTACCGCCCAGCCTGTTGGACGGTGCCCTGCAGGCTTCCTTGGGGCTGCTGCTCGCGCAGTCGCGTCCCGGCTTGCCGCGGCCTGTCGCGGTGGAATCGGTGGAAGTGTTCGGGCCGGTGCCGGCCGACGCGGTGGCCCTGGTGCGGGCGGACGCTGACCGATCGGCCGAGGGCGCCGCGCTGGAGCTGGACGTGGCACTGGTGGACCCGCAAGGCCGGGTGTGCGTCCGGCTTGGGGGCTTCTGCAGCCGTGTGTCGGACGGCGTGCGCGGGGCGGATCCGACGCAGTCCGAGGCGCAGACGCGCCTCTTGCGCTCGAGCTGGCAGGCGGCGGAGCCGTCGGCGACGGAGCCGGTGGCGTACGACGCGCATTGGGTGGTGCTTTGCGACGTGGGCGCCGATGCCGCGCCGGCATTGAAGGCCGCGTTGCCGCAGGCCCGCTGCCTGCACCTGGGCGCCGAGGGCACGGATCTCGCGTCGCGCTACGCGGGCTATGCCGCGCAGTTGCTGGCCTATCTGCAGGCCGTGTTCTCGGAGAAGCGCTCCGGGCCGGTACGCATGCAGCTCGTCGTGCCGTCTACCGGCGAGGGGGCGCTGCTGGCTGGGCTCGGCGGCATGCTGCGCAGCGCACGCCACGCGTTTGCGCACCTGGCGATCCAGGTGCTCGGCATCGAACCGTCGCTGACGGGCGACGCCGTGGCCGCGCGGGTCGGCGCCGAGGCGCAGGCGCTCGAGGAGGAGGTGCGCTATCGCGGGGCGACGCGCGAGGTGATGCGCATGCAAGACGTCCGCGAAGATGCCGGCCCGGCGCAGGCGCCGTGGAAGCGTGCCGGCGTCTACCTGATCAGCGGCGGCGCGCGCGGCCTGGGCCTGCGCATCGGCGAAGCGATCGCGAAGGCAGCGACGGAGGTTACGCTGGTCCTAGTGGAAAGCTCGACGCCGGACGCCGAAGCGACGGCCGGGCTTCAGCGGCTGGAGGCGCTCGGCGCCCGCGTGCTGTGGCGGCAGGTGGACGTGGCAGATGGCGCCGCCGTGGCCGCATGCGTCGCAGAGGTGGTACAGGCCCTGGGGCCGCTCACCGGCGTCGTCCACGCAGAACGGGCAGCGCATGGTGGCGTCCTGATGGAGCAGACGGAGAGCGCGCTGCGGTCGGTGCTCGCGCCCAAGGTGGCTGGCGTGCTGGCCCTGGACGAGGCGACGCGCGACCAACCGCTGGAGGTCTTCATCAGCCTCGCCGGCGCGCCGGGGGACGAGGCGCAGGCGGATCAGGCGACCGCCAACGCTTTCCTGCATGCCTGCGCGGCACATCGCGCGATGGCCGTGCAGGCGGGCGGGCGTTCGGGACGCACGTTGTCGATCGATGTGTCGTCGTGGGACGAGGGCATGCTGGCACGCGCGCTCGCGGCGGATTCGCCCCGGGTGACGGTGCGCGTGAGCGACCCTGCCGCGTTGCAGTCCAAGGAGACGACGGCTTCGCGTCCCGTCCGGCCTGCGGCGACGGCTGCCGGCCTGGGCGGCGGCCAGCCGTTGTTGCAGGAGCGGGTGCTGTACCGCCTCGAGGATCTGTTCTCGAAGGTCGCGAAGATCGACGCCGACCGGATCGATGCCGACGAGGCGCTCGAGCGCTACGGGATCGACTCCGTGATGGTGACCCAGCTGAACCAGGCGCTGAACGGGATCTTCGGCGAAGAAATTCCCAAGACGCTGCTCTTCGAGTACCGCACCTTGAGCGCCCTGGCCGGATACCTGGCGGGCGCGTATCCCGAGACGTGCGCGCGGTGGAGCGGCCTCGGGAAGGCGCCAGCCATCATCGCGCCGGCCGGCGTGGCGGCGTCGGGAGGCCGGGCGGGGGATCGTGCGCCGATGTCCGTCCGGCAGGCGCGTCGCGCGGCGCGCACCGGCGCCGGGCGTGCGCAGGCCGGACGCGAGCCGATCGCCATCGTGGGCCTGGCCGGCCGCTATCCGAAGGCGGCGACGCTGGAGGACTTCTGGGAGAACCTCAAGCAGGGCGTCAACGCCGTCGGCGAGGTGCCGCCGGAGCGC
>JAKAIB010000066.1 GCA_021814605.1 Pseudomonadota bacterium | reverse complement strand
CACGTCGGCAAGCAGCGCCGCGAGCAGCCGCTGTCCGGCATTCTGTCCCAGCGGAACGACGCGCATCGCCGCCTGCACCTGGTTTTCCAGCCATGAAAACGCCATGGCCTGCGCGGTGCGTGCCGCATCGAGTCCGGTCGCGACCGCGCCCAGCGCGAACGCCAGCGGCCAGGCCGGTGCCGGACGCAGCGCCCCGGCGAGCGGCAGCAGCGGGTGGTCGGGGTGGAGATTGCGCAGCCAGTCGATCATCGACCGGCCCATCTGCAGGGTCTGCTGGCGCAGTTCGGCGGTCTCGCGGGTGCACAGCACCCAGTCCTGCACGGCCTGGAGCGCCACCGCGTCGGCTGCGCTCCAGGCGGTGTGCGCGGCCCAGGCGGCCGGTAGCTCGCTGCGTGCCTGGGTCAGCTGCAACTGGCCGCGCAGCCAGTCCAGCGTCTCGCGTTCGCCGGTCACCATTCCGGCCTCGACTGCGGCCTCCAGCCCTTCGGAATAGCTGAACCCGCCGACGGGAAGCGCCGGAGACGCCAGCCACATCATCGCCAGCGCAGCATCCGGCGCGCCGGGGGGATCGGCCTCAGTGGGCGGGGTGGTGGCCGTCATCGGCATGGTCGTGGGAATGGCCATGCGCATGACCGTGATGGTGTCCCGGATCGTGCGCATGGCCGTGGGCCGCGCCGTCGCCGTAGGCGCCGGCCTCGGGCTCGAACGGCGCCAGCGCCTCCGCCACGTCGAGGTGCATCCGCCGCAGCATGTCGGCGAGCACCGGGTCCGGCTCGAGCTGCAGGCAGTCGGCGCGGACCTCGAGCTGCACGTGACGGTTGCCGAGGTGGTAGGCGGCGCGCGCCAGATCGGTCGCGGTGCCGTGCTGCGGGCAGGGTCGAACCTGCAGCACCGCCTGCGGGGCCGCGTCGATGCGGACCAGCGAGCCGTCCTCGGCGACGAGCACGTCGCCGCCGCGCAGCACGGTGCCGCGTGGCAGGAACACCGCGAGGTGCCGGCCGCTGCTGTCGTGGGCGTCGAACCGGCTCTTGCTGCGGATGTTCCAGTCGAGGGACACGGCGGCGGCACGGCGGACCAGCGCCGCGGCCAGGCCGCGCGCGGCGGGGAGATGCTTGTTGACGGTGAGCATGGATTTGCGGGATGGTCTGGAACGATCCGATTGTCGCCCCGGATGCCCCGGCGCGCGGCGCGGCACGGTCAGAACAGGAAGTAGCGCTGCGCCATCGGCAGCACCGCCGCCGGCTGGCAGGTGAGCAGCACGCCGTCGGCGCGGACCTCGTAGGTCTGCGCGTCGACCTCCATGCGCGGCGCGTAGTCGTTGTGGACCAGGTCGCTTTTGCGCACGCCGCGGCAACCGCGCACCGCAACGACGGTCCGGCGCAGCTGCAGCCGCCCGGCCACGTCGTCGGCCTCGGCGGCCTGCGAGACGAAGGTCAGCGAGGTCGCGGCGATCGCGCCGCCGAACGCGCCGAACATCGGCCGGTGGTGGACCGGCTGCGGCGTCGGGATCGAGGCGTTGGCGTCGCCCATCAGCGCCGACGCGATGAACCCACCCTTGAGCACGAGGCTCGGCTTCACCCCGAAGAATGCCGGCCGCCACAGCACCAGGTCGGCCCACTTGCCGACCTCGATCGACCCGACCGCATGCGCGATGCCGTGGGTCAGCGCCGGGTTGATGGTGTACTTGGCGACATAGCGCTTGGCGCGGAAGTTGTCGTTGCGCACGTCGTCCTGCGGCGCACCTTCGGGCCGCGGTGGTGCGAGCCAGCCGCGCTGCGCCTTCATCTTGTGCGCGGTCTGCCAGGTCCGCAGGATCACTTCGCCGACCCGGCCCATCGCCTGGCTGTCGCTCGACATGATGCTGATCGCACCGAGGTCGTGCAGGATGTCCTCGGCGGCGATCGTCTCGCGGCGGATGCGGCTCTCGGCGAACGCCAGATCCTCGGCGATGTTCGGGTCGAGGTGGTGGCAGACCAGCAGCATGTCGAGGTGCTCGTCGATGGTGTTGACCGTCAGCGGCCGCGTCGGGTTGGTCGACGACGGCAGCACGTTCGGCTCGCCGAGCACCCGCAGGATGTCGGGCGCATGCCCGCCCCCGGCGCCTTCGGTGTGGAAGGTGTGGATGGCGCGTCCCTTGAAGGCCGCGATGCTGTCCTCGACGAAGCCGCTTTCGTTGAGGGTGTCGGTGTGGATCGCGACCTGGATGTCGCTCTCCTCGGCGACGCCGAGGCAGCAGTCGATCGCGGCCGGGGTGCTGCCCCAGTCCTCGTGCAGCTTGAGTCCGATCGCTCCCGCCTCGACCTGCTCGCGCAGCGCCTCGGGCCGGCTGGCGTTGCCCTTGCCGAGGAACCCCAGGTTCATCGGGAACACCTCCGCGGCCTGCAGCATGCGGGCGATGTTCTCGGCGCCCGGCGTGCAGGTCGTGGCGTTGGTTCCGGTGGCCGGCCCGGTGCCGCCACCGAGCATGGTGGTCACGCCGCTCGCGAGGGCCTCCTCGATCTGTTGCGGGCAGATAAAGTGGATGTGGCTGTCGATGCCGCCGGCGGTCAGGATCAGTCCCTCGCCGGCGATCACCTCGGTGGCGGGGCCGATGACGATGTCGACTCCCGGCTGGATCCCGGGGTTGCCGGCCTTGCCGATCGCGGCGATGCGCTGGCCGCGGATGCCGACGTCGGCTTTCACGATGCCCCAGTGGTCGAGGATCAGCGCATTGGTGATGACCAGATCCACCGCGCCCTCGGCGCGGGTGCGCTGGCTCTGCGCCATGCCGTCGCGGATGGACTTGCCACCCCCGAACTTCGCCTCCTCCCCGTAACCGCCGGCGCGCAGGGTGTAGTCGTCCTCGACCTCGATGAACAGGTCGGTGTCGGCGAGGCGCACGCGGTCGCCGACCGTCGGGCCGAACATTTCGGCGTAGGCCCTGCGGGACAGTGTGGCCATCATCGCGCTCCTTTCATGTCGCCGCCGCGAAAGCCGACGACGACGCGGTCGCCGCCGTAGGGCACGAGTTCGACGGTGCGCTGCTGACCGGGTTCGAACCGCACCGCGGTGCCGCTGGCGATGTTCAGCCGCATGCCGTAGGCCGCGGCCCGGTCGAAGCGCAGCATCGGGTTGGTCTCGGCGAAGTGGTAGTGCGACCCGACCTGGATTGGTCGATCGCCGGCGTTCTCGACGACCAGGGTCAGCGTGGGGCGGCCGGGGTTGAGGAGGATGTCGCCCTCGGCGCAGAGGATTTCTCCGGGGATCATCGGGGGCTCCGGTTCAGGCAATGGGCTGGTGCACGGTGACGAGCTTGGTGCCGTCGGGAAAGGTGGCCTCGACCTGGATGTCGGGGATCAGTTCGGGCACGCCGTCCATCACATCGTCGCGGCTGAGCAGGGTGCGGCCATGGCTCATCAGCTCGGCCACGGTGCGGCCGTCGCGCGCGCCCTCGAGCACCGCGGCGCTGATGTAGGCGATCGCTTCGGGCACGTTGAGCCGCAGGCCGCGTGCCTTGCGGCGTTCGGCGAGCAGGCCGGCGGTGAAGATCAGGAGCTTGTCCTTTTCGCGGGGGGTGAGGTCCATGGTGTGCGACGGTTCGAAGATGTCGTGGCACCCGGATCAACGCAAATGGCGGGCGTGACCGGGCGGCATGTCACGACGGTGCAAGAACCAGGCCTGCACCGACCACGCGCCCTGAGCGGGTTCAGTGCTCCGGTTTGGTGCGGCTGCACCGAATCGCTGCGGCCGGCATGGTGCGCGGCAGGGATGGCGGCGCAGGGTCCGATGCGCGTCCCTCGATGCGGCGCATGACGGTTTGCCTCGGTACCGGGAGCGGCACGTCGGGGGGATGGCAGCAGGTGGCACACGATTTGCAGTCGGGTCAAGTGTCCCAATCCCAACCCGGAGCATTCGATATGGATCGTCGTACCGCCCTCAAGACCGTCGGCGCCACCGTGGCGGCGGCCGCGGCCAGCACGCTGCCGTTCCCCGCCATCGCCGCCAAGAAGACGCCGATCAAGGTCGGCATCCTGCATTCGCTGTCGGGCACCATGGCGATCTCGGAAACCGCGCTGAAGGACGTGGATCTGATGACCATCGCCGAGATCAACGCCGCCGGCGGGGTCGACGGCCATCCGATCGAGCCGATCGTGGTCGACCCGGCGTCGAACTGGCCGCTGTTCGCCGAGAAGGCGCGGCAGCTCATCAGCCAGGACAAGGTGGCCGCGATCTTCGGCTGCTGGACCTCGGTCTCGCGCAAGTCGGTGCTGCCGGTGCTCGACGAACTCAACGGCCTGCTGTTCTATCCGGTGCAGTTCGAAGGCCAGGAGGAGAACAAGCACGTGGTCTATACCGGCGCCGCGCCCAACCAGCAGGCCATCCCCGCGACCGAATACCTGATGAGCAAGGACGGCGGCGGTGCCAAGCGATTCTTCCTGCTCGGCACCGACTATGTCTACCCGCGCACCACCAACGCCATCCTGCGCGGCTTCCTGCATTCCAAGGGCGTGAAGGACAGCGACATCGCCGAGCAGTACACGCCATTCGGCTTCAGCAACTACCAGAACATCGTCGCCGACATCAAGAAGTTCGCCTCCGCCGGCCCGACCTGCGTGATCTCCACCATCAACGGCGACTCCAACGTCCCGTTCTACAAGGAGATGGCCAACCAGGGCATCAAGGCGACGGACATCCCGGTGGTCGGCTTCTCGGTGGCCGAGCAGGAACTCGCCGGCATGGACACCAAGCCGCTGGTCGGCTACCTGACGGCGTGGAACTACTACGAGTCGTTGAAGGGCCCGGTGAACGCCAAGTTCGTCAAGTCGTGGCAGGCCTACGTCAAGACCAAGGGACTGAAGGACTACCCGGTCACCGACGACCCGATGGAAGCGTCGTACATCGGCCTGCACCTGTGGAAGCAGGCGGTCGAGAAGGCCAAGTCGACCAAGGTCGACGAGGTGCGCAAGGCGCTCGTCGGGCAGAGATTCCACGCGCCCAGCGGCTCGGTGGTCGAAGTGCTGCCGAACCAGTACCTGAAGAAGCCGGTGTACATCGGCCAGGTTCGTGCCGACGGCCAGTTCGACGTGGTGTGGAAGTCCAACGGCGTGGTCCCGGGGGAATCCTGGAGCCCGTACATCCCCAAGCCGAAGAACGCCTGAGCGTTGCGCAACCCATGATCGCCACCGTTCGCGCGACCGCGCGGGCGGACGGCGGCCAACGACCCGCCGGATCGCCATCCATGACCATCTCATTTCCATCGCCCAAGGCCGTCACGGCGCGGTTGCGCGCGGCGGCGGCCGGGCTGCTCGGGGCGGCGATGCTGCTGCTGGCGCTGCCGGCGCACGCGCTCACCGCGCAGGAGGCGCTGGCCATCGCCAGCGGCGACACCGATTCGCGCATCGCGGCGTTGCAGAAGGCGACCGCGCATCCGGACCCGCAGCTCGCCGGATTCATCGGCAAGCTGCTCGACGACGCGGTGCAGATCGACGGGACGATGGTGCAGGTGCAGCGCGGCGACGACTGGGTCGACCTGGCGACCGGGAAGGTGGTCACGCCCAGCGACAACGCGCAGGGCGTGGTCAACAACAATTACATGCGCAAGGAACTGGCCTCGGCGCGCGCGGCGCTCGACCTGTTCGCGCCGGACGCGGCGCAGCGGCTCAAGGCGGTGCAACGGCTGCAGTCCGACCCGACCGGGGTCGACCGTGCGCTGGTCGAACAGGCGCTGAAGACCGAGACCGATCCCGAGGTGCTGCGGCGGCTGCAGTTGCTGCACGCCGCGATCCTCCTCACCAGCCGCAATCCCGGAGACCGGCTGGCCGCGGCGAAGGAACTTGCCGCGAGCAACTATCCGGCGGTGCGCACGCTATTGCTGTCGCGGCTGGACAAGGCCGGCGGCCAATACGTCGAGCCGTCGCCGCTGGTGCGGACGCAGATCGCGGCCAGCCTGTCGGCCATCGACTCGCGGCTCGCCTGGGGCGAGCGGCTGGGCACGCTGTTCTCGGGCATCAGTCTGGGCAGCATCCTGCTGCTGGCCGCGCTGGGGCTGGCCGTCACCTACGGCCTGATGGGCGTGATCAACATGGCGCAGGGCGAGTTCATCATGATCGGCGCCTACGCGACCTACGTGATGCAGGGCCTGTTCCAGAAATACCTGCCCGGGGTCGAGAACTACGCGCTCGTCGCGGCGGTGCCGTTCTCCTTCATCGTGGCCGGGGGCATCGGCGTGGTCGTCGAGCGCACCGTCATCCGCCGCCTCTACGGCCGGCCGCTCGAGACGCTGCTCGCGACCTGGGGGATCAGCCTGGTGCTGATCCAGGCGGTACGCAGCCTGTTCGGCCCGCAGAACGTGCAGGTGGACAACCCGCCGTGGATGTCTGGTGGACTGCACCTGCTGGCCAATCTCACGCTGCCCTACAACCGCATGGTGATCGTCGTCTTCACCGCGGTCGTGCTGGCGGGCATGTGGCTGCTGATCTCGCGCACACGCTTCGGGCTGTTCGTGCGCGCCGTCACCCAGAACCGGCCGATGGCCTCGTGCGTCGGCGTGCGCACCGCGCGGGTCGACATGCTGGCCTTCGGGCTGGGCACCGGCATCGCCGGGCTGGCGGGCTGCGCGCTGAGCCAGATCGCCAACGTCAGCCCGGAGATGGGCACGCAGTACATCGTCGACTGCTTCATGGTGGTGGTGCTCGGCGGGGTCGGGCAGCTCACCGGAACGGTCGCCGCGGCGACGGGTCTGGGCGTGGTCAATACCCTGCTCGAAGGCGTGGCCGGCGCGGTGCTCGCCAAGATCGCGGTGCTGGTCGCCATCATCCTGTTCATCCAGAAGCGGCCGCAGGGCATGTTCGCCCTGAAGGGTCGCAGCGTGGACGCCTGAGCCATGGCCGCCGTTGTCGTCTCGAACCCGCCGCCGGCAGCGCCACCGGCACCGACGGTCGTGCTCCAGGCGACCACCGCCTTCCTGCCGCTCTGGGGCTGGGCGGCGCTGATCGGCCTGCTGCTCGCGGCCTGCGTGGTCGCGCCGGTCCTCGCGCTGGCCGTGCCGGCAGGCAGCGCGCTGCACCTGTCGCAGTACTGGGTCGGGCTGTCGGGGAAGATCCTCTGCTATGCCATGGTCGCGCTCGCGATGGATCTGGTGTGGGGCTACGCCGGCATCCTGTCGCTGGGCCACGGGCTGTTCTTCGCGCTTGGCGGCTATGCGATGGGCATGTACCTGAACCGGGCGATGACCGCCGCCAGCGGCACGCTGCCCGACTTCATGCAGTTCATGCAGTGGACGCAGTTCCCGTGGTATTGGGCCGGCACGCAGCATTTCGCCTACGCCCTGCTGCTGGCGCTGGCGGCGCCCGGATTGCTGGCCTTCGTGTTCGGATTCTTCGCCTTCCGTTCGCGCATCAAGGGCGTGTACTTCTCGATCATCACCCAGGCGCTCACCTACGCGGCGATGCTGCTGTTCTTCCGCAACGAGACCGGCTTCGGCGGCAACAACGGCCTGACCGACTTCAAGGTGCTGCTGGGTTTCCCAGTGGGCACGGCGGGAATGACGGTGTCGCTGTTCGTCGCCAGCAGCGTGGCGCTGGCGGCGATGTTCCTGTTCTCGCGCTGGCTGGTGCGCAGCAAGTTCGGCCGGGTGCTCACCGCCATCCGCGACGCCGAGAGCCGCGTGATGTTCTGCGGCTACGACCCGCTCTGGTTCAAGCTTGGCGTCTGGACGGTCTCGGCGATGATGTGCGGCCTGGCCGGTGCGCTGTACGCGCCGCAGGTTGGCATCATCAATCCGGGCGAGATGTCGCCGGCGAACTCGATCGAAATCGCCATCTGGACGGCCATTGGCGGGCGCGGCACGCTGATCGGTCCCATCGTCGGCGCGGTGGTGGTGAACGTCGCCAAGAGCTGGCTGACCGTCGCGATTCCGCAAGTCTGGCTGTATCTGCTCGGCGGGCTGTTCATCGTGGTCACGCTGTTCGCGCCCTACGGCATCGTCGGGCTGGCCCGCCAGTGGAGGGCCCGACGTGGCTGAATACGACTGGCGCGACATCGTGTATGGCGAGCCGCTGCCTGACCTCGGCGGCGATCCGGCCGGTGGCTACGGGCACCTGCGCAGGCCCGGCCCCGATCTCAGCCATGGTGTCGCGCTCTACCTCGACGACATCAGCGTGACCTTCGATGGCTTTCGCGCGCTGAACAAGCTCAGCCTGTCGATCGATGCCGGCGAGTTGCGCTGCGTCATCGGTCCCAACGGTGCTGGCAAGACCACGATGATGGACGTGATCACCGGCAAGACCCGCCCCGACTCCGGCACGGCGTTCTTCGGTCAGACCATCGACCTGCTCAAGCTGCGCGAGCCCGAGATCGTCGCCGCCGGTATCGGCCGCAAGTTCCAGAAGCCCACGGTGTTCGAGGAACTCAGCGTGCAGGACAACCTGGAGCTCGCGCTCAAGGCCGACAAGCGCGCCCGCGGCACGCTGTTCTTCCGCCTGAGCGCCGGGCAGCGTGCGCGGGTCGAGGAGGTGCTCGCGCTCGTCCGCCTCGAAGACCAGGCCGCGCGCCGCGCGGGCGACCTGTCGCACGGCCAGAAGCAGTGGCTGGAGATCGGCATGCTGCTGATGCTCGAGCCGCAACTGCTGCTGCTCGACGAGCCGGTGGCCGGCATGACCGACGCCGAGACCGACCGCACCGCCGAACTGTTCGTCTCGCTCGCCGGTCGGCACACCCTGATGGTGGTCGAGCACGACATGGAGTTCGTGCGCAAGATCGCCGACAAGGTGACGGTGCTGCATGAAGGCAGCCTGCTTGCCGAGGGCAGCCTGGAGCAGGTGCAGGCCGACGAGCGCGTGGTCGAGGTCTACCTGGGCCGTTGAAGCGGGGCGACGCATGCTGAACATCGAATCGGTCAACCAGTACTACGGCGGCAGCCACATCCTGCGCAACGTCAGCCTCACACTGGAAAAGGGCAAGGTGCTCGCCCTGCTCGGCCGCAATGGTGTGGGCAAGACCACGCTGCTCAAGGCGCTCATGGGACTGGTGGGCATCCGGAGCGGCAGCATCGCGCTGGATGGCGAGCGCATCGACACCCTGCGCCCCGACGCCCGCGCCCGGCTGGGGATCGGCTACGTGCCGCAGGGGCGCGAGATCTTCGCGCGGCTCACGGTCGAGGAGAACCTGCGCATGGGACTGGCGACCCGGCGCGGCGGCGCCCGGATTCCGGACGATCTGTTCGAGTTGTTCCCGGTGCTCGGGCAGATGCTGCGCCGCCGCGGCGGCGATCTGTCCGGCGGCCAGCAGCAGCAGCTCGCCATCGCCCGCGCGCTGGCTGCCGGCCCCAAGCTGCTGGTGCTCGACGAGCCGACCGAAGGCATCCAGCCGTCGATCATCAAGGACATCGAGCGGGTCATCCGCATGCTCGCCGGACGCGGCGACATGGCCATCCTGCTCGTCGAGCAGTACTACGACTTCGCCAAGTCGCTGGCCGACAGCTACGCCGTCATGGCGCGCGGCGAAGTGGTCAAGGCAGGGAAGGGCGCCGACATGGACGCGGACGGGGTGCGGCGGCTGATCGCGGTGTGACGGTCGTGCCGGACGCGGCGCGCGCCGGACGGGCGCCGCCCCGGCGCGGTGACTGTCGTTGGCGCTTCACCGCGCCGGCCCCCTCGCTTGGCGCAGAATCTCGACGGCCTCCTTGGCGACATACAGGCCGATGGCGAGACCAACCGCCGGGTCGGCTCCTCGCCATCCGACACGCCAGACGAGCAGACCCGCGACGAAGACGGCAAGGTTGGCGATGACATCCGTGCGCGTGAAGATCCAGGTCGCGCGGACGTGAACCTCGCCGTGCCGGAACCTGCCGAGCAGGCGCAGCACGGTCAGGTTGACCGCGAGCGAGGCGAGCGAGAACGCCATCATGGCGGGTCCCTGCGGCGCACTGCCGAAGAGGCCTCGCCGCACCGCGTCGAGCACGATGCCGATTCCCAGTGCGAGGAGCACTGCGCCGCTCCATGTCGCGGCATGGTGCTTGAAGACCGCGCCACGCGATGTCGCCGTCAATGCGAGCGCAAAGGCGGAGGCGTCGGCCAGCATGTCCAGCGCGTCGGCCAGCAGGCCGCTGGACTGCGCCCAAAGGCCGGCGGCCATGCCGATGACGAACATGGTCGCGTTGAGGACAATGGCCACGCGCAGAGCCGCGCGCTCCGATTCGGATTCGGCAGACACATTGCTGCAGTCACAAGTCATCGACGCAACGCTTCCGCGCTTGATGAAACGGCCAGGGCAAGTCCGCAGGCCTCAGCCTCTCCGGCGCGGTCGGATCGACGCACCAGGGGTGCGAGCCGGCCAATTCGGTGTGTCTTCGAGGTCTTCGTCGCCACCATCAGCGTCCAGCGTACCCGAGGCCCGCATCCAGCGCTGTTCGGCGGCATTTGCGCAACGTGTCGATGGCAGGATCCGGCGTCAACCGACAGGCGCGAATGGAAGTGGATCCGATCGTGTCGATCACCGTCGATTTGTTGATTTGGATGAGGCGGCGCCCTGGAAGGGCGATGCTATGCTGGCCCGCCGTCAGCCGCGACCAGGCTTCCGGGTGCTTCCGGCTGGCGGCTGTCTGAGGCATTCAACGATCGCAGGGGGAGAGCATGGACAGGATTCGCATCGTGATGATCGGCGCTGGCGAGACCGGCACGCCGTTGCTCAAGCAGTTGCTGGCGGCGCCGTTCGTCGAGGTTGTCGGGGTCGCCGACCTGAAGAACGACATGCCGGGCATGGATCTGGCCCGGCAGTATGGCGTGCGGACCACCAACGACTTCATGACGCTCGCGCGCCTGGGCGAGGCGGTCGACATCATCATCGACGTGACCGGGGTCGACGCGGTGCGCGACCGGCTGCGTGGCTACATGCAGGATTCCGGCAACCATCACACCATCATCATGCATGAGCTGCTCGCGGTGCTGCTGATGTCGCTGTCGCAGGGCAAGCTGGTGTCGATGAAGCACAACCAGGTCGACTACGACTGAGACTGCGCGCGCGGCAGCCGCCGCGTGGAACGGACGACTCGGGGACTGGTCACCCGTCCCGGGACAGGCGCCGACGTCGACGTGATCGCGGCGGTGACCTTTGCGGCGGTCGCGACGCTCCAGATCAGCGACCAGACCGAGCAGTTCGTCGATTCAAGCCGGCCGGGCGCGATGCAGGCCGGCATTTCGCCGACACCGGTGTCGTGTGGCACCCAACGGGCATCCTGCAGCAGGGCGTGCCCGCGGCGATCCTGCCCGGGGCTTGCCATCCGGGCTGGCAGCAGTCGCGGGAGCAACTGGCCGGGCTGGTCGAACCCGACATCACGGACTGATCCGCCGACCGGCGGCTTGGCTCGGCTATCTTCCGCGTGGCGCGCGGCCGTCCGTTCGCCGCGTTCCGATTCTTCCGATCCGACCACCGCGAACCTCCATGACCGTTCCTCACGTCATCCAGCTCGATACCGTCGATGCGCCCGGCATCGACAGCGTCGTCCCCGAAGCCAAGCGCATCGCGGGCAATCCCAGGCAGACCGTCTGGATGCATTACACCGATCCGTCCAGCCAGTTTTTCGTCGGCATCTGGCGCAGCGAGCCGGGCAAGTGGGCGATCTCGTACACCGAGGAGGAGTTCTGCCACATGCTGGACGGGGTAAGCGTGATCACCAGCGCGGCCGGGGAGGCAGTGACGGTGCGCGCCGGGGACAGTTTCGTGATGCCGCGCGGCTTCGTCGGCACCTGGGAGGTGGTGGAACCAACCACCAAGCGCTTCGTGGTCTACGAAGCGACGAACCACACGGCGTAAGCTGTACCGGCGCGGGGGGACCAGCATCCGCGTACCGCCGCGCCGCACGCTGCGGGCGGCCGGACCGATCGATTCCGAGGCTCCCGTCATGTATCTGCCCAAGCATTTCGCCGAACCGCGCGTGGACGTGATGCACGCGCTGCTGCGCGCCTATCCGCTGGCCACGCTGGTCACGTTGACGCCCGACGGACCGGATGCCAATCTGGTGCCGCTGCACCTGTCACCTGACCCGGCGCCGTTCGGCACGCTGCGCGGCCATGTGGCGCGTGCCAATCCGCTGTGGCGCGACCATGCGCCGGAGACCGACGTGCTGGCGATCTTCCGCGGGCCGCAGACCTACGTTTCGCCCTCGTGGTATCCGACCAAGGCCGAAACGGGGCGGGTCGTGCCGACATGGAACTACGCCGTCGTCCACGCCCGGGGACGCCTGCAGGTGGTCGACGATCCGGCGCGGTTGCGGGCCCATCTCGAAGCGCTGACCGCGCAACAGGAGGCGCGGTTCTCCAGCCCGTGGGCGGTGTCCGATGCGCCGGCGGACCATGTCGACAAGCTCATCGGCGCGATCGTCGGCATCGAGATCGTGGTGACCCGGCTGGAGGGCAAGTGGAAGACCAGCCAGAACCAGCCGCGGCAGAACCAGGCCGGCGTGGTGAGCGCGCTGCGCGCGCTCGGCGACGACGAGGCGGTGCGGATGGCTGCGCTGGTCGGGCAGCACCTCAACCTCTGATGTGACGCCGGCACCGGGCGGGGGCTCCGGCAACTCGCGCGGCTGCTGGGCGGCGGCCGCGCCGGGCAGGATCAATGCGCGGCGGCGGTCTGCAGCGTGGCGATGAAGGTCGGAAAGCTCTGCGACGACACCGTCGGCGTCTTGGCCGGCGCGAGCTTGCCGTCGGCTCCGATGGTGTAGCAGGACAGCGTGCCGCTGCCGTTGTTGGCGACGTAGAGATGCTTGCCCGAGGGATCGGTGTCGATCGCGATCGGGCTGCTGCCCGTGGAGATGTCGCTCGCGGTCAGCCGGGTGAGCGCGCCGTCCGGGCCGACGCGGTATTCGGAGATGGTGTTGCTCGCATTGTTGGCGACGTAGGCAAATTGTCCCGACGGCGTGAGGCGGATGAAGTACGGTGCGCTGCCGGTGGCGACGGTGGGCGGCTTCATCGG
>JAKAIB010000323.1 GCA_021814605.1 Pseudomonadota bacterium | reverse complement strand
GGTGCGCGAACTCGTCGAGAAGGGCGATTTTTCCGGAGTCAAGGAGGCGATGGAAAAGTCGATGGCCGAAGGCTCGCAGACCTTCGAGCAGGCCCTGGCGACCATGGTGGTCGACGGAATCGTCAGCCGCGAGGAAGCGCTCGCCTATGCCGATTCGCCGACCAACCTGCTCTGGCGCCTGCAGAACGACGCCACCCTGCGCGCGGCGCCCCCACCGGCCGAGCCGGCCGAGGAGGAAGGGCCGTCGTTCACCGAAATCACCCTCGATCTCGACTCGCCGCGCTGATCTGCCGTACCGCATGACTTCCACTCTCGCACTGGCACAGGACCTGATTTCCCGGCATTCGGTCACGCCGCACGATGGCGGCTGCCAGGCCCTCATCGCGCAGCGGCTTGCAGCGCTCGGATTCACCTGCGAAGCGCTGGAGCGCGGTCCGGCGGATTGCCGGGTCGCCAATTTGTGGGCGCTGCGGCCGGGCACCGCCGGGCGGGATGCCAAGGTGCTGGTCTTCGCCGGCCATACCGATGTCGTCCCCTCCGGCCCGTCGGACCGATGGCAAAGCGACCCGTTCGTGCCGACCCTGCGCGACGGGCGCCTCTACGGCCGCGGTGCCGCCGACATGAAGACGTCGCTGGCGGCGATGGTCGTCGCGGTCGAGGAGTTCCTGTCCGCCCATCCGGAGCCGGCAGGGTCGATCGCCTTTTTGCTGACCAGCGACGAAGAGGGGCCGGCGGTCGACGGCACGGTCCAGGTGTGCGACCTGCTTGCCGCCCGCGGCCAGCGCCTGGACTGGTGCATCGTGGGCGAGCCGACCTCGAGCGCAGCGCTCGGCGACGTGATCAAGAACGGCCGGCGTGGATCGCTCTCGGGCCGGCTGACGATTCGTGGCGTGCAGGGACATATCGCCTATCCGCACCTCGCGAAGAATCCGATCCACCTGGCCGCCCCGGCGCTGGCCGAACTGGCCGCAACGACCTGGGACGAGGGCAATGCGTTCTTCCCGCCGACGTCGTGGCAGATGTCAAACGTCCACGCCGGAACGGGCGCGACCAACGTGATCCCGGGGGAACTCATCGTCGATTTCAATTTCCGCTTCTGTACCGAGTCGACCCCGGAGCAGTTGAAGTCGCGCGTGCACGCGCTGCTCGACCGTCACGGCCTCGACTACGCGCTCGACTGGACGCTCGGCGGCGAGCCATTCCTGACGGCGCCCGGCGCGCTGTCCGATGCCGTGCAGGCGGCGATCCGCGCCGAGACCGGGTTGACCGCCGACCTGTCGACGTCCGGCGGCACGTCGGACGGGCGCTTCATCGCCCGGATCTGCCCGCAGGTGATCGAGTTCGGCCCGGTCAACGCGAGCATCCACAAGATCGACGAGTGGGTCGAGGTCGCCGCGGTCGAGCAGTTGAAGAACATCTATCGCCGCACGCTCGAGGCGCTGGCGGCATGAGCCCGCCGCCGGGCCGCCCCAAGGCGGGCGATACCCCTCCCGGAGGGGTCGCGCGTAGCGCGGGGGAGTCGGACATGAGCCCGCCGCCGGGCCGCCCCAAGGCAGGCGATACCCCTCCCGGAGGACTTGCAGGCGGCGCGGCGGTGACCATCGGCGCGGCCTGGGACGCGGTGAGCCGCGACCTGCGGTCCGCCGGGCTGGATTTCGGCCACGGCTGCGCGTCCGCCGAGGACGAGGCTGCCTGGATCGTGCTCCATGCCGCCGGTATCCCCGCGAGCGCTGCAGCCGACTTCGACGCGCTGCGCGGCCATGCGCTGACGACCGGGCAGGCGCAGCAGGCCGCGGAGTTGGCGCGGCAGCGCATCGCCACGCGCAAGCCGCTTGCCTACCTGCTGCACGAAGCCTGGCTGGCGGGGCTGCGGTTCCACGTCGACGAACGGGTCATCGTGCCGCGATCGTTCATCGCCGAGCTCCTCGACGGCGGCGATCTCGACGTCTGGCTTGCGGCGGCACCGGAGCATGTCCTCGACATGTGCACCGGGTCGGGCTGCCTCGCCGTGCTCGCCGCGCTGGTCTGGCCGCACGCACGGGTCGACGCCGTCGATCTGTCTCCCGATGCGCTTGCCGTCGCAGCGATCAACCGCGAGGCGTATGACCTGCAGCAGCGGCTGCAGCTGATCCGGTCCGATCTGTGGGAGTCGGTGCCGACCGCGATGCGCTATGACCTGGTGCTGTGCAATCCGCCCTACGTGCCTGAGGCGAGCATGCGCAGTCTTCCGCCTGAATACCTGCACGAGCCCGGGATGGCACTGGCCGGCGGCCCGGACGGCATGGATCTGGTGCGGCGCTTTCTCCGCGGTCTTCCGGCGCATCTGTCGCCCGGTGCCGTGGCCGTGCTCGAAGTCGGCAATGAGCGCGCCGCTTTCGAGACGGCGTTTCCGCGGTTGCCGGCGGTCTGGCTCGAAACCGAGCTGCATGCCGAGGCGGTCTGCGTGCTGCTCGAACAGGATCTGCGCGAGGCGTTCGGCGACGAGGGCAGCGCGGGATGATCCGGCTCACCGACATCGTGCTGCGCCGCGGGGTGCAGACCGTGCTTGACGGCGCCAGCCTGACGCTGCACCCGGGCGAGAAGGTCGGCATCGTCGGCGCCAACGGGGCCGGCAAGACATCGTTGTTCTCGCTGCTGCTCGGCAACCTGCACGAGGACGCCGGCACGCTGGAAAAGCCGGCCAACTGGCGGCTCGCCACCGTGGCGCAGGACGTTCCGGATTCCAGCGCGAGCGCGGTCGAATTCGTGATGGCCGGTGACGTGGCGCTGGCGACGGCGGAGCGGGCGCTGCAGGCCGCGATGGCGCGGCCCGATTCCGAAGCCGCGGGGCATGCCCTGGCCGAGGCGCAA
>JAKAIB010000322.1 GCA_021814605.1 Pseudomonadota bacterium | reverse complement strand
CAAGGTGTTCGGCGAAGGCCGGTTGCTCGGTCTGTTTTCGCTGAGCACTCCGGGCTGGCTGAGCTGGTACACCAAGGACGACCAGTATTCCAAGGCCAAGCTCAACACCGACCTGGAGACATTGCGGTCGTATTACCAGGACCGCGGGTACCTCGATTTCCGCATCGAGTCGACGCAGGTCGCGCTGTCGCCCGACAAGGACGGCATCTACATCACGGTCAACGTCCACGAGGGACCGAAGTACACCGTGTCGGGATACCAGCTCGAGGGCAATTACCTCGGTCAGGCCGACACCTTCCGCGCCCTGGTCAAGCTCAAGCCGGGCGAGACCTACAGCGCGCAGGCCTTGAACGACAGCATCAAGGCGATGACCAACCAGTTCGGCGTCTACGGCTACGCGTTCGCCCGCGTGCAGGCAACGCCGGTGATCGACCACGAGACCGACCAGGTGTCGTTCACCATCACCGCCGATCCGGGCAAGCGCATCTACGTCCGCCGCATCGACATCGCCGGCAACACCCGCACCCGCGACGAAGTGATCCGGCGCGAGCTGCGCCAGTTCGAGGATTCCTGGTACGACGCCGACCGCATCAAGCTGTCGCGCGACCGGGTGGACCGCCTCGGCTACTTCAAGTCGGTCACGCTGCAGCCGCGCGAGGTGCCGGGTTCGAACGACGAGGTCGACCTCGACATGAATGTCGAGGAGAAGCCCACCGGCACGCTGTCGCTCGGCGTCGGCTATTCGAGTTCCAACCGGATTTCGTTCAACGCCGGAATCAGCCAGGACAACATCTTCGGCAGCGGCAACAACGTGTCGCTCGATTTCAACACGTCGAGCTACTACCGCACGCTGGCGATCTCCAGCACCAATCCCTACTTCACCCAGGACGGCATCAGCCGGACGGTGAACCTGTATTACCGCACCATCCAGCCGTACACCAGCCAGGGCGGCAACTACACCATCAAGACACCGGGATTCAATGTCCAGTTCGGCATTCCGTTCACGGAGGTCGACCGGGTGTTCTTCGGCGCCGGCTTCGAGCGTTACACCCTGGACCTCTATCCGGGCGCACCGGCCTCGTACATCGCGTTCGTCAACAAGTTCGGCAAGACCACAACAGCCGTGCCGCTGACCATCGGCTGGCAGCGCGACAGCCGCAACAGCGCGCTGGTGCCGACCGACGGCCGCTACCAGCGACTGAGCTTCGAAGTCAGTCCGTTCGAGACGCTGCGCTACGACCGGGTCACCTACCAGTACCAGCAGTTCTTCCCGGTGACGCGCCTGACGAACTTCGCGTTCAACGGCCTGGTCGGCTATGCCCATGGGCTGAACGGGCGTCCGCTGCCGATCTTCAAGAATCTCTATGCCGGCGGCATCGGCACCGTCCGCGGCTTCCAGGAGGCCTCGCTCGGTCCGCAGGACGCGCAAGGCAATGCGCTGGGCGGCGCCAAGCTGCTGGTCGCCGACTTCGAGTACCAATTCCCCTTCCCCGGAACAGGGGCCGACCGCTCGCTGCGCATGTCCCTGTTCAATGACAACGGCTATGTCTGGGGGGAGAGCCAGAAGATCAGCTTGAGCGACGTGCGTTCGTCGGTGGGCCTGGCCGTGTCCTGGATCTCCCCGATCGGGCCGCTGAAGTTCAGTCTGGCCAAGGCGGTGCGGTCGAAGCCGACGGATAAACTCCAGAGCTTCCAATTCACCGTCGGCACGGCGTTCTAACCTTTGCGATGTCCATGAAACTCCTCACCTCCACCCGTTCCATCCTGGCGGCAATCTGCGCCGGTGCCGCGCTGTGCTCGGTTCCGGCGATGGCCCAGCAGACCGCGGCTTCATCTGCGGCGAATGCCGCGCATGCGCCGATCAAGATCGGCTTCATCAACACCGAGCGCGTGCTCAAGGAGTCGACGCTGGCCAAGGCGGCGCAGCAGAAGCTCGAGTCCGAGTTTTCCAAGCGTGACAAGGAACTGCAGGACATGGCGGCGCGCATCAAGGCCGCCAACGCAAGCCTCGAGAAGAACGGCCCTGTGATGTCGGACGCCGACCGGATCAAGGCGCAGCAGAACCTGGTCGACATGAACCGCGAGTTCCAGCGCAAGCAGCGCGAATTCTCCGAGGATCTCAACGCGCGGCGCAACGAGGCGTTGGCGACGGTTCTCGACAAGGCCAACAAGGTGGTCCGCGACATCGCGCAGAAGGACCACTACGACATCATCTTCCAGGAAGCGGTGTACGTGAATCCGCGCATCGACATCACCGACAAGGTGATCAAGGCGCTGGATTCCAGTTCGGGCAAGTGAGCCGCCCATCGCGGCAAGCGCATGGTTCGCCGATGGCAGCGATCGCACTGGGGGAGGTCGTCGGGCGACTGGGGGGCGAGCTTGCGGGGGATCCGCTGGCGCACGTCGCGCGCGTCCGGCCGCTGGCGACCGCCGGTGCCGACGACATTGCCTTCCTGACGCGGGCCAAGCTGCGCGCGCAACTGGCGCAGACGCAGGCCGGCGCAGTCATCCTTCCCGAAGATCTGAAGGGGGAACTGCCGCCGTCCGGCAACGCGATCTACGCCCGCGATCCGTACCTGTACTACGCCCGGCTGTCCCAATGGCTATGGCAGGTGGCGCAGCCGCCATTCGAACCCGGGGTGCATCCCCTGGCACAGGTCGCCGCGGGTGCGCGGGTGTCTCCGCAGGCGCGGGTGGACGCTTTCGCCGTGATCGAGGATGGAGCCGAGGTCGATGACGCGGCCCACATCGCGACGGGGTGCTACGTCGGCCGTGACGCCCGGATCGGTGCGGGGACCGTGCTGCATCCCCGCAGCGTGGTCATGTGGGGTTGCCATATCGGCCGGCGCTGTGTGCTGCATCCGGGCGCC
>JAKAIB010000321.1 GCA_021814605.1 Pseudomonadota bacterium | reverse complement strand
CGCTCGGGCCGGGTGCCGCCGGGCGGCTTCGTCGCGGCGCGGCGCGGGTTCATGCGGCGTCCGACTGCGCGCGCCGGCCGCGGCGTAGCACTGTCACCCAGGCGGCAGAGGCAAGGCTGCGCGCGGGCAGCTGCGCGACCACCAGTCCGGCAAACACCAGCACGCAGCCGAACTGGGCGCGTGCGTCGAGGGCCTGTCCGAGGATCAGCCATGCGGCCAGTGTGGCGAACACGCCTTCCATGCTGAAGATCACCGCGGCGTGGGCGGGGACGGCATCGCGCTGCGCCACCACCTGCAGCGTATAGGCGACGCCGACCGACAGCGCGCCACCGTAGATGATCGGCCACGCCGCGTCGCGCAGCGACTGCAGGCTGAACGACTCGACCGCGAGGCCGGCGCCGAGGCAGAGCACGCTGCACACCAGGAACTGCACCGCGGCCAGCCGCAGCGGATCGTGCCGGGGTGCAGCGTGCCCGAGCAGCAGCATCTGCAGGGTGATGAACAGCGCGCCCGCCAGTTCGAGCCAGTCGCCGTGGCGTACGGTATACCCCTGCCGGACGCTGAGGAAATACGTCCCGAGGGTTGCCAGCAGCGCACCCAGCCACAACCCGCGGCCGGCGCGGCGTCCCCAGGCCAGTCCCAGCAGCGGCACGCCGATGACGTAGAGCGAGCTGATGAAGCCGGCGTTGGCGACTGTCGTCGATTCCAGCCCGATCTGCTGCAGCGAAATCGACACCGCGACCACGACGCCGAGCAACGCGCCGTCGCGCACCAGGCCGGCGGAAGCCGGCTGCCGCGGCGTCGCGGGGGCGGTTCGCGTCCGGCGCAGCGCGATCACGCCGAGCACCACCCCGGTGCCGAGCAGGAAGCGCAGTCCGGTGTAGAGCAGCGGGCCGATGGTGCCGATGCTGGCAGATTGCGCGACGAACGCCGTGCCCCAGATCAGCGAGGCCAGCAGCATCAGCGCGCTGGCACGGGTGGAGCGGGGGTTCATGCAGTGCGGGATGGAAGGACGGAGGAGCGGGCGAGGCTGGCACGCGCGGCATGCCACCATCGCCGGCGCGGCAGCGGGGCGCCGGAGTCGAGATGATAGGGCGCGCGCCGCGCCGGGTTCACATGCTGCGCCGGTACTGGCCGCCAACCTCGAACAGCGCCGCGGTGATCTGGCCCAGGCTGCATACCCGCACCGCATCGACCAGCACGTCGAACACGTTGGCGTTGTCGATCACGGCGCCCCGGAGCCGCTGGAGCATCGCGGGCGCCTCGGCGGCGTGGCGGTCGTGGAATTCGGCCAGGCGGCGCAGCTGCGACTCCTTCTCCTCCTCGGTGGACCGCGCCAGTTCGAGGTGGGTCGGTACCGGGTCGCCGTGCGGATTGCGGAAGGTGTTGACGCCGATGATCGGTAGTTCGCCGGTGTGCTTGAGCGTCTCGTAATGCAGGCTTTCTTCCTGGATCTTGCTGCGCTGGTACCCCGTCTCCATCGCGCCGAGCACACCGCCACGATCGGCGATGGCCTCGAACTCCTTCAGCACGGCTTCCTCGACCAGGTCGGTGAGTTCGTCGATGACGAACGCTCCCTGGTTGGGGTTTTCGCACTTGGCCAGGCCCCATTCGCGGTTGATGATCAGCTGGATCGCCATCGCCCGGCGCACGCTTTCCTCGGTCGGGGTGGTGATCGCCTCGTCGTAGGCGTTGGTGTGCAGGCTGTTGCAGTTGTCGTAGATCGCGATCAGCGCCTGCAGCGTGGTGCGGATGTCGTTGAATGCGATCTCCTGCGCATGCAGGCTGCGGCCGCTGGTCTGGACGTGATACTTGAGCTTCTGGCTGCGTTCGTTCGCGCCGTACTTGTCACGCATCGCCACGGCCCAGATGCGCCGTGCCACCCGGCCGAGCACGCTGTACTCGGGGTCCATGCCGTTGCTGAAGAAGAAGCTCAGGTTGGGCGCGAAATCGTCGATGTGCATGCCGCGCGCCAGGTAGGCCTCGACGAAGGTGAAGCCGTTGGCCAGGGTGAAGGCCAGCTGCGAGATCGGATTGGCCCCGGCCTCGGCGATGTGGTAGCCGCTGATGCTCACCGAGTAGAAGTTGCGCACCTTGTGGCGGACGAAATAGTCCTGGATGTCGCCCATCACCTTGAGCGAGAACTCGGTCGAGAAGATGCAGGTGTTCTGCCCCTGGTCCTCCTTGAGTATGTCGGCCTGCACCGTGCCGCGCACGTTCTCGAGCACCCATTCGCGGATCTTCTGCGTCTCGTCGTCGGTGGGATCGCGGCCGTTGTCGCGGCGGAACCTGTCCAGCTGCTGGTCGATCGCGGTGTTGACGAACATGGCCAGGATGGTCGGTGCCGGCCCGTTGATGGTCATGCTCACCGATGTCGCCGGATCGCACAGGTCGAAGCCGTCGTAGAGCACCTTCATGTCGTCGAGGGTGGCGATGCTCACGCCGGAGTTGCCGACCTTGCCGTAGATGTCGGGGCGGCGGTCGGGATCGGCGCCGTAGAGCGTGACCGAGTCGAACGCGGTCGACAGCCGCTTGGCCGGCATGCCCTCGCTCAGCAGCTTGAAACGGCGGTTGGTGCGGAACGCATCGCCCTCGCCGGCGAACATCCGGGTGGGGTCCTCGTTCTCGCGCTTGAACGCGAACGTCCCGGCGGTGAACGGGAAGCTGCCGGGAACGTTCTCGCGCATCAGCCAGCGCAGCACCTCGCCGTGATCGGCCCAGCGCGGCAGCACCACCTTGCGCAGCCGGGTTCCCGACAACGTGGTGTGGGTGAGGGTGGTGCGGATCTCCCGGTCGCGGATCTTCACCACGTACTCGTCGCCCGAATAGGCACGCTGCATGTCGGGCCACATGGCCAGCAGCTTGCGTGCCGCCGG
>JAKAIB010000320.1 GCA_021814605.1 Pseudomonadota bacterium | reverse complement strand
GCAGCGACATGGTCGGCCTCGCGCAGCAGGTCGGCGATCTGTCGTCGGTTGGCGCTCAGCCGCTGGCCATCCCCGCAGAGACGCGCGCTGTGGTCGATCAGCCGCCCCACCGCGCCGCGGTCCAGCGGCCGCAGCCCGGCGCCGCGCGCCAGCGTCGCGATGAAGCGCGCGTACTGCCGGACGCTGGCCGCGTCGCGGATCACGTCGTCCTCGAAATCCGCGGCGATCTTGAACAGCTCGGCGAAGTCCGGGTCCATCGCCTTGAGCAGGTAGTACACGCGCCGCTCGCCGATCATCACCACCTTGAGCGACAGCGGCACCGGCTGCGGCTCCAGCGCCGCGGTGCCCACCAGCCCGTACGCCTGCCCGACCGACTCGATCCGGACCTGCCCCGAACTCAGCGCCCGCTTGAGGCTCTCCCAGGCGTGCGGCTGGGTCAGCACGCGCACGGCGTCGAGGACGAGATAGCCTCCGTTGGCCTTGTGCAATGCCCCCGGCTTGATGAGCATGAAGCTGGTGACCAGCGTTCCGAACTGGGCAACCTGGTCGATGCGACCGACGAGGTTGGGATGGATCGGGTTGTCCTCGTAGATCACCGGCGCGGCAGCCGCCCCCGGGCTCGACACCAGCGCGTTGACACGGTAGCGCGCGTGCGGAACGGTTCCGCTCATCACCAGCGCGGCGAGGCCGTCGCCGCGCGCAGGCTGCTCGCGCAACGGTTCCCCGGCCTCGACGACATCCTTCATCACCTCGTCCAGGAACGCGACGACGTCGTCGAGGGCGCGATAGCGCTCGCGCAGCTCGTCGATCAGGTGGCCTGCCGCCAGTTGCAGCGTGTCCCGGCTGGCGTCCTTGATCTGCGCCTGCACCTCGCGGCGCCAGCGCGGCATCTGCTGCATCAGCTGCGTCAGCTTCTCGCCATGCGATTCCATCAGCCGGCCCAGCCGCTGCTGCTCGGCGGCGGGCAGCTTCTCGAATTCGTCGGGCGACATGGCTTCGTCGCCCTTCATCGGCGTGAACACGAACCCCCGCGGTGTGCGCAGCAGCCCGATGCCGTCGCGGATCGCCGCCTGGCCGAGTTCCTGCAGGGCGCTTTCCTCGCGCGCCTTGTAGGCGTTGTTGATCGCCTCGACCCGGGCCTGATGCTGCTCGCTCTCGAACGCGGCGGCGACACTGCGGGTGAGCTCGTTGACGAACTGCTCCATGTCGCGCGCCAGCTCGGCACCGCGGCCCGCGGGAACCCGGAGCAGCCGGGGCTTGTCGGGCTCGGCGAAGTTGTTGACGTAGCACCAGTCGTCGGGCGCCGGCTGGGTGCGCGCCTTCTTCTCGAGCAGATGCCGCACCACGCTGTGGCGTCCGCTGCCCGATTCGCCGAGGACGAACAGGTTGTATCCCGGTTGGCGCAGATCGATCGCCAGTTCGATCGCCTCGACGGCGCGCTGCTGCCCGACCACCTCGGTCGATTCGGTCAATTCGGCGGTGCTGTCGAAGTCCAGCAGCGAGGCGTCGGAACGCGTGGAAAGCTGCTCGATGGGCAAAGGCTGCACTGCGGTCATGAAGGTCACCTGGTCGTTGTTGTCGGGCACCACGCTGCGGCCGGCGAACGGCGAATCTCCGGCGGCGCCGTGCGCGTCGGGATGACCAACGGCGCCGCGGGCGGACCGGCCTGCCGTTCGCAGACCCACGCCACAAAATCTAGCGCTTTCGCTGCGGCGACGCTCGGGCGATGCCCGGTGGCATCAGTGCGCGTCGGAATGGATCGCCCGGATTGCCGGGATGTCGGCCAGGAAGGCCTCGACCAGGTCCGGATCGAAATGCCGGCCGGATTCGTTCCGCAGCAGTTCCTGCGCCCGGTCGTGCGACCACACTTCCTTGTAGGGGCGCTTGGAGGTCAGCGCGTCGTACACGTCGACCACGGCGAGGATGCGCGCCGCGAGCGGAATGTCCTGTTTCGCCAGTCCGTCCGGGTAGCCGCTGCCGTCGAACTTCTCGTGGTGCGACCGGGCGATCTGCGCGGCAACCTCCATCTGCTCGGTGTCGCCGCCGGCCAGCATGGCGTGGCCGACGAGGGTGTGCGTCTTCATGACGGTCCATTCCTCGGGCGTCAGCGGCCGTTGCGCCAGCAGGATGGCGTCGGGAATCGCCACCTTGCCGATGTCGTGCAGTGGCGCCGCAAGTTCCAGGATGGCGGTGAACGACTCGTCGCAGCCGACCCGCCGGGCCAGCGCCGCCGAATACTGGCCGATGCGGCTCAGGTGCGCGCCGGTATCGGTATCGCGCTGCTCCGCCACCTTGGCGAGCCGGAACAGCATTTCCATCTTCTTCTTCTCGAGATCCCGGACGACGGCGTCGACGCGTTCCCCGAGAATCCTCGAATGTTCGATCGAAGCCAGCTGAAGACGCCGCATGTTGAGCAGGTTGCGGCAGCGCGCCGAGCATTCACGATAGTCGATCGGGCGGCTGAGATAATCGTTGGCGCCGGCGTCGAGGGCGTCATAGCGGATGCGCACGTCGTCGACGGCGGTGATGCAGATGATCGGGGGATCGAGCAGATGGTCGATCGCGCGCAGCGCGCGGATCAGCGTGATGCCGTCCATGTTCGGCATGCGATAGTCCGTCAGCACCAGATCGACCGGGCGCGAGTTCGCATGGGCGATGGCCGCGAGCGGATCGTCGAAGGCCTGGATTTCGGCATGCGAGCAGAAACCGCGCGCGATCTCGGCCAGCAGATGGCGATTGGTCTCCTGATCGTCGATGATGACGATGGTCGGCGGCCTCGGCCAGCCCGGCATCGGCGAACTCGTGCCCATTGCAGTATTTTCGATTTCGAAACTTCTTCTATGCGCAGCGCACTCGATTCGCACTGCGACCCGTGCCGCGAATCCAACGGAGCCCCAACATGACGCAAGAC
>JAKAIB010000065.1 GCA_021814605.1 Pseudomonadota bacterium | reverse complement strand
GGTGCCGCGCCTTGGACGCGCCGACGATCGGCGCGGTCACGCCCGGCTTGTGCAGCAGCCAGGCCAGCGCCAGTTGGGCGTGGGGCAGCCCGCGGCGCGCGGCCAACGTGTCCAGCGCCTCGGCGACCCTGCGGTCTGCCGCTTCGGTGCCGGAGAACAGCGTCGTGCCAAAGGCATCGGTGGCGATCCGCGGTGTCTGCTCGCCCCAGGGCCTGGCGAGCCGGCCGCGCGCCAGCGGGCTCCACGGGATGACGCCGACGCCCTGGTCCATGCACAGCGGCAGCATCTCGCGCTCCTCCTCCCGATACAGCAGACTGAGCTCGGGCTGCATGCTGACGAAACGGGTCCAGCCGTTGCGTTCGGCGACCCGTTGCGCCTTGGCGAACTGCCAGGCGTGCATCGACGAGGCACCGATGTAGCGCGCCTTGCCGGCGCGGACCACGTCGTGCAGAGCCTCCATCGTCTCCTCGATCGGCGTGTGCGGATCCCAGCGGTGGATCTGGTAGAGGTCGACGTAGTCCATCCCCAGCCGGCGCAGGCTGGCGTCGATCTCCGACAGGATGGCCTTGCGCGACAGTCCGCCGATGTTCGGTGCCTGTCGCGACGCAAAACGCACCTTGGTCGCGACGACGATTTCGTCGCGCTGCGCGAAGTCGCGCAGCGCCCGGCCGACGATTTCCTCGGAGGTGCCGTCGGAGTAGGAATTGGCGGTGTCGAAGAAGTTGATTCCCTGTTCGACCGCCTGGCGCAGCAGCGGCCGGCTCGCCGCTTCGTCCAGCGTCCACGGATGCATTCCGCGTTCGGGAACGCCGTAAGTCATGCATCCCAGGCAGATTCTTGACACGACAAGGCCGGTCTGGCCCAGACGGGTGTATTCCATCGCAGTCTCCGCAGGCAAGCCTCCATTGCAGCACGGTTCGGGCCGGCATGCAGGGCGCCCGTCGCTCTGGCGACGGACCTGGGCACCGTGTGGCGGCGTCCTGCGAGAGAATCGGCATATGGACCGCCGCATCGCGCATCTCGACATGGACGCCTTCTTCGCGTCGGTCGAACTGCTGCGCTACCCGGAGCTGCGCGGCCAGCCGGTCGTCGTCGGCGGCCGGCACGACTGGGCGCCCACGATCGACGCCCAGGGCCGACGCCACTTCGCTCGGCTGCGCGACTACGTCGGCCGCGGCGTCGTGACCACCTCGACCTACGAGGCACGTGCTTTGGGCGTGTTCTCGGCCATGGGCATGATGAAGGCGGCGCGTCTGGCGCCGGACGCCATCCTGCTGCCGGCCGACTTCGACGCCTACCGGCATTGCTCGCGGTTGTTCAAGCAGGCCGTGGCCGCGATCGCGCCCCGCATCGAGGATCGCGGCGTCGACGAGATCTACATCGACCTGACCGATCTGCCCGGCGACAGCCTGACGCTGGCACAGACCATCAAGCAGGCTGTGCGCGACGCGACAGGGCTGAGCTGTTCGATCGGCATCACGCCGAACAAGCTGCTGTCCAAGCTGGCGTCGGAGTTCGACAAGCCCGACGGCATCAGCATCATCGCCGCCGACGAGGTGCTCGACCGCATCGCGCCGATTGCCGTCGGCAAGGTCAACGGCATCGGCCCGAAGGCCACAGCGCGGCTACAGGGTCTGGGCATCGCGACGCTGGGCGACCTGCGCCGTGCCGACGACGCGCCGCTGCAGGCGCAGTTCGGGACGACCTTCGCGAGCTGGCTGCACGATGTCGCCCGGGGCATCGACGACCGGCCGGTGGTCACCGAGCGCAATCCGAAGTCCACCAGCCGCGAGACGACCTTCGAACGCGACCTGCACCCGCGTCTCGACCGCGCCGAGTTGTCGGCGGTGTTCACCACCCTGTGCGAGCGCGTCGCCGCCGATCTGGTGCGCAAGCGGCTGGCGGCGCGCACCATCGGCATCAAGCTGCGGTTCGATGATTTCCGCACCGTCACCCGCGACCTCTCGCTCGACGCGCCCACACAGGACGCACGACGCATCCGCCGCGCCGCCGGCGAATGCCTGCGGCGCATCGCGCTGTCGCACCGGCTGCGATTGCTCGGTGTGCGCGCGTCGGCGTTGAGCGACGTCGACGCCACCTTGGATACATCGGGGGGGCGGCAGCTCGATCTCCTCGGGTTCGGCGAGACCGACGCTGCGCCATCCGCGATTGGGCTCAGTCCGGGATCTGCGCGAAGCGGACCAGCGCCGGGTTGACGCAGTCGGCCAGGGTGCCGGCGTCGAGCTCGGCATAGAACGCCTGCTGCGCCCGCGCCAGCCGGGGGCGCAGCCCGCAGAATCCGGTCAGGACGCAAGCGCCGCCGTCGGCGCGGAAGCACTCGACCAGCGGCGTATCGTCCTCCAGCCAGGCCAGCACTGTTCCCAGCCGGATGTCCTGCGGTGCCTTGGCCAGCCGGACACCGCCACCGGCGCCACGGGCGAGGTGCACGTAACCCCCGGCCGCCAGCCGCTGCAGCACCTTGATCAGGTGGTCGCGCGATACCGCCAGGCGGCTGGCCAGTTCGGTGCTGGACCAGGTCGGCCGCTCGCTGGCGGCGAGAACGAGCAGGGCGCGCAGGCCGAAATCGGCGAAGGAGTTGAGTTTCATCGGCGTCTTAAGAGGTATTGCGTTTGCCACTATACACGCCTATAGTGGTATCGCAATTACTTGTTTAAAGGATCTCCATGAATGCGTCTGTTTCCCTTGAACCCGAGGCCGAACGCCTCGCCGCCTTGACGGTCGGCGAGATCGCCCGCACGCTGCCCGGCGCGACGACCGTTTTCCGCCGCAACCGGCTCGATTTCTGCTGCGGCGGCGACGTCCCGCTGGCGACGGCGGCGCAAGCGCGCGGGGTCGACGCGGTCGCGGTCGCGGCCGAACTGCTGGCGCTCGACGCCGGCGCAGCGTCGGACCTCCCGGATGGCCCCGATGCGTTGATCGATCATCTCGTGACGCGTTATCACGACGTTCATCGGCGCGAACTGCCCGAACTCGTGCTGCTCGCGGACAAGGTGGAGCGGGTGCATCGCGCCCATGCCGAGGTGCCGGCCGGGCTGGCCGCGCTGTTGCGGGAGATGCAAGCCGAGCTCGAGGCCCATATGCAGAAGGAGGAGCTGGTGCTCTTTCCCATGATGCGGCGCAATCCGGAAGCGCATCTCGCGCCACCGATCCAGCGCATGCGCGCCGAGCACGACGACCACGGCGTGATGCTGCGGAAGGTCGAGCAGGTGACCCGCGACCTGCACCTGCCGTCCGATGCGTGCAATACCTGGCGCGCGCTCTATACCGGTGTCGCCAAACTGGCCGACGACCTGATGCACCACATCCACATCGAGAACAACGTGCTGTTTCCGCAGTACGAGGCCTGAACCCCCGTCATCGACCTTCGCTCATCCGACCATGGAACCCTTCACCGTCCTCAATTCGCCGCACTCGCACCGCCGCCCCGACGGGCGCTATCGCTTCGACGCCCGCGGCATCGCCAAGCGCTTCCGCCATGCCGCGATCTTCGGCGCGCTCGATGCGCTCGACGCCGGCGAGACGATGGAATTCGTCAACGACCACGATCCGCAGCCGTTGCTCGCGCAGATCAGGCAACGTTACGGCGAGCAGGTCCGCGTCGAGTACCGCGAGCGCTCGCCCGACGGCGTCGTCATCGATTTCGCCCGCGCCGGCTGATTGGTCGGCTCCAGATTCCGCGGGGCGTCGGCATGCAGTATGCCGCGGGGACGGCACGGCTGGTCCGGCAACTGTTGGACGAACATCGCCGCATGCTGGACACCGTGCAGCAGGCGCGGCTGGCGCTGCTGGACGGCGACCTGGCGGAAGCCCGCCTGGCGCATGCCGATCTGCAGCGCTTGCTTTCGGCGCACGCCGAGCGGGAGGAACGGGTGTTGATTCCAGACATTCCGGTGTCCGCCCGTTGGCAGGCAGCGGTCTACCTCGCGGAGCATCACAAGATCGCGCAGCTCGCGGCGGGGCTGCGCCGGCGGCTGGATGCGTCCGGCCCGCCCGACGGACCGACACGGCTGGCCCTGCTCGATGCGCATCATCCGTTCGTCCACCTGCTCGAACATCACTTCGCGCGGGAGGAACAGGCGCTGTTCGTCGACGTGCCTGCCGGCCGAGGCGCAGGCCCCGTCCTGGAGTCAGGTCTTGAGTCGGTACCCGGTGCGGAAGATCCAGCCGACGATGGCGAGTGAAGCCGCGAGGAAGGCGGCGGTCATGCCCAGGCTGACGCCGACGGCAACGTCGGCGATCCCGTAGAAGCTCCAGCGGAAGCCGCTGATCAGGTAGACCACCGGGTTGAACAGCGCCACGGTGCGCCACACCGGCGGCAGCATGTCGATGGAGTAGAAGCTGCCGCCGAGAAACGTCAGCGGCGTGACGATCAGCAGCGGCACGATCTGCAGCTTCTCGAAGCCGTCCGCCCAGACGCCGATGATGAAGCCGATCAGGCTGAAGGTCACCGCGGTGAGCACGAGGAACGCGACCATCCACACCGGATGGTCGACATGCAGCGGCACGAACAGTCGCGCCGTGGCGAGGATGATGATGCCCAGGACGATCGACTTGGTCGCCGCGGCGCCGACGTAGCCGAGCACGATCTCGGCCGCCGACACCGGTGCCGACAGCACTTCGTAGATGGTGCCGGTGAATCGCGGGAAGTAGATGCCGAACGAGGCGTTGGCAATGCTCTGGCCAAGCAGCGACAGCATGATCAGCCCCGGGACGATGAACGATCCGTAGCCGATGCCGCCGACGCTCTGGATGCGCGAGCCGATCGCCGCACCGAAGACCACGAAGTACAGCGCAGTCGAGACCACCGGCGAGATCACGCTCTGCATCACCGTTCGCCGTGCACGGGCCATCTCGAAGGCGTAGATCGCTCGGACCGCCTGCAGATTCATCGGGCCTCCCGGAAAAGCGTCGAACCGTCCTGTGGCTGCGCATGGGGCGGCTCGCCACGGACCAGGCTGACAAATATGTCTTCGAGGGTGCTCTGGGTCGTTCCCAGGTCGGTGAAACCGATCCCGGCCGCGCGTACCGCGTCGAGGAATTCGGCAATCGCCACCGGCGTTTCGCGGCTGTCGTAGCTGTAGGTCAGCTCGGTGCCGCCGCCGGACAGCACCAGGCCGTAGCCCGCGAGCGTCGTCGGCACCACGCCCAGCGGGCGTTGCAGATGCAGCGTCAGCTGCTTGCGGCCGAACTCGCGCAGCAGGTCGGCCTTGTCGCGGACCAGGATGAGCTCGCCCTTGTTGATCACGCCGACCCGATCGGCCATCTCCTCGGCTTCCTCGATGTAGTGCGTGGTCAGGATGACGGTCACGCCGTCGTCACGCAGACGGCGCACCAGCTGCCACATGTCATGCCGCAGGTCGACGTCGACCCCGGCGGTTGGCTCGTCGAGGAACAGGATCCGCGGCTCGTGCGCCAGCGCCTTGGCGATCAGCACGCGACGCTTCATGCCGCCCGACAGCGCGAGGATGCGGCTGTCGCGCTTGTCCCATAGCGACAGCGCCCGCAGCACCTTCTCGATGTGCGCGGGATCGGCGCGCAGCCCGAACAGCCCGCGGCTGAACGACACGGTGTTCCACACCGACTCGAAGGCATCGGTGGTCAGTTCCTGCGGCACCAGCCCGATCAGCGACCGTGCCGGCCGCCAGTCGCGCACGATGTCGTGGCCGTCGACCCGCACCGTTCCGGAACTCGCCCGGACGATGCCGCAGACGATGCTGATCAGCGTGGTCTTGCCGGCACCGTTCGGTCCGAGCAGCGCGAAGATCTCGCCCCGGCGGATGTGCAGGTCGACGCCCTTGAGCGCGACGAATCCCGAGGCGTAGGTCTTGGACAGGTTGGCGATCTCGATGACGTCGTCCATCGCCGCGAGCATAGCCGGGTAGGACGCGTCGCGTCGGGCGGCGCGCCGGACCCCCAAAACGGGGGATTGCGTGGGGGCGGGCGCACCAACTTTTTGAGCCGCGTCAGGATGCGCTCAGCAGAGACCATAAGAATTTTCCATGATGGGTCATATTCGGCCCACATTCGCCCGCGTCGGGCATCACTCCTGGAGAATCGATGAACAAGAAGAATACTTTGGCGCCGGTGCTCGGCGCGGTCCTGGTGGCGGCCTCGCTGTCGGGCTGCTCGGACATGCAGATGGGGAATCAGAGCGCCAAGACCGTCGCGACCGGCTCGGCCGGCGGCTCCAGCAGCCAGAACGCGAACACCCAGTTGGCTCGCTGCAATGCGCCGCTGGGGACCATTGCGGTGGTCGAGGACACCAACGCGCCCTGGTACGGCGTGCTGACGGGGCAGTACCACCTCGGGTCGACTGCGCCGGTGCTGAAGCTGATGATCCAGCAATCGAACTGCTTCGTGGTCGTCGATCGCGGCCGCGCGATGAACAACATGATGCAGGAGCGGGCCCTGGCCCAATCGGGTGAACTGCGCTCCAACTCGAACTTCGGCAAGGGCCAGATGGTGTCGGCCGACTACTCGCTGACGCCGTCGATCACCTTCTCCAACAACAATGCCGGTGGAATCGGCGGGGCCGTGGGCGGGTTGCTGGGGCCGATCGGGGCGATCGTCGGCGGCAGCATCAGCGCGAAGGAAGCCAGCACCATGCTGACGCTCGACGACAACCGCTCGGGGGTCCAGGTCGCGGCGTCCGAGGGCAGCGCCAAGAACTGGGATTTCGGCGCCATCGGCGGGATGCTCGGCGCCGGCTTCGGCGGGGTCGGCGGCGGCTACTCGAACACGGCGCAAGGCAAGGTGATCGTCGCCGCGTTCATGGACGCGTACAACGGCATCGTCAAGGCGGTGGAGAACTACAAGGCGCAGAACGTCCAGGGCGGACTGGGCACCGGCGGCCATCTGGCCGTCCAGGGCGAGACGCCCGCACCGACGGCGCAACCTGCGGCGTCGGCCCAGCCGATGTCGATGCTCGAAGCGCAGCGCAGGCTCAACAACCTCGGCTATGCCGTCGGCACGCCCGACGGCAGCTATGGCCCGCATACCCGCCACGCGCTGATCGCGTTCCAGAAGGATCACGGCTTGGCGACGACCGGTCGGCTGGATCCCCGGACCCAGGCCGCGCTGGCCAGCAGCAACTGACGGACCGGTCCCCGGTTTGCCGCCCGCATCCGGCCCCCGGTCGGATGCAGGCGTCGGCAATCCGGCGCCGTCGGCGGGCCTGCCGCTCAGCCTGGCTGCAGCAGTGCGCTCAGCGCGGCGACGTCGCGCGCGTCCAGGCTGCCGTCGGCCAGCTTGAGGCGCAGCTGGCCGACCAGCACGTCGTAGCGCGCCTTGTCTGCCAGGCGCCGGGTTTCGTAGAGTTGCGACAGGGCGTTGAGCACGTCGATGTTGACCCGCATGCCGACGCGATAGCCGGTTTCGTTGGCGTCGAGGGCGCTGTGGCTCGACGCGATCGCCGCGTCAAGCGCCTTGACCTGCGCCAGGCCCGATTCGACGCCGAGATAGGCCGAACGCGCGCTTTGCGCCGCCGCCAGCCGGGCGGCGTCCAGGTCGGCCTCGGCACGATCGAGATCGTGCGCCGACTGTTCCACCTGACTCTGCACGCCGAAGCCGGTGAACAGCGACCATTGCACCTGCACGCCGACGGTGGCAACGTCGGCCCGGTTGCCGAAGGGAAACAGCGGCCCGCCGCCGCTGGTGCTGGCCCGGTCCACGCGGGCATAGGCGTCGACCGTCGGCAGCGTGCCGGTGCCCGCCTTCCGCGCCTGCATCCGGGCGTTGTCCACGGCGAGCAGCGCCTGGCGGACCGCGAGGTTGTCCTGCGCCGCCTTGTCGGCCCAGGTCTGCACGCCGCCGGCCGGCGCCGGAATGTGCACGCCCGGAGCCAGGTCGTCGAGCGGGCCGGGGGGGATGCCGGTGAGCTGCTGCAGGCGCGTCCGGGCGAGTTCGACCCGGTTCTGCGCGGCCAGGACCTGGGCCGCGGTGAGATCGGCCCGCGCCTGCGCGTCGCGCACGTCGACGATGGTGCCGTTCCCGGCAGCGAAATTGCTCCGCGCCGCAGCCAACTGCTGGACGGTGGCCTTCTGCTGCGCCTGCAGCGAGCGCACGTCGTCCTGCGCGGCGAGGACGTCGAAGTACCCCGCAGCCACCTGCACGGCGAGCTCCTGGTTTGCCTGCAGCCACTGCAGGTAGGCGATGCGTGCGCCGGTTTCCGCCTGGGTGACCGAGATACGCTCGCCGGGCCGGTACAGCGCCTGGGTCGCGGTCAGGCTGACGTCGCGCGAGATGTAGTCCCAGTTGGTCGGCATCCCGAAGCGTTGCAGCAGCGGGTTGTTGCTGTTGTCCTGCGCGTTGTCGCTCAGTCCGGCGGCGGCGACGATCTGCGGCAGCAGCCGCGAGCGCGCCAGCGGGACGCGGGAGAGCGCTGCGCGGTACGCGGCTTGCGCGCTGCGCAGCGTGGGGTTGTGCCGTTGTGCCTGTGCGAACACGTCGGCGAGTGTCTGCCCCGCGGCGGCCGGGGCGCCATGGGAGGCCAGGGTCAGGGCGATGGCGAAGGAGAGGGCGCGGAGACGCATGGTTCGGGATGCGCGGCTTGCCGGGGTTCGGTCGGCAGCGGCACAGCGATGCTACGCGCTGCAGACTGGCGGCGATTGAAGTGCATCAACCGCGGCGCGCGGCGTGCAGCGACAATGACCTGGTGAACGACTTTCCGCGAGCTGACTGGCAATGACGACGAAATCCCGGGTGCGCCTGCTTGTCGTGTCGGTGCTCGTCCTGTGTGCTGCGGGGGCGGGCGCTTGGTACCTGACGCGGCCGGCGAGCCCGGCGGCGCGGACGCTGCAGGTGTATGGCAACGTCGACATCCGCGAAGTGCAGCTCGCGTTCAACGCCGCCGGGCGGATCGACCGTCTGCTGGTGCAGGAGGGCGATCCGGTGCGGAAGGGCGAGGTCGTCGCCACGCTCGACGCCGACCGCTTCCGCGATGCCGTCGCGCAGGCGCAAGGCGTGCTGCAGGCCCGCGAGCAGACGCTCGCGGCGCTGCGCGCGGGCAGCCGGCCGCAGGAGATTGCCGAGGCCCGGGCCGCGCTGGCAGCGGCGGAGGCGGCGGCGCGCAATGCCGAGGCCACGTACGCGCGGCAGGAAACGCTGGTCAAGGCCGACTTCCTGCCCCGCCAGAATCTGGACAACGCCGCGCAGGCGCTCAAGACCGCGCATGCCGACGTCGACCGGGCGCGTCAGGCGCTGAGCCTAGTGCTGCAGGGCCCGCGCAAGGAGGACATCGCCGCGGCCGAGGCCCAGGTACGCGCCGACAAGGCGACGCTGGCGCTGGCGCAGCGGCAGCTCGACGATGCCACGCTGCGCGCGCCTGAGGCGGGCGTGGTCGAGAGCCGCATCCTCGAAGTCGGCGACATGGCGGCGCCGCAGACGCCGGTGATGACGCTTGCGCTGAACAACCCGGTTTGGGTCCGTGCCTATGTCCCCGAACGCGAACTCGGCCACGTCGCCCCGGGGATGCGGGCGCGGATTGTCAGCGACAGTTTCCCCGGCCATCCCTTCGACGGCTGGATCGGGTTCATCTCTCCGACGGCCGAGTTCACGCCCAAGTCGGTGCAGACCACCGAACTGCGCACCGAACTGGTCTACCGCATGCGGGTGTATGCCTGCAATCCCGGCGGCAAGCTGCGGCTGGGGATGCCGGTGACCGTGGTCGTGCCGCTGCAGGACAACGCGCCGCAGCAGCGCGGCGACGCCGTCTGCCGCTCCTGAGGCATGGCCGACGATCCGGTCGACGGGCACCCCCTGGTGCTCGAATCGGTGCACAAGGGCTTCGGCCGCGGCGCAAGCCGCACCGCCGCCTTGCGCGGCCTCGACGTCACCGTGCGCCTGGGGACGATCACCGGGGTGCTCGGCCCCGACGGCGCGGGCAAGACGACGCTGATGCGCCTTTCTGCCGGGCTGCTGCTGCCCGACGCCGGCAGGGTGCGGGTGTTCGGCCGCGACACCCGCGGAGCCGCGGACATCCAGCAGGGCATCGGCTACATGCCGCAGCGTTTCGGGCTGTACGAGGATCTGACGGTCCAGGAAAACCTCGACCTCTACGCCGATCTGCAGGGTTTGCCGGCAACGGCGCGGCAGCAGCGCTTCGCCGAACTGCTGCGCCTGACCGCGCTGGGGCCGTTCGGGCGGCGGCGCGCCGGCGCGCTGTCCGGCGGAATGAAGCAGAAGCTGGGCCTCGCCTGCGCGCTGCTGCGCGCGCCGCGGTTGCTGCTGCTCGACGAGCCGACCGTCGGCGTCGACCCGATCTCGCGCCGTGAGCTGTGGAGCATCATCCGCGGGTTGCGCGAACAGCAGGTGACGGTGCTGGTCAGCACGGCGTACCTGGACGAGGCCGAACTGTGCGACGACGTGCTGCTGCTGCACCAGGGCGAGCTGCGCGCCCAGCGCCCGCCAGCCGAATTCGGTGCGGCGATGACCGGGCGCTGCTTCGTGGTGCGCGCCGACGGCGTGTCGCGCCGGCAGCTGCAGGCGCGGCTGCACGGGCGCGATGGCGTGGTCGACGCGCTGGTGCAGTCCGAAGGCGTGCGGGTCGTCATCGACGCGGTCGCGCCACCGCGCGTCGACGGCGAAGACTGGGCGCCGGCGCCGCCGCGGTTCGAGGATGCGTTCGTCGCCATGTTGCGTGGCGAGGCGCCACAGGAGCGCCGGGCGGCGGCCGTCCCGGTCGATCCGCCCGTCCATGCCGGTGGCGACGAGGCGCCGGTGATCGTGGTCGAGTCGCTGCGGCGGACCTTCGGCGATTTCGTCGCGGTCAAGGATGTCACCTTCTCGGTGCGTCGGGGCGAGGTGTTCGGGCTGCTCGGCGCCAACGGCGCCGGCAAGAGCACCACCTTCCGCATGCTGTGCGGGCTGCTGCCCCCCACCGCCGGCACGCTCCGGGTCGCCGGCGCCGATCTCGGGCGGGGGCGGGCAGCGGCACGGGCGCGCATCGGCTACGTGTCGCAGCGCTTCGCCCTCTACGACAATCTCAGCGTGGCGCAGAACCTGGCCTTCTTCGCCGCCACCTACGGCCTCGACCGCCGGCGGCGCGCGCAGCGGCAGGCCTGGGCACTCGAGGGATTCGACCTGTCGAGCTACGCCGACGCCAACTGCTCGGCGCTGCCGCTCGGCTTCAAGCAGCGCCTCGCGCTGGCGTGCGCATTGCTGCACGAGCCGTCGATCCTGTTCCTCGACGAGCCCACGTCCGGGGTCGATCCGCTGGCGCGGCGCGAATTCTGGCAGCGCATCAACGGCCTGGCCGAGGCCGGCGTCACGGTGATGGTGACGACGCACTTCATGGAGGAGGCCGAATACTGCGACCGACTGGTACTGATGTCGCTGGGCGAGATCCTGGCCTACGGTTCTCCGGTCGAGATCCGCGCCAGCGCGCGGACTCCCGATCTGCCCGATCCGACCATGGACGACGCCTTTGTCGGCCTGATCCAGGCGCACGAAGCGCAGTTGCGGAGGGCAGCGTGAACGGCATGCGGCTGCGCGGGCTGATCCGCAAGGAGTTCCTGCAGATCGTGCGCGATCCGTCGTCGATCGCCATCGCGTTCGTGATGCCCGTGGTACTGCTGCTGCTGTTCGGCTACGGCGTGTCGCTCGACGCGCGTCACGTGCCGCTCGCGGTGGTCGTCGACCGGCCATCGGCCCAGGCAGCGACCTTCGTGGCCGGACTGGAACAGTCGCCGTACTTCACGCCGCGTCGCTATGCCGACATCGACGACGCCCAGCAGGCGATGAACCGGCGGGCGGTGTCGGGCATCGTCTGGCTGCGCGGCGACTTCGGCCGCGACGTGCTGTCGGGTCGCACGGCGCCGGTCGGGGTCTGGGTCAACGGGGTCGACGCCAATACCGCGCGGCTGCTCCAGGGCTACGTCCAGGGGGTGTGGCAGAACTGGCTGCAACTCGAAGCCGACCGCAGCGGCCGCACGCTGCAGATGCCGGTGAAGGTGGAGGACCGCATCTGGTTCAACCCCCAGCTGCGCAGCCGCGACTTCCTGGTCCCGGGGCTGATCGCGGTCATCATGACCCTGATCGGCGCGCTGCTCACTGCGCTGGTGGTCGCCCGCGAATGGGAGCGGGGGACGATGGAGGCGCTGATGGCCAGCCCGGTGACGATGGGGGAGATCCTGCTGGGCAAGCTGCTGCCGTACTTCCTGATGGGCATGGGCGGCATGGCACTGTCGGTCGCGATGGCGGTGTGGCAGTTCCAGGTGCCGCTGCGCGGCAGCCTGTGGCTGCTCGTCGCCTGCTCGGCGCTGTTCATGCTCGTCGCGCTCGGCATGGGCCTGCTGATCTCGACCGTCGCCAAGAGCCAGTTCGTCGCCGGGATGGTCGCGGTCATCGTCACCTTCCTGCCGGCATTCATCCTGTCCGGATTCATCTTCGACATCGAATCGACGCCGAAGATCATCCAGTTCCTGACGCACGTGGTCGCCGCCCGCTATTTCGTCGCCATCCTGCAGACGGTGTTCCTCGCCGGCGACGTCTGGCCGGTGGTGCTCGCCAACGCCGCCGCCCTGGCGTTGATGGCGGCGATCTTCCTCGGCATCACCCGGCGCAATTCGCGCAAGCGACTGGACTGACGTGAAGCGGCTCCCATGCGCGTTCCGGTCGGGTCCGTCCTGCATCTCGCAGGCCGATCCGGTCCTGCGGGCGTTCGCGGGCGAACCGTCGTCGGCCGGGATTCATTCATCTGCGCCGGGTGGGGCTTCAGCGCCCTTCGGGCGGTCGGGCGGGGGCTGACATGTGGACCCGGGTCTTTGCTCTGATCGTCAAGGAGTTCCTGGCGCTGCTGCGCGACAAGGCCAGCCGGGTGGTGCTGATCGTGCCGCCGCTGGTGCAATTGCTGGTGTTCGGCTACGCGGCGACGTTCGACCTCAATCACATTCCCTACGCCGTGTACAACGAGGACAGCGGAGGCGCGTCGCGCCAACTGCTCGCGCGGCTGTCAGGATCATCGACGTTCTCGCCGATCGGCACGCTGCATTCGCAGGAACAGATCGCGTCGCTGCTCGACCAGCGCAAGGCGCTGCTGGTGCTGCGCGTGGGGCCGCATTTCACCCGCGACCTGCAGGCGCACCGCCCGGCAAGGCTGCAGATCCTGGTCGACGGACGCGACTCGAACACTGCGCTGCTCGCGCTCAACGACGTCAACAGCGTTGTGCTCGATTTCAACCGCGCATGGGCGGCGGCGCATGGGTGGCCCGCCGAGCCGGCACGACTCGACATCCGTGCCTGGTTCAATCCCAACCTGCTGTCACGCTGGTTCATCGTTCCGGGAATCGTCGGCCTGCTCACCTTGCTGGTGGCGCTGCTGGTGACGGGTTTGTCGGTCGCGCGCGAACGCGAGCTCGGCACCTTCGACCAGCTGCTCGTGACG
>JAKAIB010000319.1 GCA_021814605.1 Pseudomonadota bacterium | reverse complement strand
GCAGCGGGCATTTTTCGAAGCCGGTTTCCGCCCATGGCAGGTGATCCCCGCCGCCGGCGGCAATGATTCCGGCCTGATCACCGGCTACTACGAACCGGTGCTGCGCGGCGCGCTGCAGCCCGACGCCACCTACAGCGTCCCGGTCTGGGGCCTTCCCGACGACCTGGTGCCGCGCGTCGGGGGCGCCGACGGCATCACCGGCGGACGCAGGGTCGTGCAGGACGGTCGGCAGACCCTCGCGCCGTACTGGAGCCGCGGGCAGATCCAGTCCGACCCGGCCGTGCGGGCGGCGCTCGATCGCCACGTGGTCGTCTGGCTCGAAAACCCCGTCGATGCGCTGTTCCTGCAGGTGCAGGGATCGGGACTGGTCCGGCTGCCCGACGGCGGCCTACTGCGGCTGCGCTATGCCGGGACCAACGGCTGGCCGTACCGGTCGGTCGGCCGCTGGCTGCTCGACACGGGCCGCGTCCAGGGCACGGTGACGATGTCGGTCATCCGCGCTTGGGCGCAACTCCACCCCGACGATGTCGCGCAGATGCTCGCCGCCAATCCGCGGGTCGTGTTTTTCAGCGCGACCCCGGCAGTCGACCCGCAGCGCGGCCCGGTCGGCGCGCTCGGCGTGCCGCTGACCGCCATGCGCAGCGTGGCGGTGGACAAATCCGAGATCGCGCTCGGCCTGCCGCTGTGGCTCTCGGCCACGCTGCCGCCGGCCGACGCGCCGGCGACCGCGACCAACGGGACGCCGTTCGACCGCCTGGTCTTCGCGCAGGACGTCGGCTCGGCGATCACCGGCGCGGTGCGCGCGGACCTGTTCACCGGCACCGGCGACGCCGCCGGCGACCTGGCGGGCCGGCTGCAGTCGTCGGGCCGGATCTGGGTGCTGCTGCCGCGCTGACCCGCCGGACAGCCGCGCGTCGAGCAGGATCCGCCCCGCTGCGGTATGGTTGCGGGCTGTCCCGACCGCTTGCGCAGGAGCCCCGATGGTGATCGACCCGCATGACCTGATTCACGAATTCCCCCAGTACAAGGACAAGATCCACGCGCTGCGGCAGGGCCACGCCCACTTCCAGCACCTGCAGTCGCAGTACGACGCGGTCAACAAGGCCGTCGTGCAGGCCGAGGAAGGCGTGCAGGCCGCCGACGATGCCCGCCTGGAGGATCTGAAGAAGCAGCGCCTGCAGCTCAAGGACCAGATCGCGGCGCTGCTGTCCGCCTGAGAAGCGACCCCGCCGGCACAGGCCGCCGGCCCACCGGACTCGCGAGCCGGCGCGCCTCACGGCGCCGCACCATCCTGCGCGGACCCTTCCATGAACGACGACCTGCAGCGTCCTCCACAACGCTTCATCTACGCCATGGCGGCGGCTTGCGGCATTGCCGTGGCCAACCTGTATTTCGCCCAGCCGCTGCTGCAGCAGTTCGCCGCCGGGTTCCATGCGTCGATCGCCGCGGTCGGCGCCGTGCCGACGGCGGTGCAGGTCGGGTATGCCGCCGGGCTGCTGTTCCTCGGACCGCTGGGCGACCGCCACGCGCGACGGCCGCTGATCCTCTGGCTCGGCGCGCTGCTGGTGCCGGCGCTGCTCGCAGCGGCGCTGGCGCCGTCGCTGGCCTGGCTGGCTGCGGCAGCGCTGGTCGTCGGGCTGCTGGCGTCGATCGCGCAGCAGATCATTCCGCTGGTCGCGCACGTCGTGCCGGCAACCAGCCGCGGCCGTGCGATCGGGACCGTGATGAGCGGGCTGATGATCGGCATCCTCGGCGGGCGCGTCCTCGCCGGGATGGTCGGCCAATGGGCCGACTGGCGGCTGGTCTTCGCCGCCGGGGCGGCACTCGATGCGGCCATGTGGGTGCTGCTCTGGCGCACGCTGCCGCACCTGCCGGCGCCGACGGGGCAGCGCCAGGGCTACCTGCGGCTGCTCGCCTCGACCCTGGGCCAGTTCCGCCACTTTCCTGAACTGCGCTCGGCCGGGTTGACCGGCGCGCTGTTCTTCGCCAGCTTCAGCGTGTTCTGGGTCGGCCTGACCCCGCTGCTGCAGAGCCCGGCCTACGGCTACGGACCCGCCGTGGTCGGCGCGTTCGGATTGCTGGGCGTGGCCGGCGCCACCGCGGCGGCCGTTTCGGGGCGCTGGTCCGACCGGCCGGCAGGGCCCGGCCGCGTCCGGCTGGTCGCGCTCGCCGTGCTGGCCGCGTCGTGGGGCGTGGCCGCCTTCGGCGGCGCGGACCTCGCGGTGCTGATCGTCGGCGTGCTCGCCATCGATGCCGGCTGCCAGGGGGCGCAGATCGCCAACCAGGCGTCGATCCACGCGTTGCCCGGCGAGGTCCGCAGCCGGGTCAATTCGGCCTACATGACCGCCTATTTCGTCGGCGGCGCAATCGGATCGCTCGCCGCCAGCCACGCCTGGGACGCCGGGGGCTGGCCGGCCGTGGTGCTGTGCGGCGCCGGCTTCGCGCTCGCCGCGATGCTGGCGCACCTGCTGGTGCCTGCGCGCCGGCCGCGGCCGATCGGCGCGGCATCCTCCGCGGACTCGCACTGCGCCTGACCCGTTCGACCGCGCCGGCAACGGCGACAAACCTTCCTTCGACTCCGCCGCCCGCCATGCCCCACGAGCCGATCTCCACCGTCCTGGTCATCGCCGCCGCATTCTTTGGCGCAGCGCTCAACGCGGCTGCCGGCGGCGGCAGCTTCCTCACCCTGCCGGCACTGCTCCATGCCGGAATTGCGCCGGTCGCGGCGAACGCCACCGGAACCACGGCGCTGCTGCCGGGCTATCTGGCCAGCGTCTGGGGCTTCCGCGAGGATCTCGCACCGCCGCGCGCGACCGGAATGCGCGCCCTGCTGGTCACCTGCCTCGGCGGCGGGATCGTCGGTGCGCTGCTGCTGGTGGCCACCAGCAACGCGGCGTTCCGCGCGCTGGTGCCGTGGCTGCTGCTGT
>JAKAIB010000318.1 GCA_021814605.1 Pseudomonadota bacterium | reverse complement strand
CGGAGTCTTCGGGAATTCCGCGCACGAGTCCCTGGTCGATCTTGACCGTGTGGAATGGCAGGGTGCGCAGTCGCAGCAGGGTGCTGTAGCCGCTGCCGAGATCGTCCATGACCAGCCGGACGTGCGTCGCCGCCAGCGCGCGCACGGCGGCGTCGCGCTGGGCATCGGTCTGGAAATCGGCGTCCTCGAGCAGTTCGAGCCGCAGGCGCTCCGGCGCGATGCGATGCTGCGCGAGCGCGTCGCCGACGAGTCGGGCGCAGTCGGGCCGAAGCAGCACCTCCGGCGGCAGGTTGAGCGAAAGACCCAGCGTCAGACCCGCCGCGTCCCATTGATGCAACTGCGTCAGCGCCTGATCCAGCCCCAGAGTGAACAGGCGGGTGAGCTCCGAAGCGCCGAACGACGGCAGGAACTGTCCGGGGTGGATCAGCGTGCCGTCCTCCAGTCGCAGTCGCGCGAGCGCCTCGACCACGGTCGGGGTGCCCGTGCGCAGGTCGACGATGGGCTGGTAGTGGAGTTCGAGCCCGCCGCTGAACAGGCGATGGCGCCAGGCACGTCGGTCACGCGCCGGAAGCAGCGCCTGGTCGCGCCGGACCATCAGGCCGTAGGACGCACGTTCGAACCATTGTTCGATTGCAACCATGAAGCCGCGCATCGGTGCCGTCTCGAACATGGCGGGATAGCGGCCGTAGAGCCCGAGGACGGCCAGCATCCGGCCACGGTTGTCCTTGATGGGGATCGCCGCCGAACTGCGAATGCCGGCGCGCAAGGCGGCGCCTCTCCACAGGGTCATGCGCGCGTCGCTGACATAGCTGATGTTGGTTTCGATCTGCTCGCTGCGCCAGCAGCGGGGATGCGGGGTCTGCCCGAATCGACTCTGCGGGTCGAGCTGCAGCGCGCCAATTCCGTCGCGGTCGATCGCGGCGAGGTAGTCGTCGAAGGCGCCTGCCGTGAATTCCGGGACGAAGCGACCCTGGGCATCGGGCTTGTAGATCACGGCAGCGGCCAGTCCGGGCAGGCCCACGATCGACTGCAATGCCGATCGCGCCAGATCGGCCCACTGCGATACGTCCGACTGCGTCCGTTCCAGCAGGTAGAGCGTCCGCTGGAATTCTTCGCGGGCCTGCTGCGCTTCGTCGGTCTGCCACTGGAGTTCGCCCTGCAGCCGGGCGGTGGCAATCTGCGCCAGCACCGCGCGGTCGCGCCGGCGCAGCGGGGCGTCGGCGACCACGTCATGGATGCTTTGCAGAAAGGCGCCGATGCCGCCAACCACGGCGCCGGTGGTGACGCCGGTCAGGGCGTGGATGCGGCCGATCCGGCGCGCACGCTCCTCGTGGGCGTCGCGGCGCAGCGACGGCGAGAGGATGCGCCGCAAGTGATCGCGTTGCAGCAGGCGCAGCTGCTGACGCTCCTCCGGCGACAGCGCGGCGAGCAGCGTCGCGGAATCGGCATCGTTGGCCAAGCCGGCGAAGAAGCGATCGATGAACTTGTCCGCGTGGCTGGCCAGCAGTTGATCCGCGACCCCGAGCACCTCGGCGGCCGCATCGCCATAGGCATCGACGGGGGGCGGCGCGTCAGCGACTGGCGCGGCGGGGGACGCCATCGCGTCGCCCCAGACCTGCCACCAGGTGCTCCGCTCCGCCTTGTGCGATTTGGCCGCGTACAGCGCAGCATCGGCGTGCCGCAGCAGCACCTCGGGCTGGGCGTCGTCGGTCGGATAGAGCGTCAGGCCCAGGCTCATGCCGACGTCGACACTCTCCCCGTGATCCAGTTCGAACGGCGTCTCGACGGCGGAGTGCACGCGGTCGAGCACGGCGTGCAGGTCGACCGGCTGGCCGAGATCCTCGAACACCAGGACGAACTCGTCGCCGCCCAGACGCGCGACCAGATCGGTTTCCCGCAAGGCACTCCGCAGACGCTGGCCGAGTTCACGCAGCAGGCCGTCGCCGGCCGCGTGGCCGAAGCGGTCGTTCACCGGCTTGAAGTCGTCGAGATCCATCACGCCCACCGCGAGCAAGGTGTCATTGCGTCGGGCACGCGCCATGGCCAGCGGCAGGTGATGTTCAAGCGAGAGGCGGTTGGGCAGGCCGGTGAGCGCGTCGTGGCGGGCGAGATAGCGCTGCTGTGCCTGCTCGGACTCGAGCAGCGCCTTCAGGTCGATCTCGGCAAGCGCACGCTCGATCAGCCCGCCGACCCGGACCAGAAGCGGATGCAGGGCGTCGTCGAGATCCGCGCTGTTGAGCAGCACCAGTACCAGCACGGCCCAGCGGCCGCCACCGCGCTGCAGCGGCACTGCCAGCGCCAGCGGCGTCCAGCCGGGGAGGGCGTACGCGCTCCAGGGAGTCAGAAGCGGGGAGTCGGGACTGCCGTCCTGCGCGGGGCCCCCGTCGTTCCAGGCCCGTGCCACGGCATGGCTGGCGGCGGATCCGACGGCGAGCGCCGGTTGCGCCGCCAGGACCTCGGCGCCGTTGCCGCCGGCATTGAGCACATGCACCTGACCCTGCGCGTCCGGGCGACCGATCCACACCGCAGCGAACAGTCCGGTTTCCAGCAGGCGGGTGCAGGCGCTGTCCAGGACCTCGGTATCGCTGCGCGCGCTGATGAGGATGTCGATCTGCGCCAGCATCGACCGCACCAGTTCCTCCTGCCGCTGGCGACTCTCGCGCTCGGAATGTTCGGCGGCGACAAGGTCGAGGCGATCGAGTCCCTGCTCGATGCTGCGCGCGAGATCCTCCAGTTGGTCGCGTTCCTCGGCGCTGAAATCGGCACCGCCACGGCAGTGGACGCCAAAAATGGCATGCGGTCTGCCGCCGCGGTGGATGGGCAGCGCCGCGGCACTGTGTGGGTCGGCCCGATTGCGCCACAGGCGCAGCGGGGCGGCCAGCCAGGCCGTCCGTTCCGGGCTGGCGAAGACGGCCCGATTCTGACGCCAGGCA
>JAKAIB010000317.1 GCA_021814605.1 Pseudomonadota bacterium | reverse complement strand
CATCGACCGGCAGGCGCTCGCGGCCGAGTACCAGAAGCTGCGCTTCGCCCAGATGCAGCACGAACTCATCGTCGACGCGCTGACCCATCGCGAGAGCACGCGCGTGGAGATGCTGATGCGCGAGCACGCCTATGTCGGACTGCGCTACGGCCGGCTGTTCGGACTCGACGCCGCGGCGCCGGGACGGACGTCCTCCGAGGCCGCACCGCCCCCATCCCCCGGAGCCGCCGCAACACCGCGTCGACCCCGCTGATCGCCACACGACAACCATTGGAGACCATCACGTGCAGAACCTGGACCTGAACGTCCGCGTCGCCGCCCGGCACGCCGAGGCCGACGGCATCGTCACCTTCGAACTCGCCAGCCCCGACGGCCGGCCACTGCCCGCATTCACCGCCGGGTCGCACGTCGACGTGCAGGTTCCCGGCGGACTGGTCCGGCAGTATTCCCTCGCCAACGACCCCCTCGAGACGCACCGCTACGTCATCGGCGTGCTGCGCGAACCGCAGTCGCGCGGCGGATCGGCCGCGATGCACGATGCGGTCGCCGTCGGCGACCTGCTGCACATCAGCCCGCCGAAGAATCATTTCGCGCTCGATCAGGGCGCGCGCCGCACCCTGCTGTTCGCCGGCGGCATCGGCGTCACGCCGCTGATCGCCATGGCCGAGACGCTCCAGCACCTCGGTGCGGAGTTCGAGATGCACTACTGCTGCCGCTCCCTGGCGCGCACCGCATTCGCCGCGCGCATCGGCGGCAGCGCCTTCGCGCCGCGCGTGCAATTCCACTTCGACGACGGCCCCGCCGGGCAACGCCTGGATCTTCACGGCGCGCTCGGCCCGGTACGCGACGACACCCACGTCTACGTCTGCGGCCCCGGCGGATTCATGGACTTCGTGCTGGGTGGCGCGCGGGACGCAGGCTGGGCGCCGGCGCAACTGCACTCCGAATACTTCGCCGCGCCGGCACAGGACACGTCGGGCGACACCGCGTTCGCCGTCCGGCTCGCCAGTACCGGGAGGGTGGTCGACATTCCCGCCGACGTCACCGTCGTCCGGGCGCTGGCCGACGCCGGCGTGCCCGTGCCGACCTCCTGCGAACAGGGGGTCTGCGGCACCTGCCTGACCCGCATCCTCGAAGGCCGGCCCGACCATCGCGACGCCTACCTCACCGACGAGGAGCGCGCACGGAACGACCAGTTCCTGCCCTGCTGCTCGCGCGCCAAGACCCCCCTGCTCGTGCTCGATCTCTGATCGCGTCCGGATCGCGTGATCCGGATCAAATCGGCATCCGCCGGTTTCGCCCTGCGCCGCGCCGATGGACCGCCCAGGTCCATCCGGGTTACCCCTCATATCGAATTGCGATATCTGCTAGCGCGGCCAGCCCTCTACGACGCGGGGCACCCCCTCAACATAATTCGCTCACGCCGCAGTCGCAGCGCGACACGACCGCGGACGAAATTGGCGATGCACGCCAAACCCGCGCGGACGAGCCAGGCCCGTGCGTCACCCACAACGAGGAGAGAACATGGCAACGAAGACTCAACTGGCAGCGCTCTGCGCGGCCGCCGCCTGCGCGTTCGGTGCCCCGATGGCGCAGGCCGGCAATCTGGAACCCGCGGGCCTCAACCTCGGCGGCACCAGCTTTTTCGACGGCTTCGGCGCGACCCAACCGGGCTGGGCCTACCTGGGCTACTACCAGTACCAGCACTACACGTCGATCAAGGACAACAACGGCAACGACGTCACCAACATCGGCAACCCGAAGATCGACGTCTGGCTGATGCTCAACCAGCTCGCCTACACCACCGGCACCACCTTCTTCAACGGCAGCGCCCACCTCGGCTTCACCGGCCTGCTGCCGCTGCTGCACTTCAACACCAGCGCCGATCCGGGCTCGGCCATTCCGCTGAGTTCCAACGACGGCTTCGGCGACCTCACCTTCGGTCCGTATCTTCAATTCAATCCGGTGATCAGCGGCGGCCGCCCGGTGTACTCGCAGCGCATCGAGTTGGACATCATCGCCCCGACCGGTCGCTACAGCTCCAGCACCAACATCAACCCGAGTTCGAATTTCTGGTCGATCAATCCCTACTGGGCCGCAACCTGGCTGCCCACGCCCAAGACCGAGGTGAGCTGGCGCCTGCACTACCTCTACAACTTCAAGAACAACGACCCCGGCCTGCCCCAGACCAGCAGCGACAAGGCCGGCCAGGCGGCATGGGTCAACTTCACCGCGTCGTACGCGGTGAAGCCCGACCTCAACGTCGGTATCAACGGCTACTACTTCCAGCAACTGACCAACGACACCTACAACTCGGCCATCCCCGGCATCGCGCAGATCACCGGCGACACCGGCAAGGCGCGCTTCCTCGGCATCGGCCCCGGCTTGTTCTGGAAGGCCGGACCGACGAACATGTGGGCCGTCAACCTGTACTTCCAGACCGACGTGCGCAACCACACCCAGGGCAAGGTGATCAACATCCACTGGACCCATCCGTTCTGAGCGGACGACGAGACCGGCGATGCAACGCGACCATCGACCATCCATCGCCAGGTGTCGGCTCGCGGACCCGGCCGGCGCCGACGTGACGGCGTTGCAGGACGGCGCGCATCAGCGCCGGGTCGGGTCCACGCGCCAGCCACGAAGCGGGGCTTGCCGGATCTCGTGTGGTCCCGCCCGATCCGCATCGAGGGACGTCCTGCGCCGGACGCCGCACCTGACCGGAATCGAGACGTTCCGCCGTCCGGCGCTGCCGCATGCGTCGCCGGTGGCGACGACGTGCCCGCGCCAGCCCGGCGACCACCGGCGCGACCAACACCCGATTGACCGACTGATTCCCCGGGCCTGACCTACGCCCTGCGACCCAACAGAGAGACGCGACCATGAGCGACCAACACGACGATTCCCCCGACGCCTCCCGGCGTCGCTTCCTGGCG
>JAKAIB010000064.1 GCA_021814605.1 Pseudomonadota bacterium | reverse complement strand
TGGTCACCAGCTTGAGCACCGACGCCGGGTTGAACGCCGCCGCCCCATTGAAGTCGAGTTGCGGCGCCGGGGCGTCGAGCGGCTGCACCACGAAGGCGCAGCCGTCCGGGGCGATGCCGGCCGCGGCCAGCGCCTGCGCGATGTCGGGCGGCAGCATCGGCGCGCCGCCACGGGCCGTCGGCTGCGCCCGTGCCAGCAGCGGTGCCGCGCCCAGCGCAAGGCCCGAGGCGAGGAGGCGGCGGCGGGTGAGCGGCATGACGGGCGGGACGGTCGTTGACGGGAGGATTCGCGTTCCATGGTAGAGGCAGAGGCAGCTGCGCCGGCGCCGCATGGCCTGCCTACAATGCGCCGCATCATGACGTCCCGCCCGAATTTCGTCGACCAGTGGCAGCGCGCCGCCGAGCGCAACGGCTCGGCGCTGTGCGTCGGACTCGATCCCGATCCGGCGCGGTTCCCGGCGCCGTGGACCGACGACGCCCACCGGCTGTGCGACTTCTGCGCCGCCATCGTCGACGCGACCGCCGACCTGGTCTGCGCCTACAAGCCGCAGATCGCCTACTTCGCCGCGCTCGGCGCGGAAAGCCAGCTCGAACGGCTGATCGCGCACATCCGCAAGGCCGCGCCGGGGGTGCCGGTCATCCTGGACGCCAAGCGCGGCGACATCGGCGCGACCGCCGAGCAGTATGCCCGCGAGGCGTTCGTGCGCTACGACGCCGACGCGCTCACGGTGTCGCCCTACATGGGGTTCGACTCGATCGAGCCCTACCTCGCGTATCCGGAGCGCGGCCTGTTCGTGCTCTGCCGCACCTCCAACCCCGGCGGCGCCGACCTGCAGATGCTGCCGCTCGGCGCGAACGGCGCGACGCCCGGCCAGCCGGCGCAAGCCGAGACGCTGTACCAGCGGGTCGCCCGGCTCGCCGCGGGCGCGTGGAACCGCCACGGCCAGAACGGGCTGGTCGCCGGCGCGACCGCGCCGCAGGACATCGCGCGCATCCGCGCGGTCGCGCCCGACGCGCCGCTGCTCATCCCGGGCATCGGCGCGCAGGGTGGCGACCTGCTGGCGACGGTGCGTGCCGCGCGGCACCGCTACATCGTCAACGCGTCGCGCAGCGTGCTTTACGCCGGCAGCGGACGCGACTTCGCCGATCGCGCCCGGCAGGAGGCGCAGCAACTGCGCACCGCGATCGCGCAGGCCGCCGCGCAATGACGGGAGGCCGCACCGTGAGCGACAGCCCGTCCGGATCCGGGCTGACGCATTTCGACGTCGCCGGCCAGGCGCACATGGTCGACGTCGGCGCCAAGGATCCGACCCACCGCATCGCCGTCGCCACCGGGCGCATCCGCATGCAGCCGGCCACGCTCGCGCTGGTGCAGGCCGGCAGCGCGAAGAAGGGCGATGTGCTCGGCGTCGCCCGCGTCGCGGCGATCATGGCCTCCAAGCGCACCGCGGACCTGATCCCGCTGTGCCATCCGATCGCCCTCGACCGCGTCGCCGTCGAGTTCGTGATCGACCCGGCCGCCAGTGCGATCGACTGCACCGTCACCACCGAGACCCGCGGCCGTACCGGCGTCGAGATGGAAGCGCTGACCGCGGTGCAGGTCGGCCTGCTCACCGTCTACGACATGTGCAAGGCGGTGGATCGAGGCATGACCATCACCGACGTGCGACTGCTGGAGAAACACGGCGGCAAGTCGGGCGACTGGGTGGCGCCGAACGCAAGTCGTTGACCTTGCAGGCATTCGTGCCTGCAAGGTGCTCGCGGGCGCCGGCGGCGTCCTGAGACGCACGGGCTGTTCGTCGGGCCGTGAAGACTCGTCCGGGAGCCTGGCTGTCCCGCGTTTGTCCCTCCGGCTCGGACCAGCCGCGACGCGACGCCGACGCGCCCGGCGACCGCGCGCCGATCGCTTCGGCGCAGCAGGGGTTTGCCCCGCTTCCTACAATCGGCCGCATGAACATGCTGACCGAACCCGCACTGCTGCGACTGGACGAGGCGCGCCGCGTCCTGCTCGACCCCTACCAGATCGACGACGGCGCGCTGCGCCGGGCGTTGGCGACGGTGTTCGAGCACCGCGTCGACTTCGCCGACGTCTACCTGCAATACACCCGTTCCGAGGGCTGGAGCCTGGAAGAGGGACTGGTCAAGTCGGGCAGCTTCGACATCGAGCAGGGTTTCGGCATCCGCGCGGTCGAGGGGGAGAAGACCGCCTTCGCCTATTCCGACGAGATCTCCGAAGCGGCGCTGAACGAAGCGGCCCGCACCGTGCGCAGCATCGCCCGGTCCGGCGCGGGATCGGCTCGGGTCGCGACCGAGACGCGGCGCTCGGCGGCGCGGGTGTTGTATGGCGCGACCGACCCGCTCGGCACGCTCGACTCGAACGCCAAGGTGGCGCTGCTGCACAAGGTCGACCGCCTGGCGCGCGCCAAGGATCCACGGGTGGTCCAGGTCATGGCCAGCCTCGGTGGCGAGCATGATGTGATGCTGGTGCTGCGCTCGGACGGCCTGCTCGCCGCGGACGTGCGTCCGCTGGTGCGCCTGAGCCTGAACGTGATCGTCGAGCAGAACGGCCGACGCGAGTCCGGCACCTCGGGCGGCGGCGGGCGCTACGGTCTCGACTGGTTCGACGACGCGCTGATCGCGCAGTATGTCGACGAGGCCGTGCAGACCGCGCTCACCAACCTCGAATCGCGGCCGGCGCCTGCCGGCGAAATGGACGTCGTGCTCGGCCCGGGCTGGCCCGGCGTGCTGCTGCACGAGGCCATCGGCCACGGGCTGGAGGGCGATTTCAACCGCAAGGGGTCGAGCGCGTTCTCCGGCCGGCTCGGCCAGCGCGTCGCCGCGCGCGGCGTCACCGTGCTCGACGACGGCACCCTGCCCGACCGGCGCGGCTCGCTCAACGTCGACGACGAAGGCACGCCGACGCAGCGCAACGTGCTGATCGAGGACGGCATCCTGGTCGGCTACATGCAGGACATGCTCAACGCCCGGCTGATGGGCCGCAGCCCGACCGGCAACGGCCGGCGCGAGAGCTACGCCCACGTGCCGATGCCGCGCATGACCAACACCTACATGCTTGCCGGCGACACGGACCCGGCGGAAATCCTGGCCAGCATCGACCGCGGGCTGTACGCGGTGAACTTCGGCGGCGGCCAGGTCGACATCACCAGCGGCAAGTTCGTGTTCTCGGCGAGCGAAGCCTGGTGGGTCGAGAAGGGCAAGCCGCTCTACCCGGTCAAGGGCGCCACGCTGATCGGCAACGGCCCCGACGCCCTGACCCGGGTGCGGATGATCGGCCGCGACCTGCGGCTCGACCCTGGGGTCGGCACCTGCGGCAAGGACGGCCAGAGCGTTCCGGTCGGCGTCGGCCAGCCGACGCTGCGCATCGACGGCATGACGGTCGGCGGCACCGCCTGACCGCCGGCCGCGCTACCGCACCTTCAGCCCGCGCAGTTCCGGCTTGGGCGCGGGCGGCGGCGGCTGCAACCGCTCGAGCGCCCGCAGCACCAGCCGGGCGACCAGCAGGTCGCGCACCGGCTTGCGATCGGCCGGCACGACGTACCACGGCGCCAATTCGGTCGACGTGCCCGCCAGCGCATCGGCGTACGCCGCCTGGTAGTCGTTCCAGTACTTGCGCTCCTGCAGGTCCGACGGGTCGAACTTCCAGTTCTTCGCCGGATTGTCGATGCGCTCCTGCAGCCGCTTGCGCTGCTCCTCGGCGCCGAGGTGCAGGAAGCACTTGGCGACCGCCGTCCCGGTCCGCGCCAGCAACGTCTCGAACTCGACGATCTGCTGCAGGAACAGCTTCATCGCGCCGTTCTTGAGTTCGCCATGGGCGCGACGGATCACCGGCTCCTCGTAGTGGCTGCGGTTGAACACTCCGATCGATCCCAGCGGCGGCACCTGCGCATGGACGCGCCAGAGATAGTCGTGGTGGCGCTCCAGCGGCGTCGGCACGCTGAACGAGGCGGCATGGATGCCCAGCGGATTGACGCCGGTGAACACCGCCTTGGTGGTGCTGTCCTTGCCCGCCGAGTCCATCCCCTGCAGCACCACCAGCAGTGCCTGCTCGTGGCGGGTGTACATCCGGTCCTGCAGGTCGCCGATGCGCTCGCGCAACGTCGCCAGCTCGGCCGCGATCTCCTCCTTCGAGGGATCGCCGGGAAGATCGATGGCGGTCGGCCGCTCGGCCAGATCGAGCTTGCGTCCCGGCACGACCAGCAGGTCGTCCAGGTCCTTGAGCGTGTGGTCCATGCGGGCGACTCTAGCAGGACCGCGGCGCCGTGCCGGCTCCGGCTATTTCGCGCCGCGCGCCAGCGCGTCGAGATTGTGCTGCGACCGCTGTTCGCCCTGCGCCGCCGCCTGGCGCCACCAGTGCAACGCCTTGTCCGGATCCTTCGGCTTGCCCACGCCGCTGTAGTACAGCACGCCGAGCGCGAACTGCGCCTGCGCGTCGCCGTGCTCGGCGGCCCGCTGGTACCAGGCCGCCGCCTGGGCGTGATCCTGCGCGACGCCGTGACCCAGCGCGAGCAGGCGGGCGAGTTCGTACTGCGCCGCCGGATGCTCCATGTCCGCCGCCTTGCGCAGCCAGGCCACCGCCTTCTCGGCTGCGGAGTGGCCGAGACCTTCGCCCGCCAGCAGCTGGCCGAGCCGGTAGCACGCCTCGCGGTGTCCCTGTCGGGCCGCGTCCTCGAAGGCCGCTGCCGCCCGCTTGAGATCGCGGTCCACGCCGCGGCCGCTGGCATAGAAGGTGCCGAGATTGCATTGGCCCGCCGGGTCGCCCGCCTCGGCCGCCCGGCGATACCAGGCGACCGCTTCGGCATCGCTGCGCGGCAGTCCGCGCCCCTGCTCGAAGAGGAATCCGATCCCGGTCATGGCCCGCGCCAGACCGGCGTCGGCCGCCTGCTGCCACAGCGCCAGCGCCCGGGCATCGTCCTGCGCCACGCCCTTGCCGTGGTAGCAGAGCCAGCCGAGGTTGTACTGCGCGCCCGACGAGCCCTGATCGGCCGCCTTGCGGTACCAGCGCGCGGCCTGCGCGAAGTCGCCGCGGTCGTGGTAGTGCGCGCCGAGCCATTCCTGCGCGGCCGCATCCCCGGCGTGCGCGAGCGCCTCCAGCGGATGCGCGCTGTCGTCTGGTTCGAGAGGCTGCGGCGGCTCGGTTTCCGCATCGAGAGCAGGGAGGGAATGCTGGGTGTCCATGCGATGTACGTACGGATCGGTGTTGTTGTCCGATAAGGATAGCGCGGCGGCGCCGTCATGCCGGATTGAAATCGCCCCCCGACCCGCTATCCTGCCGAAATTCCAACCGTGACCGGAGATCGCGACATGCGCCGCTGGCTCATCCTGCTGCTGTCCGTGCTGCCGCTGCTGACCCTCGGCGGCTGCGGCTACAACGCGCTCCAGTCCGCCGACGAGCAGGTCAAGGCGAGCTGGGCCGAGGTGCTCAACCAGTACCAGCGGCGGGCCGACCTCGTCCCCAATCTCGTCGCCGTGGTCAAGGGCTACGCCGCGCACGAAAAGGACGTGTTCGTCCAGGTGACCGAGGCGCGTGCGCGCGTCGGGCAGATCCAGGCGACGCCGCAGCTGATCGAGGATCCCGCCGCGTTCGCGCGCTTCCAGCAGGCGCAGCAGCAGATGACCGGCGCGCTGTCGCGGCTGATCGCCGTCTCGGAGAACTATCCGCAGCTCAAGGCCGACGGCGCGTTCCGCGACCTGCAGGCGCAGCTCGAAGGCACCGAGAACCGCATTGCCGTGGCACGCATGCGCTACATCGACGCGGTGCGCAACTACAACAACCTGGTGCGGCAGTTCCCGAGCAACCTGACGGCGAAAGTCATCGGCATGCGGGTCAAGCCGAGCTTCACCGTCGAGGACGAGAAGGCGATCTCGGCGCCGCCGAAGATCGACTTCGGCACCCCGGCCCCGGCCGCATCGAAGTAACGCGGCGATGCGGCGCCCTGCCTGGCCCCTGCGCTGGCTGGCGCTCGCCTGGCTGGCCGCATTGCCGTGGCTGGGCTGGCCTGCGCCGGCGCGCAGCAGCTGCTCCCGGTGCCGCCGCTTGCGGCACCGGTGACCGACCTCACCGGCACGCTGACCGGCACGCAGACCGCCGCGCTCGACCGTCAGCTGCTCGATTTCTCGAAGCGCAAGGGCAGCCAGATCGCCGTCCTGATCGTGCCGACCACCGCACCGGAGACGATCGAGCAATACTCGATCCGCGTGGCCGAAGCGTGGAAGCTCGGCCGCAAGGGACAGGACGACGGCGTGCTGCTGCTCGTCGCCAAGAATGACCACGCGCTGCGCATCGAGGTGGGATACGGCCTGGAAGGCGCGATTCCGGACGCCATTTCCAGCCGGGTGATCCGCGAGATCATCACCCCGCGCTTCCGGCAGGGCGACTTCTTTGGCGGGCTGCAGGCGGGCGTCGACCAGATCATCCGGCTGATCGACGGCGAGCAGCTCCCGGCGCCGAAGCCGACCCGGTCGCGCGTCACGGCCGGGTCGGAACAGGTCGCCGCGGTGGTGCTGCTGGTGGCGGTATTCGTCGGCCAGGTCGTGCGTGCGCTGCTTGGCCGCGCCATCGGCGCCGGCATCGTCGGCGGCATCGCCGGCGTCGTCGGCTGGTGGTTCGCCGGGTCGGTGCTGCTCGGGCTGCTCGTGGGACTGGCGGCCTTCGCCGCCGTGTTCATCGGCGTGCGTTTCGGCGGATTCGGCCCCGGCGGCTTCGGCGGCGGCGGTCTTGGTGGCGGCCTCGGCGGCGGATCGTCCCCGGGCGGCTTCAGCGGAGGCGGCGGCGGCTTCGGCGGCGGTGGCGCTTCGGGCCGGTGGTGACATGCGAACGATCCGACTGCTGCGGCACCTGGCCTACTTCCCCTGGCGGACGCGCGCGGCTTTTCCGCCGGCCACGCTGCGCGCCGTCGCGGCCGCGATCCGCGCCGCCGAGCAGCGCCACGGCGGCGAGATCCGGTTTGCCGTCGAGGGCGCGCTCGACCTGCCCGAGTTGTGGCGCGGCCTGTCGCCGCGCGACCGCGCGGTCGAGGTGTTCTCGCAACTGCGCGTCTGGGACACCGAGAACAACGACGGCGTGCTGATCTACCTGCTGCTGGCCGACCGCGATGTCGAGATCGTCGCCGATCGCGGCGTCCACAGGAATGCAGGCCCGCAGGCCTGGGAGGCGGTCTGCCGCGACATGGAGGCGCTGCTTCGCGTGGGCCGGTTCGAGCAGGCCGCGCTGCACGGGGTCGAAGGCGTCAGCGCCGTCCTCGCGCGCCATGCGCTGCCGCGCCGGTCCGACACCCGCAACGAACTGCCCGACTGGCCGGTGCTGCTGCGCTGGTGAGCGCGGCGGCTCATTTGCCCAGCAGGTTGCGGAACAGCTGCGGCACGTTGCGGCGCTCCGCCGGCGCCGCGGGCACGGGCGCCAGCCGGCGCAGTTCCTCGTCCAGCCGGCCGCGCAGCAGGTCGCGCAACGTCCCCCCCGCCGCCTCCGACCAGAGCACGGTGGTGCGCGGCGCGGCGAACGGGCCGCTGACCCGCACCGGAACATGCACGCGGCGCAGCGTCGCGAGATCGGCCGCTGCCCAGCCCCGCGGCGTGCCCGCCAGCGTGGGCACGAGGACGACGTCCATCGTCCGATGCGGCAGGTCGAACCGACCCCGGCCGTCGACCCGCAGCACGCCGCTCTGCAGCGCCAGGTCGCCGCTGCTGGCGATCCCGTCCTTCAGCGCGAAGGTCGCGCCGAGCCTGGAGAATTCGGTCCGCGCGCCGGCGGTCGCGGCGAAATCGGCGTCCCGCCGCAACGCGAGCAGTCCGTGCGCGCCATGCAGCATCGCCGGCAGGCTGAATCCCTTGACCGCTCCGTCCCGGAGGTCGATCCGGGCGCTGCCCGCCAGGCTGGCAAGCAGCGCGCTCCAGGTGTGCCCCTGCGCGCTCAGGTCGACCCGGTCGTCCGCCTTGCCCAGCAGGAAATCGCGCCCGGTGAACGCCTGCACGATGGGCTGGACGCTCAAGCCGCGACCGGTCTGCTGCAGGCGGTAGCGCTGCGCGTCGAGGTCGATATGCAGCGCTGCGTCGACGCTGCCGCCGAAGCCCTGCGCCTTGAACGGCGCGACGCGGAAGGTCTTGCCATCGCCGGTCAGCGTCGCCTGGACCGCAGTCCATTGCATGCCCCGGAACAGCAGGCTGCCGATCTGGAACTGGGCATCGACGTCGGCCGCCCGCAGCGGCGCCAGATCGATCGGCGGCTCCGGCGCGGCCTGCGGCGACTTGGCCCGGGCGGGACCGGCCGCAGCCGACGGCGCGGCGGCGACGCGCGTCCAGTCGGCGAGATCGAGCCGGTCGATGGAGGCGGTGAGTTGCAGCACGCCCTGCCGCCAGCCGCCCGACGCCTTGACCGTGCTTCCACCCACGCCGCCCTGCACCGAGAAATCGGCCTGCCGGGACGCCCCGCCGGCGTACGCCGCGTCGCCCTGCAAGGCAACCGCCAGTGGCTTGGTCCGCCCGGCAGCAGCGACCCGGCCCGACAGCCGGAATGCCGGCAACTCGGCGCGCGGCTGTGCCAGGTCGACACGGAGCGGCGACGCCAGCGCGAGGTCGACGTCGGCCGGCCCCTTGCCTGGCACGCGCTGCAACGTCGCCTGCAGCGCCGGGACCGTGAGGTCGCTCCAGCTCCCGGTCCCGGCCTGGGTGTGCACCGTCGCGCGCAGCGCCGGCTGCCCCGCGACCGCGACTTCCGCCGTCAGCCCTCCGACCTCGACCGCATCGCCGTGGAAGTCGAATGCCGGCTGCGTCGCGCGGATGTCAAGCAGCCGGCCGCCCGCGGTGCGGGCCGTCGCCTTGACGGTCCAGCCCGAGGTCGCTACCGCCAGGGCCGGGCCGGTCGTCAACTCGGCGGAACCGGCGATCTGCGACTGCACCGCGCGCAGGCCGAAGGCGTCGCCCTGGACCGACATGGCGATGTCGCGCAGGGCGTAGCGGTGCGCGGCCGGATCGGCCAGCAGCGCCGCCCGCAACTCCACCCGGGCCGACAGCGCCGGCGCGGCCGACTTCGCCGTGGTCAGCAGATGCACCGCGCCGGTGCCGCCGTCGAGACCGGACGCGGACAGATCCAGCCCGGACAGCACGCCGTGGAGTTGCAGCCGGTCGTCGTCGTAGGCGACCGTGCCCTGGTCGATCTCGAGCCGCTGGACCGACAGCCCGAGGCGGTTGCCCGGCCCGCCGTCGTCGGCGTTCGGCGGCGCCGCCCGCGGGATCAGGTCGGAAAAGTTGAACCGGCCCGCGGCGTCGCGCCGCACCTGCAACTGCGGCCGGACCATCACCACCCGGTCGACCACCAGCCGGCGCCGCAGCAGCGCGAACAGGTCGAGGTGCAGCCGCAGGTCGGCGGCGCGGGCGAACACCGCCGGATTGTCGCGCTCGCTCAGCGTGAACGGGCCGGTGCGCAGCGTCAGCGGCGGGAACAGCTTGAGTTCGATCGGCCCGGGCAGGGTCAGGGTGCGGTGCTCGCGCTCCTTGACCACCCGGATCAGCGCGGCCTTGTACTGGTTCGGGTCGAACGACAGCACCGCGATCCCGAGCCCGCCGACCACCAGCAGTGCCGCTGCAAGCGCCGCCGCGGCGCCGGCCTTCACCGCCCGCAGCAGCAGGACGCGTCGCGGCCGCGACGCCGGGCGATGGGCGGGATCGGCCTCGCTCATCGCCGCCACGCGCAAGGCGCAGCCCGCGGACAGGCGGCACAATGCGGGAATCGGTCGATTGCCATGCGGCCGATTCTAGGGTGTGCCGGTGCGGAAAATTTCCCACCGAAGGCCGCCCCGCGCGAACTCTTCGACCGTCCGGCGCCGCCAGCGCCGGCTTGTTTTGCATCATGCAGGCTCAAACGACCGACATTCTGATTTGCGGCGGCGGCATCGCCGGCAAGGCCGCCGCGCTGTCGCTGGCGCAGGGCGGATTCGACGTGATGCTGCTCGGCGCCCGGCCGGCCGCGGCCCTGCCCGCCGCGGGATATGCGCAGCGGGTCTATGCGCTCAACGCCGCGTCGCGGCAACTGCTCGACGCGCTGCGCGTCTGGCCGGAGCTGCCCGCCGGCCGGATCCAGCGGGTCGACGCGATGCGGGTCCACGCCGACGGGGCGGAACTCGGCTTCACCACCGCCGACGCGCCGGGTGACGCGCTGGCATGGATCGTCGAATCGGACGCGATCGAGGCGGCGCTCGACCTCGCGCTGCGCTTCGAGCGCCGGGCGCGGGTCGTCGCCGCGCCGGCCACCACCATCGCGCGCAGCGGTGGCACCGCGCCGTGGCGGATCGAGACGGCGGACGGCGACCGCATCGACACCCGGCTGCTGGTCGGCGCCGACGGCCAGGACAGCACGGTGCGCGACGCGGCCGGCATCGCCGTCGAGACGCGCGACTACCAGCAGCGCGGCATCGTCGCCAACTTCGCCTGCGCCCGGCCGCACGGCGGCACGGCCTTCCAGGTGTTCGGCAACGACGGCGTGATCGCGCTGCTGCCGCTGGCGCCGCTCGCCGGGACGCCGATGGTGTCGCTGGTCTGGTCCGCCCCGGAACTGCTGGCGCAGGACCTGCTCGCCCTTGCGCCGGACGCGTTGGCGCGACGCGTCACCGACCTGTTGCCGACGCTCGGCGCCGAGCCGCTCGGACCGCTGGCGGCCGCCGGCAGCGCGGCGTCGTGGCCGCTGCAGCGGCGGCTTGCCGGCAGCGCCGTCGGTGACGGCGTGGTGCTGGTCGGCGACGCGGCGCATCGCCTGCATCCGCTGGCCGGCCAGGGGCTCAACCTCGGATTGCAGGACGTGCAGATGCTGGCGCGCACACTGCAGCAGCGCCGGCCGGGCCAGCCGCTCGACGATCCGCGGCTGCTGCGCCAGTACGCCCGATCCCGCGCCGAGCAGGTGCTGGCGCTCGCGACGGTCACCGATGGCCTGGCCCGGCTGTACCGCGCCCGGTCCTACGTCCCGCCCGGCCTGCGCGCCTGGGGGCTGCGGCTGGCCAACGCCATGCCGCCGGTGAAACAATTGCTCACCCGCTATGCTTCGGGTCTTCCCTATGTCGCCTGATCCGCGGCTCGCGCCGCGTCGCAACCGATGACTATCCTGCACCTCTCGTCCCGTCTGCGTCGGCTGCGTCTGGCGGCGCTCTCGCTAAGCCTGCTGTCCGTTCCCGCGTTCGCCCAGTCCGACGCGGCGATCCACGCCGCGCTCGCCAAGATCATGCCCGGCCTGCCGGCGAACACCCCGATCATCAAGACGCCCTACGGCGGCCTTTTCGAAGTCGACTATGGCAGCCACATCTTCTACACCGACGCCAACGCCTCGTTCCTGATCGCCGGCGAGATCTTCGACACCAAGACCGGGACCAACGTCACCAAGGCGCGGATCGAACAGCTGCGCAAGGTCGACTGGAAGACCCTGCCGTTCCAGGACTCGTTCAAGGTCGTCTACGGCAACGGCCAGCGCCAGATCGCGGTGTTCGAGGATCCGTACTGCCCCTACTGCCACCGCATGGAAGGCACGCTGCGCGAGATCAGCAATGTCACCCTGCACGTGTTCCTGACGCCGATCATCCGTCCCGAATCGCTGCCGCAGGCGCGCAACGTCTGGTGCGCGCCCAACCGCGGCAAGACCTGGGAAGGCTGGATGGAGAACCAGGTGCAGCCGCCCAAGGCCGCCGCCTCGTGCACGGATCCGCTCAAGGCCAACATCGCGCTGGCCGAGCGGCTGCAGATCTCGGCGACCCCGACGCTGATCTTCCCGGACGGCAGCCGCATCGAAGGTGCGCTGCCCAAGGAAGTGGTCGAGCAGCGGCTGGCGTCGATCAAGTAACACGGGCCGGCTGGCGCCTGGCGCTAGCCGCCGAACGCCCAGCGCCAGGCGAGGAACACGGCCATCGACCCGGCGATGGCCAGCAGCAGCCGGCCGGTGCGCAGCACGATCACCGCGCTGGCCAGGGCGCCGACCAGCCAGGGGTTGCGCCAGCCCAGGTCCCAATGGCTGCTGTCGGGCAGCAGCACCATCGGCGCGACGATCGCGGTCAGCACCGCGACCGGCACGTAGCGCAGCGCGCTGCGCACCCGCGGCGGAAACCGCAGCCGGCCGCCGAGGCCGAGCAGCGCGTAGCGGATGCCGAACGTCACCGCGGCCATGCCGGCGACGGTCGCCCACAACGCCGGCGTCATGATGCGCTCCCGCGCGCCGCGCGCCGCGTGGCTAGTTCCTCCAGTACCAGTCCTGCGGTGACGCCGACGAGCGCGGCCAGCAGCAGCGACAGCTTGTACGGCAGTCCGCGCGCCGCCAGCGCCACCGCCGCGGCGCTCGCGCTGGCGGCGATGGTCGGACGGTCGCGCAGCAGGGGGAGCACGATGCCGACGAAGGTCCCGACCACCGCGAACTCCAGCCCCAGATGCGTCAGCGCCGGACTGCTGCGCCCGACGATCACGCCGACGGCGGTCCAGCACAGCCAGTTGACGTACATCGCCAGCCCCGACCCGGCGACGTACCAGTGGCGCAGCGCGTCGGCCGCGCCGGCGTCGTGCGCGTAGCGATGGTGCACCACGGCGAAGGTCTCGTCGGTCAGCCAGAACGCCAGCAGCACCCGCCAGCGCTGCGGCAGCCGCACCATGCCGGGCTGCAGGGTCGCGGCATACAGCAGGTGGCGCAGGTTGACCACCAGCGTGGTGAGCACCACGACCACGACTCCCGCCCCGCCGGCCAGCAGCGGCAGCGCGACGAACTGCGCCGAACCGGCGAACACCAGCGCCGACATCGCCAGCGCGCCGCCGGCGCCCAGCACGCCGCCGGCGGCGAGCGTGCCGAAGATCAGCCCGAACGGGGCTGCGCCGAGCAGCAGCGGCACGGTGTCGCGCGCGCCGTGCAGCAGTTCGGTGCCTCGGGTGGGAATGGGTTGCGGAGCCATCGCGACCCAGCCTACCCGGTCGCGCCGCCGCCGTCTTGAACGGTTTTGCGCTGCTGCGGCGTCAGACCTGGGCGCGGTAGCGGCCGGGAGTGATGCCGAAGGCGCGCTTGAACTGGCGGGTGAAGTGCGCCTGGTCGGCGAACCCCAGCAGCGCCGCGACCTCGGCCAGCGAACGGCGCGAGCGCAGTGCCTGTCGCGCCTGCGCCAGCCGGACATGGTTGCGGTACGCCGGCAGCGACATCCCGGTCTCGCGCCGGAACGTGCGGCTGAGCTGCCACGGACTCAGTCCGACCTCGCGGGCGATCGCCTCCAGGGTGAGCGGGCCGGCGCCGTGCAGCAGTTCGCGCGCCCGTGCCACCGCGCGGTGCGCCGCGCCCGGTTCGCGCACCGGGCCGGGCCGGGCGTGCCGCCGCAGCAGGTCGCCGAACGTCTCGGTCCACGATGCCTGCGCCTGCAGCGGGTCGGCGGCATCGAGCAGCGTGCGGTGCGCCCGGCGCAGCGCGGCGAACAGCGCCGGATCGTCGATCAGGGTGCGGGCGAACCGCGGCCGCCCGGCACCGAGCTGCG